>DUOV01000175.1 GCA_012838615.1 Clostridia bacterium | reverse complement strand
GTAGCTTGTTGTCTTTCCATTTTGACCAACCCTACCTTTTCCAGAGTATGGAGCAATTTTTCCTTATTTGAAGCCAGTTTCTGTCCCCTTACTTTTAAACCATAAAAAACGTTATCCAGGACAGTCCCGGAAAAAAGCACCGGCTGCTGAAAGACCATACCAAGCTTGCGCTGTAAGGCAAGTCTTTCCGTATCATTTTTAACCTCTGAACCATTATATAGGATGTGCCCATCAGAGGGATTCTCTAGTAAATCTATGATTTTTAAGAGAGTACTCTTCCCTGCTCCGCTAGGCCCTATTAAAGCATAAGTCTTACCGGGGGTAAACTTGTAAGAAATTTGGTTTAGGACTGTCTTTGTACCGTAAATTTTGGTTATGTTACATAACTCCAACATCATAGACATCAAGTTCGTACCTCACGTTGAAAATAGTTAAGTAGGGAGTTAGTAATAAACGAAATGGTGAGCAACACAAGCCCCAGGGCCAGGGCTAAAGTATAATTTCCTTTCCGGGTCTCCATCATGATAGCTGTTGTCATAACCCTGGTGCTATGTTCAATATTACCCCCTACAAGCATTACGGCACCTACCTCAGCTATAGCTCGTCCAAAAGCTGTTATAATAGCTGCCATAATTCCTAAGCGAGCCTCTTTAATTACTGTCCAAGCTACTTGCTGGGAATTGGCTCCCAAAGAAATAGCCGTCGCCACATAACGTTCTGCCTTACTATTTATAGCCACCATTGATAGGCCTGCAATAATTGGAAAAACTAAAAGGAATTGAGCCATGATCATAGCCCTAGGTGTAAAGAGCAACTGCCATTTACCTAAAGGTCCATGCCTGGTAACTAAAAAGTAGACAAACAACCCTGCTAACACAGGAGGCAAACCCATAAATGTGTATAAGACATTAACTGCCAATTGTTTGCCTCTAAAATCTTTAAAAGATAAAAAAGCCCCTAAGGGGATACCAAACAGTATCCCCAGGGCAACTGCCGTAAAAGAAACCCGCAGGGAAAGAAAAATTATTTCGTATAGATCGGGATCACCCGATATAAGCATTCCGACAACCTGCCTTAAACTCTCCATCTGTTATCTATACCTCTTTATTTCTCACTCTATGTGTCATTTGGAAATAAGATTCTATTTACTCTTAGCGTTTTTTTGCATCCGGCGTAAAGAGGGGGCTACCAAACTTTTCCTTACCAAATTCCCCGATTATCTTTTGCCCTTCTTCGCCAACTATGAAATTAATAAAGGCACTAGCAGCTTCCTGTTCTTTGCTGCTGTTAACTTTTATTATGCCATAAGGATTTAACAAACTGGGATCACCCTTAGAAACAACTTCCAATTCCAGATCCATAGCTAAAAAAGTTGCTTCATCAGTTAAGGCATAAGCTCTCAATTCATCAGCCATTTTCAAAGTGTCTCCCATTCCCTGACCAGCTGATAAATACCATTCTTGGCCACTAGGATCGATTCCTGCTTCTTTCCAAATTTTAAGTTCCTTTTTATGAGTGCCCGAATCGTCTCCCCTGGAAACAAACTTGGCGCCAGTTTCAGCTATTTTTTGTAATCCTTCTACTGCGCTAGCTGAATCCTTTACACCTGCCGGATCTTCAGCAGGACCGACAATTAAGAATTGGTTATACATTACATCCCATGCTTCGGAACCATAACCTTCTTCTACAAATTTATCTTCATCAGCCCGGGCATGAACTAACAGAACGTCAGCATTACCTTCTTTAGCTAGGGTAATAGCTTGTCCTGTACCAACTGCCACAACATCTACCTCAATACCTGTTTCTTCTTCAAAAGCAGGAACTAATACATCTAAAAGACCGGAGTCTTGAGTACTGGTCGTAGTTGCTAAAACTATTTTTTTACCTGCCAGTTCACTTTGTTCTACAGGGTCATTGTTTGATGGGGTATCTGATTCAGTCTTTCCACAACCTGTAAACAATAATCCTACTATACATAAAATAACTAATAATTTTGCTCCTAACTTAGCTTTTTTCCACATAATTATTTACCTCCCAATAAATTTCTTAAAAAAATTCCAGACAGCCCTGTCTGGAATTAATAGCACAATATTTTATGCTTTACCATCTCCTTTCCTAACAGGGGGGCTAAACAGTTTCCCGTTTAACCGTTTACTTACCTTTGTAAGTTCGGTCATATTCCCAATGCCTACGGTTTAGGGAATATGACTCGGAGAAATTATATATATTTAATTTCTGACTATCTTTAGTTTCTAGCTTTAGTGTAAAATTCCTTCTTTTACTACCTTTTATTACCACTAATTTATAAAGTAGCTACCATCACAGCTTTTATAGTATGCATCCTGTTTTCTGCCTGATCAAAAACAACTGAATGCTTACTTCTGAACACCTCATCAGTAACTTCCCGTATATCATAACCTTTTTCCATAGCTTCTCTGGCTAATTTGGTTTCAAAATCGTGAAAGGCCGGAAGGCAATGCATAAATATGACATCCGGATTGGCTGTTTTTTTCAATAATTCCTTAGTAACTTTATAAGGTGTCAGCAGTCTAACCCGTTCAGGAATCTCCGTCTCTTCACCCATCGATGCCCAAACGTCTGTATAGACCACATCAGCACCATTAAGAGCTTCAAGAGCATGGGCTATTTCAATAGTAGCACCTGTTGTTTTAGCTACTTTCTGCACTTTAGCTAAAATTTTTTCATCAGGAGACAATTCTTTTGGTCCTAAGGCTAAATAATACATTCCCATCTTAGCTGCTCCATACATCCAAGCATAACTCATATTGTTTCTAATATCTCCTACAAAAGCAACTTTTACTTTATTTAAAGGTTTGGCAACATGTTCTTCAATTGTTAATAGATCAGCCAAAATTTGCGTAGGATGATCTACATCTGTCAGACCGTTCCAAACAGGTACCCCCGAGTATTTAGCCAAATCTTCAACTACTTTTTGGTCGTAGCCCCTATACTCTATCCCATCATAAAATCTTCCTAATACTTTAGCTGTATCTTCCAAGGATTCTTTTTTGCCCATCTGAGAACTACTCGAATCTAAGAATGTTACATGGGCTCCTTCTTCTAAAGCGGCAACTTCAAAGGCACACCGAGTTCGAGTAGATGTTTTTTCAAACAAAAGCACAATATTTTTACCTTTAAGAAGATAATTATATACGCCCATCCTTTTTTTAGTTTTTAAGTCTTTAGCTAAATCTAGAAGATAACGAATTTCAATAGGGGAATAATCCATTAGGGTTAGTAGACTTCTTCCTTTTAAGTTGATTGCCATTTTATCGTCTCCTTCATATATGTATAAGATTGAACGTTTCTTTCCTACAGGAAATTCTAATATTTAAAATATTACCATAGAGCAATGCTTAGAAGCAATCTTATATAAAACATGCTTTCTTAAAGGACTTCCTAATTTTATATTAGGGTGATCAAAATCTTTAACATAAGTCATGCCTATCTTTTTCATTACGTTAATAGATCTTTTGTTCAAAATCGGGGTAAAAGCCACGATCTCCGTAAGACCTAAATGGTTAAAGCCAAATTCCAGGCACTTTCTAGCAGCTTCTTGGGCATAACCCTTATTCCAGTACTGGTAAGCCAATCTCCACCCAATTTCTACACAAGGTGTAAAATCAGCCTCGAAACGGGGAGTTTCCAGGCCAACAAAACCAATAAACTCTCCTGTAGTTTTTATGTCTACCGCCCAAAACCCGTAACCTTTGGCAGCTATATGCTGTTTTAAGCGGTTGATCATCTCCCTGGCTTCCTCTTTCGTTAAAGTCTTGGGAAAAAACTCCATTACCCTAGGATCATTACACATTGCCGCATAAGGAGACAGGTCCGATTCTTGCCAATCCCTTAAACCAAGCCTGGCTGTTTCAATGATATACATATTAACCTCCTAGCCATATTAGGTAGCTTTTTTATTTAGCTTACTCTTTGCTCGGAAATAATTCAATCATAATCAGCTTTACCACTTATCCCTTGCCATAAAATACAAAAAACCAAGGGGTTCTCCCCACTTGGTTTTTTAAAATATATTTCTAGTTCTCTAGACACTTAAATAAGATAGCGGCCATTTCTCCGCGGGTAAGCTCATTTTCTAGGCGGTATGTTCCATCAGGATAACCGCTTATCAGTTCTAAACTAACTAAATACTCCAGATTTGATAAATCTTCCCCTTCGAATGTACCTTCGTCAGTTGTGCGAAGAATACCGGCAACTAAGTCAATTGCTTCTCCCCGTGTAATGGGAGAAAAATCTTCTGCTACAAAATCTGTACCAAATATTTTATTCAGAGCACCTATAAATTCCTGTTTGCTGGCAGCATCATTTAACATTAACCTGCCGGTTTGCTCTTCCCCTAAGATCAAACCAGCTCTAAAGAGAGGATACACATAATCAGCTGACCAATGTTTTAGGAAGTTGGGTACTAGACTCCAATCATGAGTTGCTTCAAGGTCAATAGTGCCAAACTCTTTTATATATTCAATCAAAACATCCCTGGTCTCAATACCTTCCGTTAGATTAAATAAAACTTTTGCCTCAGGTCCGGTTCCGGGGAATCCTCCGCCACCTCCGGCTCGGAAATTAGGAACAAGAAGTGTGAATTTTTCTGAATCCAGTATTTCTCTTTCCTGGAAAGTTAAGTTTTTAATGCGACTTCCAACAGGTTGGGTAATGTCAATGTCATACTTAAGGCCTTCGATCATATCAAAATAATAGCCATGAAAATCCGGATTCAAGATAGGTTGGTAACCAGCATCAGGAGTGACCTGCAGGAAGTTTTCAGCTGACCTTTCTAAATAAGCTTTTAATGTTTTGCCGTCTATTTCTATGGCTTGTAGTAAATCATCGTACAGATAGATGGCCCCAACATCTTTAAGGGCAATTTTCCCGGGTTTAATCATGGTATAATCATCTTCTCCATTAGCCCCGGTTAAAAATGGAGCAACCATTGACAGAATGGGGTTTTTCAAAGCTTCCTCCGCAACATCTTTATATAAAACTTCAACCCCCCACCTTTGGGCTTTGGCAATTAGTTGGAATAATGAAGTATCAGCATACCTGCTTGTTTTAGAATTTAACTCTACCTTGCTTTCACCAATAACCGTTTCCATGTATTCCATTGCTTCATCGTGATAAGATTGTACATGGGACAATAGGTCCTGATTAGGTTCTACCGGTTGATTAGCGTCATCTGTAACTAGTGATACATCGCCTACAGAGGATACTATTTCCCAAGAACCATTACTGTCTTTAGCCAGATTAAGTATTGCCTTACCTATACCTCTACCATGCCATTTGCCTTGTACTATGAGCACTTCCCGTCCTGATATTTCGTTGGCTACTTTTTGGGTATTGACTTTGTGAGTATGTCCATAAAAAATAACGTCTAGGTCAGGTATTTGCCGGGCTATTCTCAAAACATCATGCTCTGGTAACAGATCTTCACCGGCAGTAACCTCTTTCGTCTCTTCGTCGCTCAGACCACCATGGATAAGGGCAACAATAATATCTGCTCCTTTGTCTTTCATTTCTGGCACAAATTTTTCAGCTGCTTCATACATACCCGTAGAATCAAATTCATATCCTACCATTCCACCATACCACTGGACCCAACGAGGGGTGGTTAAGCCTATTACTCCTACATTTAGCTTCTCTCCGTCATTTAGCTCTTTTTCAATTAATGCGTAGGGTTCAAATACTAGATCATTGGTTCCGGTAAATACAGTATTAGCACTTAAAACCGGGAAATCAGCATCTTTGACGAAGGAAAGCAGATTATCTCTGCCAATTTGAAATTCATGATTTCCTAAAACCATGACATCGTATCCAAGGTAATTCATGGCTTTGGCCATGACATGTTCAAGATTACGACTGTGGGATGGATTTACAACACCCCAGTAGTAAACCAGCTGGCTTCCTTGAATAGTATCCCCTACATCAAACAACATTACATTTTCGTGGTTCTGCCGCTGATTTTTAATTAGTGTTGCAGCGCGAGATAAAGTTCCTCTCAAATCTTTACCATTAAAATAATTGACTGGAAAAACATACCCGTGAAGATCAGTAGTAGATAATAGCACAAGCTCAGCACCTGTTTGCCCGGTATCGGCATAAGCCATTACACTACCAAGCAAGACAAAGATAAGAGTTAAAATCACCGTCATTTTCATTTTGGACAAGTCCAATTTGAAGTTTTTCATTATACATCTCCTTTCTAATATTGTTTTAAAAACTAATTCGTTTATTTCCTTAATTTTCCTTTTTTAAATGCGAATATTTTTATAATTATTTAATTATTTAGCTCAGCTAAAAGTCCTTAATTTGTAGGTTTGTCAAACAAGTTGGACACGATGTAAAGCAAGATAAGAAAGAGGATTATTATAGTTTAAAGGCCGCATCGGTATTTTGTTAGTTCTAACTAAGTATCTTTTAAGCTGATTAACAAAATCATCGAAGCTGTAAAAACGGTGAGAGTTGTAGAAACGTTTCTGATCTTCCCTATGACTGCGCTCAACTTTGCCATTATGTCTAGGTGTAAAGGGCTTAATCGTTTTATGAGTAATACCAAGACGAGCAGCTGTGGTCTGGAAAAGAGTAGGTTTATCTTTCTGACTATTAGAGAAACGATTAGTAAACTCTAGACCGTTATCAGTTTGAACACATTGAATATGTATGCCATGTTTAGCATAGAAGTCGACAGCGGCTTCTAAAAAGATAGCAGCAGAATATGTACTGTGTTCTT
>DUOV01000018.1 GCA_012838615.1 Clostridia bacterium | reverse complement strand
CAACCGGCGGCAGAATAATAATCTGTAAAACCGACTGTGTTTCCAATACAGCCGGTTTTATACTTGTTTTGAGGGGGGAAAAAATGACTTACGAATGGTTAGTAAAAATAGTTACCAATTATTGGCCAATGTTTATCCGAGGTGCAGGCACGACCCTATATATCTCTATTATTAGTACTATTTTGGGCTCCATTATTGGTTTACTGATCGGCGTAGTTCGAACTGTACCATCACCTGAAGCGGGAATAAAGAGAACTTTTCTCAAGATAATCAATGGTCTTCTCTCGTTTTATGTTGAATTTTTTCGCGGAACACCTATGATTGTACAAGCTATGGTTATTTATTACGGTTCAGCTCTAGCTTTTGGGATAGATATGGACAAAACCTTCGCTGCGATTTTTATCGTTTCTATAAATACAGGGGCCTATATGGCCGAAATTGTTCGTGGCGGCATTATTTCTATTGATAGAGGACAATTTGAAGCGGCTCATGCCATAGGCATGAATCATCTTCAAACTATGCAGAACATTGTTTTACCCCAAGTTATTCGCAATATCTTACCTGCTACAGGAAATGAATTTGTGATCAATATTAAAGATACTTCAGTTTTAAATGTTATTTCTGTAACAGAGTTGTTTTTCCAAACCAAATCAATTGCAGGCAATAACTTTAGATATTTTGAATCCTTTTTCGTGGCCAGTATTATTTACTTTACGATGACTTTTACTATAACAAGGATTTTGCGCTTTATCGAAAGAAAATTAGATGGCCCTGAAAATTATAACTTGACCGGTAACCAAATGCAGGTCCAAAGACCGGAAGATATGATTCGCAAGTCTAAGAATTGGCCGGATAAACTAGATTAGAAGGAAGGGGGAGAAAATATGAATAAGGTAATCGAGATTCAACATTTAAGCAAATCCTTTGGAACCAACGAAGTGCTAAGAGACATTAATTTTTCCGTGAGCAAAGGAGAAGTTGTATGTGTGATTGGTTCGTCCGGTTCTGGTAAATCAACCCTTCTTCGGTGTATTAATTTGTTAGAGAAACCTAGTGGTGGTAAAATCATTTATAACGGTGAAAATATATTAGATCAAAAGCATAATATTTATGAGTACCGAGCCAAAATGGGCATGGTCTTCCAACAATTCAATTTGTTTAATAATCACAATGTCTTAAATAACTGTGTTGTTGGGCAAGTAAAAGTACTAAAACGAACCAGGGCAGAGGCCGAAAAGATAGCTATGAAATATTTGCAGGTAGTTGGAATGGACCAATATATTAACGCTAAACCTAAACAGCTATCTGGCGGACAAAAGCAGCGAGTGGCCATTGCCAGGGCTCTTTCTATGGAACCAGATGTAATGTTGTTTGATGAGCCAACCTCTGCTTTAGATCCGGAAATGGTCGGCGAGGTCTTAAAAGTTATGAAGGAACTAGCTGAATCAGGCTTAACTATGTTAGTCGTAACTCATGAAATGGGGTTTGCTAGAGAAGTAGCCGATAGAGTAGTATTTATGGATAAAGGGGTAATTGCCGAAGAAGGCAGTCCAAAGGAAATCTTTAACAACCCCAAACATGAAAGGACAAGAGAATTTTTAAAACGGGTTTTAAATGAGATGTAATTAAAAGCCTTTCTCTTTCGGGAGAGGCTTTTTACGTTGAAGCTTTGACTTAAATTATAAATGTACAGCCTTAATAATTTCTGATATAATATTTGCAATATTCTACGGAAAATTGCTAAATGTGCAAAAGGAGTTTGTACATGTGAATTTTTTTAAAAAAATTTTTGGTAAAGCACTAGATGGAATAACACAAGCTATTTCTTTCTTATTAGATGTTCTAATAAGTATAATTGAAACGATTGTCCAACTGGTAAATTATGTTGGCAAAGGAATATTAGGCCTTTTGACAACGGGTGGCTGTTTGCTCCTTTTTTTATTTACAGGGCCTTTAGGTTTTCTTGTATTATTTAATCCGGTTGTATTATTGGGAATAATCTTTTTTATTGTCTTCCCTATTTTGGGGACTAAGTTTGTATCTTTTTTAAAATATATAAAGTATATGTTTACTGAGTACTTGTTTGACTATGCTAGCTACCTTATGTATGGCAAAACCAAAAGGTATAGTTCATTTCTAGAGTATGGGAATAAATTTAAAAGGGCTGAGGAAGCCAGAAAACGTAGAGAACAAGAAGAAAGACAAGCACGGCAACAGCGTGAATGGGAAGAAAGATTTAGGCAATGGAATGAGTACCAACAATATCAGAGGAGGAATACCGGGTATGGCGGATATTGGGGGTATGGAGAATATAATTATGGTCAACATACTTATCATACCGGTCAAGCTTTTACTAATCCGGCTGTTGAGTTTAAACGGAAATAT
>DUOV01000174.1 GCA_012838615.1 Clostridia bacterium | reverse complement strand
GGGAGAGAGTTATGGTACCTGATGGTTTTGAAAGGATTGCCTGTCCTGATGATTCTTTTGGTCAGTATTTGAGAAATTTACCTCTCAAGCCTCACGGCTCCAAAGTCAAGTACTTTAATGGTCAAATTAAGTCAAAAGATGTATACGAGGCTGTTATTGATTTAGATATTGGTAACAGGGACTTACAACAATGTGCCGACGCGGTTATAAGACTAAGGGCAGAATATTTGTACGGGCAAGGACTTTATGATGAAATTCATTTTAACTTTACTAACGGTTTTAGGGCTGATTATAAGAGTTGGATGAATGGCAACAGGATAAAAGTGGAGGGAAACAATGCCTACTGGGTAAAACAGGCAAATAGTTCAAATGATTACGCCAGTTTTCGTAAATATCTTGATATGGTTTTTGCCTATGCGGGAACTTTATCCTTAGGAGAAGAATTAAGCCCAATACCTGTAGAAGAGATGGAAATAGGTGATGTTTTTTTAGAGGGTGGAAGTCCAGGTCATTGTGTTATTGTCGTAGATATGGCAGAAAATCAGGCTACCGGGGAGAAGATATTTCTCTTAGCTCAAAGCTATATGCCTGCTCAGGATATCCATATTTTAAAGAATCCTGCTAATACTGAATGGAGTCCTTGGTATAGTCTTGATTTTGGTGAGGTATTACTTACTCCTGAGTGGGAATTTACCGGAGATGACTTAAAAAGATTTCCTGAATAAACTTTACAAAAGTTTTTAGATAAGCTTTACAAAAGTTAATAAATAACCAGGGGTTAACTAATTTTAGTAAATATAACATATTTGTAAATTTTTTCAAAAATTATTTTATCGCGAATACGAATGTGCTAAAATTTTAAAAGTGGAAAAACTTCAAGGTTAAACAAAGACGTTTAACAATACTTGTTCAGGTCTAACACTACTCACGGAAGGCAGCAACCCAATTTGTGGTGCAAGAAGCCTTACTTGCGGCAAGTGAAATTCCGGAAGTTGAAACAGAGTTTATCGACTTAAGGGGGAAGAATATCCACTATTGTATTCACTGTAATCGCTGTATTAAAGAAAGGACTGACTACTGTCCACCCTTTAAAGATGATATGTATCCTCTCTATGAAAAATTATTCCTGGCAGATGGATTTATTTTTGGTTCGCCGGTTTATCAGATGAGCCCTACGGCACTATTACAGGCTTTTATGAATCGTTTTAGGCCCCTGGGCAGGTACATAAGTAAAGGTCATTGGGCAAGCAGAGTTGGCGGTGCTATTGCTGTAGGCGGAACGCGCCACGGAGGACAGGAAACCACCCTAGAATCTATAAATAACTTTTTCTTGTGTAACGGAATGGTAGTAGTTAGCGGTGGTATTTTTGCTTATAATGGCGGCTCTGTATGGTCTAACGACAAAAAACAAGAGGGAGCCAAAGAAGATGAAATAGGCTTGAATACGGCAAGAGTTATAGGCCGAAGAGTTGCAGTAACCGCCAAGCTACTTAAAGCAGGTTTAGCAAATTTAGCAAGTTGTATTGAAACCGCCCACTTAGCCGGTTTTAAAGATCAGGTAGAGTTGGAAGCTAGAGTTATTAAGTTTCGCCACCGCTAGAAATATGGTAGGGGGTATTGAGAGTGGGAAATGAAGTTTACTTAGCTTTTAAAGATATTACTAAGACTTTTCCTGGGGTAGTAGCTAATGAACGAGTTAATTTGGAAGTTTACAAAGGCGAAATCCATGCTCTTTTAGGTGAGAATGGAGCTGGCAGAGACTTTTCTCTGCTCCACTCATCACAACAAGGGAGTGAAGGATATGCAGCCATCTCCCCGTACGTTTCGCTATAACGCCAGAGTTGTTTCCTTAGCAATTCCTTTTTTGGCGATTATCTTTGCTTTATTGATAGGAGCTGTTTTAATAGCCTTTGCAGGGATTAACCCATGGGAAGCTTACAGTTATATGATAAAAGGGGCATTTGGCAACTTATATGGTTTTGGAGAAACATTAACAAGGTTTATTCCACTCTTGTTTTGTGGCTTGAGTTTCTCGTTTGCTTATAAAGTAGGTTTATCAAACGTTGGCGCAGAGGGGCAACTATATATGGGGGCTTTAGGTGCTGTACTGGCCGGCGTATACATTCAGGGCTTACCAAGCTATTTACATTTTTTCATTGTGCTTTTATCTGGTTTTGTCGCCGGCGCTATCTGGTGCTCTATTGCAGGTTTATTGAAAGTTAAATTAGGTTCCAATGAACTTATCAATACGATGATGCTAAATTATATTGCTACTCTATTTATCGAGTTGTTGTTAAAAGGGGTCCTCAAAGACCCTGGAACCATGAATGACCAGAGTCAGCTGATAAGGGAAACGGCCAGACTACCGTATATATTACCAGGTACCAGACTTCACTTCGGCTTCTTTATAGCTTTACTGGCTGCTTATATAGTTTATTACATTATGTGGCGTACTCCTTATGGTTATCAATTACGTACTATAGGGAGTAACAGAGGCGCAGCATCTTATGCAGGTATGAACATCGGGGCCGGTATGATGATGGCCTTTATTATAGCAGGGGGGTTAGCTGGATTAGGTGGAGCCGTAGAGCTTATGGGTAGCCAACATAGACTCATGCTCGGCTTTTCTCCCGGCTATGGATTTGATGGTATCGGGGCTGCCGTTATGGGGAGGCATAATCCTTGGGGCATAGTTCTTACTTCTTTGTTGTTTGCAGTTATTCGGGTAGGCGCAGGGGCGATGCAAAGGGGAATGGGAGTTCCCTTGCCTTTGCTTTCGGTTATTCAGGGCCTGGTTATCATAATGGTAATCTCTAGTTATTATTTAACCAACAAGCTTTCAGCGACAGTAATAGGGGGTCGGGCCTAAAATGGATAATTTTTCCGTAACAATTTTAACTTGGATTGCAATGTCGATAAGGTTGGCCACGCCTTTGCTGTTTGCAGCCCTTGGGGGAATCCTAGCCGAGAAAGCAGGGGTATTTAACTTTGCTTTAGAAGGTATGATGTTGGCGGGAGCGTTTTTTGGCTATTATGGATCTTTGGTAAGTGGTAATCCTTGGATTGGTATTTTATTTGGATTGGTGGTTGGAGCTATTACCGGTTTAGTTTTAGGTTATACTTCCGTTAAGCTTGGCGTGAGTCAAATGGTAGTTGGTTTGGGTATTAATATTTTCTATCTGGGACTGACAGGTTATTTTTATCGTTTAATTGATGATAGTGGTTTAAATACTGTTGCTGTAAATTTCCTGAATTAAATATTCTTGTTTTAAGTGACATACCGGTTGTGGGTAAAGTTCTTTTTAAGCATAACATTATGGTCTACATAGCCTTAATGTTAGTTATATTTCTTGCCTGGTTTTTGTCAAAAACAACTATCGGATTAAGTCTTCGTTCGGTAGGGGAAAACCTTAAAGCTGCTGATACGGTAGGAATTAATGTCTACAAATACAGGTACATAGCTCTTGTTTTTAGTGGAATGTTGGCCGCTACTGGAGGTGCCTTTTTAACCTTGACCCAAATAACCCGTTTCCTTGAGAACATGGTGGAGGGGCGGGGATGGATAGCTTTATCTGCCATAATCTTAGGAAAATGGAGTCCTTGGGGGGCGCTAGGTGCTTGCCTTCTATTTGGAGCTGCCAATGCCTTGCAGATGCAGATGCAGATTATCGGAGTGGAAGTACCTTATCAAGTCTTGCTAATGTTACCCTATATAATGGCTATGCTAGCTTTAGCTGGTGTTGTTGGTAGAGTAAGGGGTCCTGCTTCAGTAGGCAAGCCTTATACAAGATCTTAGGGGGGATAATGTGAGCAAACCTTTTTATCTTACTTTTGATGGTGCCCCAAACCCGCCAGGGACAGATCGTATTTTAAAGGTGTTAGAAAAGCATGGCATAAAAGGAACCTTTTTTATGGAAGGGAAACGGCTAGAAAAAGAAGCTAACTGTGCTCTCCGAGTTTTGCAGGCAGGCCATGATATTGGTAATCACTCTTATAATCACCCGGATTTTTCCAGCATCCCTCTTGAAGCATGTATTGAGGAAGTAGATAAGGCTGAGCGGATACTTTTTGCTAAACTAGGAATAAAAACTAGGCTTCTCCGTCCACCGGCCGGGAGATTGACTCCAGAGGTGGAAAAAGCTTTATTGAATTTAGGATATACCATAGTGTTGTGGAGCTACAGCGTAAAAGACTGGGAAGGCCCTGATGCTCAAAGTGTGGCGGAAAGGACTCTGGAACAACTTAAGGATGGGGCTGTGGTGGTTTTTCATGATCATGTTGAGTGGGTACCTGATACATTGGAAATAATTGTTCCCGAAATTAAAAAAAGAGGGTATATTTTTAAAACAATATCTGAACACCCTATTAAAGGGAAAATAAAATAAAACTACCCGTCACCTACTTTAAATAGAAGCAAACGAGTAGTAGCTGTACAAAAATCTATACAGTTGAACATATTTCTTAATTAACAAGTTAGTTGAAAAGGTAAGATTTAGCTAACTTGTTTTTTTCTGTTTTCGCTGGTTGAACCTCTAATTATAAGTTCACATGGTAATAAAATTTTACGCACAGAGGTGGCTGGCTTAGCAATCTGTTCTAGTAACATTTTTGCTGCTTTTTCTGCTATGTCCAGACATGGTTGGTTAATGGTTGTTAACCCCGGTGAAATATATCCGCCGGTAGGGATATTATCAAAACCAATGATGCTGATGTCATGAGGAACACTTAAACCTTTATCTTTGATACATTTAATAGCACCGATAGCCAGCATATCATTAAAAGCAAAAACTGCAGTAGGTAAGGGATCAACAGCCAGTAGTTTTTCCATTGCCGTATAGCCACTTTCCATATGAGCATACAAGCCGCTAACCAAATACTCTTCCTTTATGTCAATGTTATAAAATTCTAAGGTCTTATAAGCTGCTTCCAATCGCCTTTTAGTTACAATCATGCCGGGGTTTCCTGCTATAAGGGCAATCCTACGATGGTTTAGAAAAATTAGGTGTTCGAGAGCCATTTTTACACCTGTGATATCATCAACATAAATACAACTCATGGTAGTATTGCCCGGCAAATATTCAATAGCCACAATGGGAACGTTAATATCTTCTAAGGGCTCTTGGTAGCCCCTTTGAAAAATTCCTGACCCAGCTAAGATGATTCCATCTACTTTTCGGCTACGAATATTATCAACGATAGTCTGATATCTTTCCATGCTTGCTAGTGAACTATAAGTGATTAAACTATACCCATGAAAAGAAAGATAACTCTCTGCTCCTTCCGCTGTCTCACCAAAGATAGGGTTTTTTAGAGTAGGCACGACTAAAGCGATAGTAGAAGTTTTACCGGTCAGAAGCCCCCTGGCAAAAGGATTAGGCACATAACCGGACTCTTTAACAATAGCAAGTATTTTTCCCCGGGTCTTTTTATTCACTAGGTGAGGCTGATTGATTGCTCTTGATACAGTTGATATAGATACTCCGGCTTTTTTTGCAATCTCCCTAATATCCATTTCACACCTCTTTTTCCAGTTATTTTATTTATATGATATAAATTAACAATTTTGCAATCCTTTTCATTCGCCAGATATATACTTTTATTCTATAATAAATTTAAATAACCTTTTAATTTAACCAATTGTCTTTAATTTCCAGGCAGTATTTTAATTATTAATTATAAAATGGTATTATTAATTTATTTTTTTTTAAAGATGAAGCAGGATTTTAACACCTGACGCAGAATACTTCTAAAGTCAAAATTGAAAACCTTTGCAAAGATAGTGGTTTAGATAGAGTCTACTCAAATAAAAACCTTGTTCTAACAAGGTGTTTTAGAAGATGAATTATACAAACGTTTTCGTAATGGAGGTTATTGATTTATGGTTAAAATTTTAGGGGTGTGTGGGAGTCCACGTAAAGCTGCTACTGAATATGCTTTAAGACAAGCTTTAGATGCAGCAAGCCAGGTTCCAGGTGTTGAAGTAGAACTTGTAACCTTAAGAGGGAAAAAAATTAACTTTTGTATCCACTGTGATAAGTGCATTAGGGAAGATGCAGACCGTTGCTTAGTCTGGGAAGATGATATGTCAAAGCTATATGACTCTTTCTACGAAGCAGACGGGTATATTTTTGCCTCACCTGTTTATGATATGGGTATAACAGGGCAACTCACAACTTACTTCAATCGTTTCCGCCCTATTTATACGATTGTGAAAAAAAATCCCGATCATTTTAGTAATAGAGTTGGTGGTGCTATAGCTGTTGGCGGTACCCGTAATGGTGGGCAGGAATGCACTATCAATAACATTCTCGGCTTCTACCAAACTAATGGCATTATGGCTGTTAGCGGTGGTTTAGGTGTTTACGGCGGTGCTTCAGTTTGGAGCCAGGATAAAAAGGCCCAAGGTGCTGAAGAAGATACCATAGGGATAAAAAATGTACGCACTATCGGGCGTAAGGTTGCTGAAGCAGCTGTAATAGTAAAGGCAGGCGCACAAGTTTTAAAAAACACATCTGCCTAACGATGGACAACTTTTTTAATAATTTATTAGCTAAAAATTAGCATAACTAGGTGCGGGGGTGGTCACATAACAAAATTTATTTAGGGCTTATCAATCTATCATCAAGTTATTTAAAACTATTGAGGAGGAACCTAGATGAATTGGAAAAAATTATTGGCTGTAATGTTACTTGGAGTATTTACACTAGGCTTTGTAGTAGGCTGTGGTGGTAGTAACAGCGGAGAACAAAATGGTGAACAATCCGAACAACCTGCAGGTGAAGGTGGAGACGAACCATTAAAAGTTGCCCTTCTGACTGAAGGTGCTGTAAATGATGGTGGTTGGAACGCCTCTGCTCTTAGAAGTTTAAATGCTATAGAAGAACAGTTTGGTGCAGAAATAGCTTATACTGAAAAAGTTGAACGTGCTCAAATGGAACAAGTTTTGCGCACCTATGCCCGTCAGGGATTTGACGTTATCTTTGGTCACGGCTTCCAATTTAGTGAGCCTATAGAAACAGTTGCCAAAGAATTTCCTGAAACAAAGTTTATTGCTGTAAACGGTTATGTATCCGGTGACAACTATTATTCTACTAACTTTAAATTTGGTGAACTAGGTTACTTTACTGGTATGACAGCAGGTCTTATGACTAAGTCCAATGTTGTTGGTATGGTTGCAGCTGTAGAATCTCCGACAGTTACTGCGGACGTAGATACATTTATTCAAGGTGCCAAAGAAGTTAATCCTGATGTTGAAGTATTAGTTTCCTACGTTGGCAGCTGGGAGGATATTCCAAAAGCTAAAGAATCTGCTCAGGCTCAACTTTCTAAAAATGCAGACGTTATATTAGTAATGGGTAACTCCTTCAGTATCGGTGTTTTCCAAGCTTGTGAAGACGCAGGAGCTTATTCAATCGGTTGGGTTGATGACCAAAGCTCCATGAGCGATACAGTTATTACTTGCGGACTTCAAGATGTAGGTACCGTATATTTAGAAATGGTTAGAATGGCTAAAGAAGGTACACTAGAGAGCAAAGTTTACAACTTTGGTATGAATGATAATAATGCTCAATCTTTGTCACCTTTTAGTGATGATGTACCACAGGAAGTACAAGATCAGGTAAACCAAGCAATACAAGATTATTTAGATGGTAACCTTACTCTAGATCTGAAATATTAATTTTGGATTAGGAGTGTTTCTCTTAGATTAGGAGTAATCCTCTAAGATTACTCCTAATTTCTCTGTTGTTAAGATTATTAGATTTATAAATGATAGGAGGGGCAAGGTGAATACGCAATTTGATTACAAAAGAATTGAAACCGGCCTTAGCTATTTAATCTCCTCACTATTGTCAATTGCAGTTGCGTTAATCATCTCTTCATTTATACTTTTAGGCCAAGGCAAAGATCCTTTACAAGCCTTCTCCCTTATCTTCCAAGGTGGTATAGGTGATATGGCGGCTTTTGGTGCAAGCTTAGTCAGAGCTTGTCCCTTAATGTTGGCCGCTTTAGGAATTGCCTTTGCTTTTAAAGCTGGAATTTATAATATTGGAGCTGAAGGTCAAATTTATTTAGGGGCTATGTTTGCGACCTGGGTCGGCATCTTACCGCTGGGTTTGCCTAAAATTATTCACTTACCTTTGGCAATCCTTACAGGTATGGCAGCCGGAGCTTCTTGGGCCTTTATTCCTGCTTACCTGAAAGTTAAGAAGGGTTTTAACGAAGTAATCATGACAATTTTGTTGAACTATATTGGTGTCTATTTTGTTAATGCTAGTGTTCACAGTTATTTACAGGAACCAAACGGCTATTATCCGCAAACATCAAAAGTTCTTGAAACAGCTACTTTACCTAAATTAATGGCTAATTCAGAACTGCATGCTGGGATACTTCTCGGTTTAATTGGAGCAGTAATACTATATGTAATTTTGCAAAAAACTGATTTTGGTTATCAGCTTCGTTGTGTAGGCTCTAACCCTGAAGCGTCTAGAACATCAGGCATGAATGCCAAGCTTACTTTAATTGCAGCAATGCTTGTAAGCGGTGCTTTTGCAGGTCTGGCAGGAGCCTCAGAAGTTTTAGGTTACCAGCATTTGTTATTGGAAAATTTCTCGCCCAACACCGGCTACGATGCCATTTCCGTAGCTTTACTAGGAAGGTTAAATCCTATTGGTGTTGTTATTGCAGCAATATTTATTGGTGTTTTACGTACCGGTGCTAATACTATGCAAATTATGATGGGTGTACCTGTAACTATTGTTTACATTATTCAGGCTATAATTATTCTTTGTGTATTAGCATTTACCAACTGGAAATTAGACTTAAGCAGATTCTTTGAAAGGGGGGCCAAAGATGCAAATTCTAAGCTTGCTAATAGAAGCTGATTTTTGGGCGGCCACACTAAGACTTACGACTCCCTTGCTTCTAGCAGCCTTAGGTGGTGTTTTCTCAGAAAGAGCCGGTATTAATAACATGGGACTTGATGGTGCTATGCTTATGGGTGCTTTCTTTGGCTATATTGGTGCCCTCTTTACTCAAAATGCCTTTTTAGGATTTGTTTGTGCAGCCATATCTGGAGCTCTCATTATGTTATTGCTTGGATTCATGAGTATAAATGTTAAAGTGAATCAGATTGTAACAGCTCTAGGTACCAATATGTTGGCTCTAGGTGTTACAAGTACTGCTTTTAGGATGATTTTTGGTAATGATTTAGCACAGTTGACAAGTCCCGGTTTAGTACCAGTAAATTTTGGCTCCTTAAGCAAGATTCCTTTTTTAGGAAAGGTTCTTTTTGGCCAGACTCCCATAGTTTATTTAGCGATTATTCTTGTGCCGATCTCTCATTATATTATGTATAACACTCACTGGGGTTTAAAGATTAGAGCTACAGGTGAACATCCTAAAGCTGTTGATACAGTAGGTATTGATGTTTACAAAGTGCGGTACGTTTCACTTATAATTAGTGGTATTTTATGCGGACTAGGAGGAGCTGCTGTTACCCTTACAGGTATCAATACCTTTTATGACAATATTACAGCCGGTCGTGGTTTTATAGCTGTGGCTGCTGTTGTGTTTGGAAAATGGAGTCCTGTTGGGGCTTCCCTTGCTACTTTATTATTTGGAGCAGGTGAAGCGTTCCAATTGCGTTTGCAAGGACTTGGCTTTGATATTCCCTATGCTTATTTCTATATGCTTCCTTATATAGTAACAATGATCTCCCTGATTTTCTTTATGGGTCCATCGAAAGGCCCGGCTGCTACTGGCCAACCGTACATTAAGAGTGGATCTAAAGCTAAACGTAAGAAAGTATCGAGAGCAGGGCTAAAGCCGGAGGTGAAATCCTGATGTCTGAAATAATTTTAGAGATGAAAGGTGTACGGAAAGAGTTTCCCGGTTTGGTGGCTAACGATAATGTAAACTTGCAAGTTAAAAAAGGTGAGATTCATGTCCTGTTAGGGGAAAACGGAGCAGGAAAATCTACTTTGATGAATATTCTCTATGGTTTATATGCAGCCGATGGCGGTGAAGTAATATTTAAGGGAAATGTGATTCACGACAATACCCCGAAAAAAGCTATAGGTATGGGCGTTGGTATGGTTCACCAGCATTTTATGCTAATTCCAGCCTTAACTGTTGTAGAAAATATGATTTTAGGTATGCAAGAAGGCCCAAACCCTGTTATCAATAAGAAAGAAGCAGCAAATAAAATTTTAGAGCTTGGTAAAAAGTTTGGCTTGAAAGTTGATCCCTACGCTAAGGTTTGGCAGCTATCTGTAGGTGAACAGCAGAGGGTGGAAATTCTAAAAGCTTTATTTAGAGGGGCTGAGCTGTTAATCTTAGATGAGCCGACTGCTGTCTTAACACCGCAAGAAACCCAAGAGCTTTTTACCCTTTTACGTGGTTTAACTAAACAAGGCTTAACAATTATCTTTATTACTCATAAATTAAATGAAGTAATGGAAATTAGTGACCGGATTACTATTTTGCAACGTGGTAAAGTAGTTGGGACTGTCAATACTAAGGACACAAACAAGCAAGATTTAGCCAGGATGATGGTGGGAAGAGATGTAGTATTAAGTGTTGATAAAGCGCCTGCTAACCCAGGAGCTAAGGTACTAGAAGTTAAGGACCTAGAAGTTAAGAATGATAAAAACTTGGTAGCAGTAAATAAATTGTCTTTTGAAATCAGGGCCGGCGAAATTTTTGGTATTGCCGGAGTTGACGGCAACGGTCAATCAGAACTAGTTGAAGCTTTAACTGGTTTAAGAGTAGTTGAAAGTGGAGAAGTTATCTACAACAATGAAAATGTCACAAATAAGCCTCCCAGATATCTAATTGAAAAGGGAATGGCTCACATTCCAGAGGATAGACATCTTAGAGGCCTTGTGTTAAATATGTCAGTTAAAGAAAATATGGTTTTAGAGGATTTTTACAGAGAGCCATTTACAGTAAATCATTTTATGAAATTTGATAAAATTGATGCTTATAGTAAAGAGCTAATTAAGGAATATGACATTCGTTTATCATCGGATGATATCCCTGTTGGTAATCTTTCCGGTGGAAATCAGCAAAAGGTAGTTTTAGCAAGAATGTTACAGCGTAATCCTAATCTATTGATCGTTATGCATCCAACAAGAGGTCTTGATGTTGGTGCTATCGAGTTTATTCATAAGCGGATCATTAGAGCTAGGGATAATGGTTCAGCAGTTCTTCTGATTTCTACTGAATTAGAAGAAGTATTAACCTTAAGCGACAGAATTGGGGTTATTTATGAAGGCCAGTTGATGGGTATTGTGAATCAAAAAGATGCAAATACAAATGAATTAGGATTGATGATGGCAGGCTCACACAAGGCATCCTAACAAAAATGCAGCGAAATTTTAACTTCGCTGCATTTTTTTATAATGTTTTTATTGGTAGCTTAGTTTTATAATTAACATTAGCATTTTTTACAAAAAGTTTATACTAAGGGGTGGAGCTGCCTGTCCGAGCAGTCCAGTATTTTACAGCTGATAAGCCCAGCTTCATTTGAAGGCCATAATGACCTAGGCGAGGTTATTAGTTTCAAAGCCGAGAGATATATGGAACAAAATGGGGATTATTCATTGGAAAAATGGTTCACTCCTATGGGTGATTTAAGGAATTTAACGGTATTAAAATACCAAGTAGTGGTCAAATTATTTGGAAGTTAGATTCAGCGGACTTTAACTGGTTTAATTGGGAAATTGAAGATATTGAATATAATATTCCAGAGTCATCTTGATCGACGAGAAAAGGTTTCAGATGTATTTTTGAAACCTTTCTCGCTATTTATCATGAAACAGCACGACTAAGGAAATTCTATGGCTTCTACTTTATAACGAAACTTTCCTCCTGGGGCCGTTACTTCCACTATGTCACCAACTTTTTTTAATATTAAAGCTTTTCCCACCGGAGATAAGTATGAGATTGCATTATCATCCACGGAAGTTTGAATCGGGTTTACCAGGCGTAATTCTTCTTTTTCTCCTGATTCTAGATCTTTGATTTTTACTTTACTTCCGATTGTTACAAAAGGGAAACTTTTTTCTGAATCAGAGGTTACTGTATTTTTGATTAAATGGTTTACTTTGGCAATATATTCATCGAGAAATTCCGCAAACTGTTTTCTTTCCCTTGTGGTTTCAGGAAATAACTCTTCAATAAGTTGGTCTTTTTCATCTTCCAGATTCACTAGATGTGACACTAAACTTTCAAAGGTTGGTTTTGCCATTTTATACTGAGCTCCCACGTTTTTCCCTCCTTTCTAATTACTTAGCAAAAATTCGTATTAAAAGAAACTTTGTAAAAGAAAATTTTATTAAACACCGGCATAAAAATAAGGGGACACCTCGCCTAAAAGAAGCGATGCGTCCTTATACTTATGCTAACATATTTGGTAACCATTGTAAACTATTCCCTGGCTCATGTGTCTTTATTTTATGATAATTTCACCCTTAAGATTATCGTGTGATTATTTCACCCCTGACATATATTTGATAATCTTAAAGGATGGTATACACAATGAATGATAAAGAATTAAAAAAGCTTCATGTTATCAATTGTGCATTGGAAGGAAGGCTCACAGTATCACAAGCGGCTAATGCATTAGGTTTGTCAGAACGCCGTATCAAGCAATTAAAGAAGGAGGTTAGAGAAAAAGGCGTCCAATCCTTAATTCATGGAAATAGAGGTCGCAAACCTATTCATACAATTGATAGCGAGCTTGCCCAGCGAATTGTCGAACTCAAAAACTCATATGCGTATCAGGAGGCTAACTTTCTTCATTTTCAAGAACTCCTTGAAGAATATGAGGGTATCAAAATCTCATATTCCGCACTCTACAATATCCTCCGTAAAGCAAATATCAAAAGCCCCAAAAAACACCGTAAGGTTAAGAAACATCGCAGGAGAAAAAGGAAAGCAGCTCCAGGTATGATGCTGCAAGCTGATGGAACACCTCACGATTGGTTTGGTATAGGTAAAAAGTATTCTCTTCATGGCTTTATTGATGATGCCACGGGGGCAATCACCGGGCTTTATATGTGTGAGAATGAATGCCTTTTAGGCTATCTGGAAGTCACAAGGCAAACGCTTAAAAATTTTGGTATACCCATGAGCCTCTATCCTGACAAGTATAGTGTATTCTTTCCTAATCCCACTAAAGTAGACGATCTTACCATCGATGAACAACTGCGGGGAGTCACAAAGGCTGTGACGCAATTTGGCCGGATTATGGATGAGTTGGGCATCGAGATGTTCCCAGCTTCCTCTCCACAGGCAAAAGGTCGCATAGAACGCTTGTGGGAAACATTGCAAAGCAGGCTTGTTACGGAATTCCGTATCCATAATATCACGACAATAGAACAGGCCAATAAATTCCTGCCAGGTTACATAAAGAAGTACAACAAAAAGTTTGCCCTACCTATCAGCAAGCATAATACTGCATTTCTTCCCTTGCCCGAAAACATTAATCTAAATACGCTATTATGCGTAAAAATCGAACGGACAACCGATAACGCCGGGGTCTTCTCGATCAATAACTGCCAATTCTCCGTTGACTCCAGAGAGGTTCCTCCAAAAGCCAAGGTTACTGTCCTAATCAGTAAAAATGGCGGTATCAAAGCGTTATACAAGGGTAAGCTGTTTAAAATCTCATACGTGGATTATGCTACAATCGAGGACTCTATGCAGAACGGCAAAGTCCTCACCAAAGGCATTCAGCAGCTCATAAAAGAGTACTTTTTCAAAGATGCGAAAGCAGCATAAAACCTCGTCATCATTAGCGAATGATATGAATCGGCTGGGACAGCAGTTCCAGGTTAGGCGGCTGTCAAGGGTGCGCTTGCGCGTTCATTTTACCCTTGACAGCCTTAGTACATTATCCTGTTGTCTCCCGGTCAGCTTCATGCTGACCGGCTGCCATCCGGCGAGGATGGGGTTGCAGGGGCAACGCCCCTGACATAGGCCGGGAATTGCTTAACCTAACTTATGGGTGGGGTGAAATTTTCATGCGATAAAATTGACCCATTTAGGGTGAAATATTCACAAAGTATTGACACTATTCCCTGGCTCATTTCCATATAGCCATTACAAAAAAATTCCATATTGCTGCTAATTTTAAAGGTAATAAGTAGGACCTTGTTGAATTATATTATTTGAAATTTTACAACAAACGACTTTAGGAGAGAGTCATGCTTAACAACCAAGCGCTATTTGCTTTAGCAATTTCTTTTGTAGCTGGAATGTCAACTTTGCTAGGCTTATTTGTAATTTTTACGACGAAAGGGAAAAACGAAAAAGCTTTGACAGCATCCTTGGGATTTGCTGCAGGTGTAATGATTTCCGTATCTTTTTCCGATTTATTGCCTCAGGCCCAAGAACTGCTTATTTCTTACGGAGGTAACACCAAAGGTGTTTTGCTAGGAGTTGTGTTTCTTATAGTAGGGATCTTGCTTGCCGTTATACTGGATCGTTTTACTCCTCATGAAGAATTTGATAATGAAACTCGTTCTAAATCCCACCCCGATCTTTTTCGAGTTGGCTTTGTATCAATGCTGGCTATAGCTTTGCACAACTTTCCAGAAGGTATAGCAACCTTTATGGCAGGTTACAATGATCAATCCTTGGGTATCTCTATTGCTCTTGCCATAACGTTACATAACGTTCCGGAAGGTATCTCGGTAGCCATGCCGATTTATTATGCAACTGGTAGTTGGCAAAAAGCCTTCAAATTTACTTTCCTGTCAGGTATGGCAGAGCCTTTAGGAGCACTTCTTGCTTTCCTTGTCCTGAGGCCTTTTATTAACGAACTTGTACTCGGTGCTATTTTTGCTACCGTAGCAGGTATTATGATTTATGTTAGTTTGGAGGAATTAATTCCTTCTTCCAGGCAATATGGATATAAGAATTTAGCCTTGTTTTCTACTTTTGCAGGGATATGTCTTATGCCTTTAAGCCATATCTTCTAAGTCAAAAAATTTTTACGGTATTAAACAGTAATAATTTATTTTTAGGTATTAATTTAACTACTAAATCTAGAGGTGAGGATAATGGTAAAGATTTTAGGAGTTTGTGGCAGCCCTCGTAATGCAGCTACCGAATACGTATTGAAACAAGCTTTAGAGTCGGCTGCTAGCTTAGAAGGGGTAGAAACTGATCTTATTACTCTAAGAGGTAAAAAGATAAACTTTTGCATCCATTGTGATAAATGTGTAAGAGATAATTCTAGCTATTGCACTTTACACCATGATGACATGGATGAGTTATACGATAGGTTTTATCAAGCCGATGGGTACATCATCGCTTCTCCGGTCTACGAAATGGGAGTTACTGGTCAGCTGGCCACATTCTTTAACCGCTTTCGGGGGACATACACCATTTTAAAGGAAAATCCAAGCTACTTCAGTAAGAAGGTAGGAGGAGCAATTGCAGTTGGTGGAACGAGAAACGGAGGGCAGGAATGCACGATTAACTGTATAATGGGCTTTTATCACACTCAGGGCATAACAGTAGTAAATGGGGGACTAGGCTGTTATGGTGGGGCAGCAGTATGGAGTCAGGATAAGAAGGCTCTAGGCGCTCAAGAAGATTTATTTGGTATTAAAAATGCCAGATTAATTGGTGAGAAAGTTGCCACCATGGCTAAGATCATTAAGACTTCAGAATTTGCCCAACAAACACCTTAAAGTATTAATAAATAGAAACATCAAGGAGGCTAAGCCCATAAGCCTTCTTTTTTAATAGTGTAGAAATCTATATAACTTTACCATTTGGCAAAGTATCAAGGAATAAAGTACTTAAATACGCGCATTTCTTGTTAAAATGATTGTTTGTAATAAGTCTCTTAAGCTAGGTGATTTAGGTGACGATAATAATTAATGAAATAATACGTTCTGCAAGGAAAAGCATAACCTTGACTATAACATCTGATGGACGTTTAGTTGTTAAGGCTCCCCTGGGGACTTCAGATAGTTTGATTAAGCAACTGGTTGAACAAAAAAAGACCTGGATTGAAGAAAAGAAACTTTTAATGCAGACGCGAAGGGCAAAATACAAAGTGAAGCAGTTTATTGATGGTGGGGAATTCCTTTATTTGGGAAAATCTTATCTCCTGAATTTTTCTTGGCAGGCAAGCAAGGTAGGTTTGGATGGGAAATATCTTAATGTGCCGGAAGCAGTTAGAGACCAGGCGAAGAAATATATAATAGGATGGTACAAAGAGGAAGCTAAGAAGGTCTTAAATGAGCGTGTTAAATTTTTTGCTCTACAAGAAGGAATAGCTTATCAAAAGGTAAAAATAACTAGTGCTTCTCGTCGCTGGGGCTCTTGCAGTAGTAAGGGTAATTTAAATTTTACCTGGAAATTAGTTATGACTCCTTTGGACATTATTGACTATGTGGTTGTTCATGAGTTGTGCCACTTGGAATTTCTTAACCATTCACGAGAGTTCTGGGCTAAGGTTGAAAGAATTATGCCCGACTACAAGCTTAAACAAAAATGGCTGGCAGATAATCAGCCCATTTTAGAGATCTTATAGTATTATAGAATTGGATAATCGACCTTAATGACAAAGTATGGCAGGAAATAGGAACTGTGTATAGAATAATAGGTAAAATGTTTATAGGGGTGTGTTTTTTTGGGAAAGAGGCATCTTAAGATTCTAACATTAGTAGTATTTATTATCGTGATCCAAATTCCAGCCAATAGGGCCTATTCTAAAACTCCTCCTGATATTTACATTAATAGAAATCCGATTTTAAGTGAAGTAAAACCGTACATTGACAGACAATACCGTAGTATGGTGCCTTTAAGGGTAATTAGTGAGGGATTAGGTTTTGATGTTAGGTGGGATGCAAGTCAAAACGCGGTTACTATCACCGGAAACGGCTCGGAAATAATACTAAAGCCGGGTAGTCAAGATTGCTATGTTAATGGTAAACTGAAAAAATTAGAGTCGGCGCCAGTTTATCGCAATAACCGTATGATGGTTCCTTTACGGTTTATTGCAGAAACTATAGATGCTACAGTTCATTTCAAACAGGAAGAGAATCTGATAGATATTACAGTTGGTACTCAGGTACAGCCGATTTACTATCGTGATAAAGTAGTTGTGCTACTTTACCATCATATTGATCCAAATGTAACGAGCAATTCTACAATATCGCCGGAAACTTTTAAATCTCATTTAGATATGCTTGTAGAAAGAGGATTTAACGTTATTCCTATCGAGTATATAAAAATGTTATATCATGACCCTTCAAAAATTCCGCCCAACGCAGTTGTAATAACTTTTGACGATGGCTATGAAAGTTTCTATACATACGCTTATCCGGAATTAATTAATAGAAATATGGTAGCGACTAATTTTTTAATAGTAGGCAGAATAGGAAACAAAACAGGTGAAATTCCTAAGCTTGATTGGGAGCAACTTAAAGAAATGCAGGAACATGGTATGAGTTTTTACAGTCATACTTATGATTCACATGCTTACGGTGAAATTGGCCTTTGGGGTACTAAGGCCCCTGTATTTGCCATGCCTATATACCGAGAAGATTTAGGACGCTTAGAGACTGATGGAGAATATTTGGCAAGGGTATTTGCTGACTTTGAGAAGGCAAAATTGATATTGGAATCTGAACTTGGCGGAGAAAGAGATATGTTTGCCATACCCTACGGATGGTATAATCAACGAATCTTAAAATTAGCGGAACAAGTTGGTTATCGTTACATTTTTTCTGTCAACTCTGGAATTAATGATAAGCATACCAAAGCTACGAAACTACTGAGGATCAATGGGGGTCATCCAGAAATTACAGCTGAAACATTGGAAAAAGAGATATTTAAGGTAGTTGCTTACTAATATTTAACTCATAATTAAAAATATGTTTTGACATAAAGTCTAACTGAATGTAAAATAAAATATATTTATCTTAAGTTAAGTGGGGAATGTAGCTTGAAAATTGATAACACATTAGTAAAAAAATATACTGAACTATTAATGAAAAATAACCGAATTGAAAAGCATTTATATGATAAATATAACGTAAAGAGAGGCCTGAGAAATCAGGACGGTACTGGTGTCTTAGTAGGCCTGACTGAAATTGGTGATGTTCACTCCTATATAATGGATGAAGGAGATAAGATTCCAGTTGAGGGACGGCTTTTTTACCGGGGTATTGACGTCTATGATCTGGTAAAAGGGATACACAATGATAAACGCTTCGGCTTTGAGGAGTGTGCCTATTTGCTCCTGTTTGGTGAATTGCCTACAAAGCAGGAGTTGGAAGAGTTTGAGAATTTGCTGGGCAGGAATCGTCAATTACCTCATAATTTTGCTGAAGATACAATTTTTAAGGTGCCTAGCTCCGACATAATGAACATGCTTGCTCGCGGCATTTTAGTTTTGTATAGTTATGATGAGAATCCAGAAGACCTAAGTATTGAGCATCACGTGAAACAATGTACCCAGTTGATTGCTAAGTTACCGACTTTGGCAGCTTATGCCTATCAGGCAAAAATGCATTATTTTAAAAATGGCAGCTTGCACATACATTATCCTAAGGCTGAGTTAAGCACAGCGGAAAGTTTGCTTCATATGATTAGACCGGATTGTAGTTTTACCCGCTTAGAAGCGGAAATGCTTGATCTAATGCTGATATTACATGCAGAACATGGTGGTGGCAACAATTCTACCTTTGTTACCCATGTAATTTCTTCTACTGGAACAGATATTTATTCTGCCATTTCAGCAGCCCTAGGTTCTTTAAAAGGACCACTTCATGGAGGAGCAAATGCCAAAGTCCTGGATATGTTTGATAACATCAAGGAAAACGTTAAGGACTGGGAAGATGAAGACGAAATTAGCCATTACTTGCGTAGAATTATGGCTAAAGATGCTTTTGACAGAAAGGGTTTAATCTATGGTATGGGCCATGCTGTTTATACCATCTCCGATCCCAGGGCAGTACTTATTAAAGAAAAGGCTGAAGAACTAGCCCAGAGTAAAGGTATGAGTAAAGAGTTTAATTTATATTGTACTGTCGAGAAGCTTGCTCCTGCTATAATCAATGAAAGTAAGCAGTCAAATAAACCGATTTGTGCTAACGTAGATTTCTACTCTGGTTTTGTATATAGAATGCTAGGTATACCCTTTGATTTATATACTCCGCTTTTTGCAGTAGGCAGAATTGCCGGATGGTGTGCCCACCGAATTGAAGAGGTAATGTGTGGTGGCAAAATAATTCGGCCAGCCTATAAAAATGTGTCTGGTCGCAGGAAATATATGGAATTAAATAAGAGATAGTTTGTCTGACCCCGTACTTTGAAAGGCGGGGTTTTTTCTTTGTCTAGGCAATTGTCGTTAAAGATATAGCTTCCAGCGAGGCAAGCTTTTTTAATTAAACTTAAAGGCTATATCAGATCTTCGATTTTTATGGCTAAGTAAACCTTTAAAACGTCTTCGAAACAATCCCGAAGTTTAAGTCCAGTAATTTGTTCTACCTTGTTTAATCTATAGAGAATTGTGTGGCGGTGGACTTTTAACTTTAAAGCCGTTTTCGTAAGGCTAAAATAAGATTCGCACCAGGTGATAATGGTTTTTTTAAGGTCAGGCCAGTCATTTTGGCTTATGAGTGGATTTAAGGTATCTTTACAAAAATCATTGCAATTTTTAGGGGGGAGACTAAGCAGTAGCTTTGGCAACGATAGATCGGAAATATAGGCTGGGTTAGAGGATAGTTGTAACTTTTTACATAAGTTTGCTGCTTGCCAGGCATCTTTATAGGATTGGCTTAAATCAGAGAGGTTTTTAGCAATACAGCCTAAACCGGCTAGTGCATCAATATGTTTTTCTTTTAATAGTTTAAATAAAATTTCACACTTTTTTCTCAAAGTTTTAATGACTTCTTGTTCCTTAAAATTATAGTTTAAAGAAAAAAGCACAACTACAGCATAATTACTAATAAAAGTAATAACGTGTTGTGGATTATTAAATACTTTACTAAATATTAGCAAGATATCATATTTTAGTTGATTGATTATAACTAAGGATTCACCCTTAAACTTATTTTGCCTAACTAATTTCGATATATTAGGGGCTAGAAAGTGCAGTTCTACAACTAGAGCAATGTGGGGATTTTTCAGATTATAACCCAGCTCATGTCCTTTAGTCAAAAGGTAAAAATCATCAGTATACTTAGAATCAAAGATGGCGATTTCGTGAATGAGCTTTTGTAAGGCGTTTTCTCTTAAAACATTTGTTTCAATAAATATCCTTTCTTTCAATAATATTTCCACTTGTGTCTTAACCAACATTCCGTATTTTGTTACTTCTTTTGGATCTCCAGCTATGGCAACAGTACCAATTATTTGACCTGCAAGTTCAATTGGCAAAGTTGTGCCGGGTTTAACACCTTTTAAATACTTTGTTGACTCTAAGTCGTGAGATTGTTGTTTACGGGTTTTAATGACTTGGAGAGAGGCTTCGTGTAGAGTTCCTAGCCTTTCTTCTTCACAGGCTCCAATAATAATGCCGTGTTCATCGGTAATAATTATGTCATGATCCACTATTCTACTTGTAGACTTTGCCATCTCAGGGGCAAGTTTATTTAACATAGACTATCACCTAAAGCTTAAGCTATCTTTATATTCTTTTTAAAAGCTGCAATCCCTTTATACACATTGTATAAAAATTTATTTTAATTTTCTGACAAACTATGCCAAATGACGAATGAAATCTTTTTAGGATTTTGTGATAATTTTAACAGGAGTTGTAATTACAGAAAATATGTGCTTTCTCACAGGAGAAAATGAATATGGGAATATACGAGAATGAAAGCTGGATGGAATTGCCCGATAGCTTAATGCGTCCCGGTGGATTTAAGCTAACCCAGAGGTTGCTAGATGTAAGTGGTTTGGCAATAAAAAGTTGGATTCTCGATCTCGGCTGTGGCCTGGGTGGTACTGTAGATTATTTAAATACTCTGGGATTTCGTGCTGTCGGTGTTGATTGTTCTGAAAAGCTTATCCAGCATGGGCGTATAAAATACCCAAATGCAGATTTGCTTGTTGCCAGGGGAGAAAATTTACCTTTTGGAGACAAAACGCTGGATGCAGTACTGGCTGAATGCAGTTTGTCTACGACGAAGCTACAAATTGTTTTAAATGAGTGTGCACGAATACTAAAAAAAAGTGGCAAATTGCTAATCTCTGATGTATATGCACGGCAGCAAACTGATAAAAATGCACTTCACGTTATTGAAGTTGGCAATTTTATAAGGCGGACAAAATGGGAGGAATTATTAGATTTGTGCGGTTTTAAATTGCTTTTATGGGAGGACCATACAGCTGTTTGGAAAAAATTTCTTGCTCAGTTCATATGGGAATCTGGAAGCCTTGCCGGATTGATTGATTGCGCTAAAGCAGAACAAGTGATAAATGCCAGGCCGGGATATTTTTTGGCCCTAGCCATGAAACAATAACTTAGTTATAGATAATAGAAAAACAACCTTTGTAAGCTACCAGATATTATCTAATTTTATCGCTGCTAAAATTAGTTTGTAAAAGCGGGAGTTAAAACTAGGAGTGGAAGAAATGGCAAGTAAACATAGTCTTAGGGAGAGAATTTTGTTAAGGACTACGACAAGTGTGTGCCCCCAGTGCCTAACGCGTATTGAAGCATACGTAGTAAAGGAGGGGGAAAAAGTTTATCTAGAAAAAACATGTAATAATCATGGAGATTTTCGCACCCTAATATGGAATGGCTTACCGGCTTATGAGTCCTGGGGCGATGCTAGGCTGCCATCCCAACCAGTCACCTGTTTAACTCAAGTTGATAAAGGCTGTCCCTATGATTGCGGCTTGTGTCCTCAACACCGCCAACATAGCTGTTGTGTGTTGCTGGAGGTAACCCAAAGATGCAATCTGATGTGTCCAGTTTGTTATGCATCATCAAGCAAAACTGGGTTCCAAGATCCTACTCTCGAGCAGATAAGCGAATGGTTTGACACTCTTTTAAACTGCGGTGGTCCTTTTAATATTCAACTGTCAGGAGGAGAACCTACCGAACGTGATGATCTTCCTACCATTATCGAAATAGGAAGGGCAAAGGGTTTTACATTTTTCCAATTAAATACTAATGGTTTACGTTTAGCGGCAGAGAAAGGCTATGCCTCTAAATTGAAATCAGCCGGTCTTGACTGTGTGTTTTTACAGTTTGATGGTGTTACTGACGAGCCCTATTTTAAATTGCGAGGAAAATCGCTTTTATCTGCCAAGTTGAAGGCAATAGAGAATTGCTCGGATGTCGGCTTGAGTGTGGTTTTGGTGCCAACTTTAGTTCCTGGAGTTAACGAGAACGAAATTGGAGCTATATTAACTTTTGCTTTAAATTATTTGCCTGTTGTGCGTGGAGTGCATTTCCAACCAATAAGCTATTTCGGCAGGTATGGTGTCTATCAGGAGAAGCGGCTTACTCTTCCTGATATTCTCCGCGCTATCGAAGAACAAACAAAGGGACTTATGAAAACGAATGATTTTAGTCCAGGTAGTGCGGAAAATGCCTACTGCTCCTTTAATGGAAAATTTGTCTTACAACCCGATAAAAAGGTTCGCTCTTTGAAAAGCAATAGCAGTTGCTCCTGCCAGGCTCCTTGTACGGCAGCTGAAAGTGCCAAAAAGGCTCAGATATATGTGGCCAGACATTGGGGTAGCCCTGCAAAGAAAATATGCTGCAGTACAGACAATAGGGAAAACCATCATAATGAAGGTTCTTTGGATAGTTTTCTTTATCGTCTAAAGCATTATACCTTAGCAGTTTCATGTATGGCTTTTCAAGATGCCTGGAACCTAGACCTAGATAGGTTGCGGGACTGTTATATTCATGTTGTCAGTTTAGACAAGAAGCTAATTCCTTTCTGTGCTTACAATCTAACGGCCCTGTCGGGCAAGTCGTTGTACAGAGGGCAGGTGTAAATAGTAGCTGACAAAACAGCTAATTTCTTAAGGGCATGGATAGTAGGTAACCAAAAATAAATTTAAGAGAGACATGAGGTGTAAACGTAAAAATGACTTTAGTGGAATATGAAGACTTAGAATTGAAATTATCCGATGAACTCAAAGAAAAAATTCAGCGTGATTTAATTCTTCCTGAAGATATAAAGAAAGTCATTTACCACGCCGAAAAGGCAGCTAAAAGAATATTTGACACTAAGAAAAAACGTTTTATTGCTCACTATCAAAATGGCTTTGTTACGTTCTGGGTTGAATACTATCCAAAATCTGATTGCTACGAAGTGTTTAATGCCTACAGCCACAGAATTAAAATTCAAGAAGGTGATTGCTGAGATGCAGGAAGCCGAAAACACAACCTTAATGTGCGATAAATGTAAAGTATACCTTAAACCAGCAAAAACAACCCTCAGTTATCTTGGAAATAATTTTTTTACGGAATTACCTAGATGCCCTGTATGTGGGCAGGCTTATTTGTCTGAAGAGCTTGCCAAAGGGAAAATAGCGGAGGTAGAAAAACTTTTGGAAGACAAATAAAAAGAGGTGGGCTAATGGAATTAACCATTGAGAATAAGGTAATGGATTTGGTGTTGCAACAAAAATGTTGTGCTCAAATTATTATGCTCATTGGACTGGAAGCCAGACAAAGTAAAAATGTGGAACTTGTACAGGCTATGAAAGGCTTATGCTACGGCCTTCATAGCCAATACGATTGTGGTGCTTTAAGTGGGGGGGCCTGCTTGTTAGCTTTGTTTAACGAAACTTATGCACCCTTAACGAACAAAGAGCTTGTTACTTGGTTCAAAGGAAAGTATGGTAGTGTTCGCTGTGAAGATATAATAGGGCAAGGCTATAAAATGTCGGATAAGTGCTTAAAGATTATCAGCGAAACATGTGAACAATGCTTTGAGATATTACAACGAAATAACTTGCTGGAAGAAGAGTGAACTTCTTTTGGGAAAGGAGGGACGTTGACTTTTTGGAAAGCTCTATGGAAGGGGGAAGAGTTATTTTTTGAAAACAGTATTTATATGTTTTTAACCTATTCTTGCTTATAAATTGATTTGTTTATAGGGGGAGTAAAATGGCACTTAAGAAAATGTTTTTAATAATCAATGGTGTAGAACGCATGCTGGTCTGCGATCCTGAGCAGGATTCTCTGGCTGATGTCTTAAGAAGGCTAAGATTAACAGGAACAAAGGTAGGCTGTGGCATAGGTCAATGCGGAGCATGTTCCGTCCTTTTAGACGGGAAAGTAGTACGCTCCTGTGCCAGAAAAATGAAATCCATACCTGAATATAGCAAGGTAGTTACCATTGAGGGTATAGGTACACCAGAAAACCTACATCCCTTACAGCTAGCTTGGATTGTTTACGGAGGAGTTCAATGCGGTTTCTGCACCCCGGGATTTATTGTTTCTGCTAAAGGGCTTTTAGATTCCAACCCCCATCCTACCAGACAGGAAGTCCGCGATTGGTTCCAAAAACATCGTAACGCTTGTCGCTGCACCGGTTACAAACCGCTGGTAGATGCAGTAATGGCTGCAGCAAAAGTACTTCGTGGCGAGATGACCATGGAGGAGCTTAATTTTAAGATTCCTGAGGACGGGAGAATCTATAACACGGCTTACCCAAGGCCGGCAGCCCTTGCCAAAGTAACAGGCACCTGTGATTACGGCGCTGACATTAATATGAAGTTACCGGATGGTGTGCTTCATGTTGCCGTGGTCCAGGCCAGAGTATCACATGCTAAGGTTATTTCTATAGATGCTTCGGAAGCGGAAAAGATGCCTGGTGTGGTGAAAGTAATCACTCATAAAGATGTGAAAGGCACAAACCGTCTATTTTTACCCCTTGGTACTCCAACCTCGAAAAAACCAGGCAACGAGCGAACAATTTTAGTTGAAGATAAAATATACAGATACGGAGATATTTGTGCTCTCGTAGCTGCCCATTCTGAACGAGAGGCACGGGAAGCTGCTAAAAAGGTAAAAGTGCATTATGAGCAACTGCCTGAATATCTAGATCTATTAGATGCAGTAGCTGAAGATGCTATGGAAATCTATCCGGGTTATCCAAACCTTTTTATGGAACAACCGATTATTTATGGTGATGATACTCGGAAGATAATGGAATCTGCGCCCTATGTGGTAGAAGCTAGCTATTATACCCAGCGGCAACCTCATTTGGTTATTGAACCGGATGTTCTATTTGCCTATCCTAACGAGGAAGGCGGGGTGACCATTCACAGTAAATCTTTGGCTTTATATCTAATTAAAACTGCTATTGCTGATGGGATAGGAGTTCCTGCTGATAAAATCAGGGCCATTGAAAACCCGACCGGGGCTAGCTTTGGTTACACCATATCTCCCGGAGGGCCAGCGTTAGCTGCTGTTGCGACTTTGGCTACAGGTAGGCCGTGTGCACTTAAATTCAGTTATGAAGAACATCAACATTTTACCGGTAAACGTGCACCTTCCTATGTAAATATCAAGATGGGCGCTGATAAAGACGGTAAATTGCTGGCTATGGAGGCTGAACTGGCTCTAGACAAAGGGGCTTACTCCGAACATTCTTCGGTAATGAATAGAGCAATTCGTTGCCTAGGAGCCCCGTACCATATCCCCAACGCGTTGGTGTTAGGTAAAGTGGTATGTACGAATAGTTGTTTCAGTACTGCCTTTAGAGCTTTTGGGGCTCCGCAAGCTTTTGCTGCTAGTGAGCAGATCATAGATGAACTTGCTGAAAAAGTAGGTATGGATCCTTTAGAATTCCGCTATCTTAATGCGCTACGCCCTGGTGAAAAATCGATCCTTGGCCATGATTATTCAGTATATCCTTTCCCGGAACTTCTTGAAAGGATGCGTCCCAAGTATCAGGAAGCCCTTGCCAGAGCAAAGAGAGAATCTACTCCTGAAAAGAAACGTGGTGTAGGGGTTGCTTGTGGTCAGTATGTTACCGCTTCTAACATTGTAGATCGC
>DUOV01000017.1 GCA_012838615.1 Clostridia bacterium | reverse complement strand
GTTTTAAAAGCATATCTAAGAGATATCAGTTAATGCATAATTCTTAATGAACCGCCGTATACCGAACGGTACGTACGGTGGTGTGAGAGGACGCTGAATAAAATAATTATTCAGCTCCTACTCGATTTTTTTGATTTAGAATAAAAAAAATATAAAAACTAAGATTATATATTGATAATAGTTACTATTAGTGATATATTGTGAATGAAGTTCTTATTAAACACATTAGGGGGTATTAAACATGAAAAAATTTGTTTGTACAGTATGTGGCTATGTATACGAGGGTAATGGAGCGCCTGAAAAATGCCCAATTTGCAAGGCTGGTGCCGACAAATTTACTGAAAAGAGTAGTGAAGGATTAAAATGGGCTGATGAACATATAATTGGAATCGCCAAAGATATTGACCCAGAAATAATTGAAGGACTAAGAGAGAATTTCGTTGGTGAATGTACTGAAGTAGGAATGTACTTGGCAATGAGTCGTCAAGCTGATAGAGAAGGGTATCCTGAAGTAGCTGAAGCATATAAACGTATTGCTTTCGAGGAAGCAGAGCATGCTGCAAAGTTTGCTGAGCTACTTGGAGAAGTTGTGTATGCAGATACTAAAAAGAATTTGGAAATGAGAGTTGAAGCAGAATATGGCGCTTGCTCAGGTAAAAAAGAACTAGCAACTAAGGCTAAACAGCTCAATTATGATGCTATTCACGATACAGTACATGAAATGTGTAAAGATGAAGCAAGACATGGTTGTGCCTTTAAAGGATTACTTGACAGATATTTTAATAATAAATAAATGGGTGGGATTTCTCCCACTCTTTTATTTTGCTGTAGTCTGCTATTGTCAATTACCTTTTTTAATAAAGGCAAAATTATAGGTTCCACAGGTATATAATCTGATGTAACTGAAAAAGTATCAATGTAAAATTTGTATTTATAAGTTATTTTTTGAGTTATTCTAAAAAAACTGACGTAATATGTTGACACATAAATTAAGTAGAAACTATAATGGATTGAATAAATTTTTAAAGCAGAGACTAAATGTATTGAGGTGGAAAAGATGGTAAAAAATTACAATCCTTATGATGAAATGTTAGCTACTTTAGATAAAGCTGCAAATATATTAGGTTTAGAAGAAAGCGATTATAGTTTTCTACGCTACCCAGAAAGAGAATTGATTGTTTCTATACCAGTCCAAATGGATGATGGAAGAGTTGAAGTCTTTACTGGCTATCGTGTTCAACACAGCAGTTTGCGTGGTCCATGTAAAGGTGGAATTAGATATCATCAAGATGTTGATCATGATGAAGTTAAAGCTCTGGCAGCATGGATGTCCTTAAAGTGTTCAGTTGTTAACATTCCTTATGGCGGCGCCAAAGGTGGAGTTCGAGTTAATCCGGAAAAATTATCTCGTAGAGAGTTAGAAGCTTTAACTAGGCGTTACATTTTAGGTATATTACCTATAATTGGTCCACAAAAGGATATCCCCGCTCCTGATGTTAATACTAACGCTGAAATTATGGGCTGGATAATGGATACATACAGCGTGTTTAAAGGCCATGCCGTCCCAGGTGTTGTAACTGGTAAACCATTAGAAATTGGCGGTTCTTTAGGGAGAAAAGAAGCAACCGGAAGAGGTGTAATGCTTTGTTCTCTTGAAGTTTTAGCTAGACTGGGAAAAGATATTAAAAGCACAACTGTTGCTGTTCAAGGATATGGTAATGTAGGACAAACTGCTGCCACATTATTGTATAATCAGGGTTGCAAGATCGTAGCTATTAGCGATATTTCTGGTGGTTATTATAACCCCGATGGTCTTAATATACCTGAAATAAATCAATATTTACTAAATAATTCCCAAAAGATCCTTGAAGGCTATAATGGTCAAGGAGTAATTAAGATTAATAACGAGGAATTGTTGACTTGTGATTGTGACATTTTGATTCCAGCTGCTTTAGAAAATCAAATAACTGCTGAAATCTCTCATAAAGTTAAAGCAAAAATAATTGTTGAAGGTGCTAACGGACCAACTAATACTGAGGCCGATAAAATTTTAGCAGATAGAAAAATATTAGTAATACCTGATATACTTGCTAATGCTGGAGGAGTTATTGTTTCATATTTTGAATGGGTGCAAAATAACCAATCATTGATGTGGGATGAAGAAAAGATTAATGAAATGTTAAGGAAGACTATTGTTGGTGCTTTTAATGATGTGTGGGCTAAGGCTAAAGAAAAGAATACTACATTAAGGATGGGCGCTTATATGGTTGCCCTTGAGAGGCTGGTTCAAGCTAGAAAAATTAGGGGTATTTTTCCGTAAGCCAATTGTTATAAAGATTTTCTAAAAGTTATTGCTTGTAAAGGTTAAGGAGCTGAGTTTTAATTTTTGACTCAATCCTTGCCTTTTTTAGTTTATCCTATAGTCAATCTAAGCAAACAACCCTTTTAGCTTTAAACGCAGCCATTAAAGCAGCTAGAGCTGGAGGACAAGGTCGAGGTTTAGCAGTAGTTGCTGAAAGTGTTAGAAAATTAGCTGAAGCAACCTAACCATTATGCAGCAATATTATTTGCATAATTAACGAGATTAAAAAAATCTAACCTTTTACAACAATTACTGAATACTTTTGTAATACTACTGTCAAGTGAAAAAAATAGAATATAATAATATATAGAATGAATCCGTTAGGTGAGGTTACTGCACAAATATATGCTACTGCCCTGAAACATCGAGAGATGCCAAAGGGTCAGCAGATAATATCGGAGTAAGGTATTATCTAATGTAGCTGGAATCATTCCTACGTTGTGCAAAGCCAAAACTGTCACGAGTGGGGCTTATGTTTTTTTGAGTCTCTGCTATGCCAGAGACTTTACTTGTTTATAGATAAACGGAGGTGAACCGGTATGGATGACCCTGATGCGGATTTAATAATAACAGTTTACAACATAGTAATTTTGGAGAGGGCTGTTCATACCGTGAGATTGATAACATAATTAAGACCAGCCCTCTTTTTAGGAGGGGTTTAAGTGTACAAAATCTTTAATACTGTGGGGGATGAAACAACAGTAATTGATACCTTAACTGAAAAAGGAGCATGGATCCTAATAGTTAATCCTACAAAAAGTGAGTTGGCTAAAATTAGTAATGAAACAGGTGTGCTATATGAATTTTTGGAAGCACCACTAGATGATGAAGAGAGACCGAGAATCGAAGTAGAAGATAATCAGGTTTTGTTTATTATCAATATCCCAATTGTAGTAAGAAATGGTGCTGTCAATTACGATACACTACCTTTAGGAATTATTGTCACAGAATCACAAATCGTAACAGTTTGTTTAGAAGAAAATGAGGTACTGAATGATCTAGTTAGAGGACGTATTAAATCTTTTTGGACTTATAAAAAGACAAGACTTACCTTGCAGATACTCTACAAAACTGCTTCCTATTTTTTGAAGTATTTAAAAGAAATTGATCGGAAAACTAATGAGATAGAAAAACATTACATGTTTCAACAGAAAACGAGGAATTAATAAAACTCTTAAATTTAGGGAAAAGCCTAGTTTACTTTACTACTGCATTGCGTCTTAACGAAGTAGTTATGAAGAAACTTCTCCGGACAAAGGTTTTAAAAATGTATGAGGAAGATGAAGAATTATTGGAGGATGTTATTACTGAAAACGGCCAGGCAATGGATATGAGTGATGTTTACAGCAAAAATTTAAACGGCTTGATGGATGCTTTTGCATCAATAATTTCTAACAACCAGAATAAAGTTATGAAATTTTTAACTTCAATAACCCTTATCTTGGCTGTTCCGACAATGATTTCCAGTTTTTATGGTATGAACGTAAGTCTTCCGCTGCAACACTCTTCTTACGGTTTTATAGCTGTGGTTTTATTTTCCTTAATTAGTTCCATGGCAGCGGTATATACATTGATTAAGATGAATATGTTTTAGTTTTTGCTCCTTATAATGAGGAGCTTTTTTCTATCACTATTTTGTTATATAAGCAGGAAATGCATAATTTTTAGCGAACATGTATATACGTGTATACACTATTTAGGGGGTGTAAAGGTGATAGATATACTATTATTAAATGGAACGGTAGTGACTGTTAACAAGAAAAGGGAAATTATCGAGGATGGAGCAGTCGCAATTAAAGGGGACAAAATTGTTGACATTGGCTTATCTAAAATACTAGCTGAAAAATATAGTGACGCAAAAACGAAAATTGATGCTACAGGTAAAGTATTGTTCCCAGGGCTGATTAACACGCATAATCATCTTTTTCAAAGCTTGCTAAAGGGATTAGGCGATGACAGAGTATTGTCTGATTGGTTAGTACAGGTTATGTTTCCTAGTGCAGCAAAACTTACTTCGGAAGAAGCTTACTATGGTGCGCTGTTAGGGTGTATGGATGGTATACATAGCGGAACAACAACAATAATGGATTATATGCACGCTCACCCTAGAACAAACTTAGCTGATGGCGTGATTAAAGCTTTTCAAACTCTTGGTGTTAGGGGTATCTTAGCTAGAGGATACATGGATAACGGGGCTGATTTTGGAACTCCGAAAGCAATTATGCAAGATTCTAAAACAATAGAAGATGATTGTGTCAGACTTCTTGATACTTATCACAACCTAAATAATGGTCGGATTAAAATTTGGATTGCTCCTGCTGCAGTATGGCTAAGCACTAAAGAGTCTTTGCTGATGAGTAAACGATTGGCTGATGCCTACAAAACAGGAATTGCAGTTCATATTTCTGAAACGCCATTTGATCGGGAAGCTTCAAGAATTTTGCATGGCAAGTGGGATATTGACGTTCTTGAAGAATTAGATGTTATGGGGCCAAATGTATTAATGGTTCATTGTGTTCACTTAACCCCACGTGATATTCGGATGACTAAATTTTATGATGCGAAGGTTTCTCATAACCCTGTAAGCAACATGTATTTATCTTCAGGCGTAGCACCTGTTCCACGGATGATCGAAGCAGGAATTACCGTTGGCGTAGCTACTGATGGCGCTGCCAGCAATAATTCTAATGATATGATTGAAGTCTTAAAGTTTACAGCATTACTACAAAAAGTACATCACTTAGATCCTACTATTATTACGGCAGAAAAGGTATTGGAAATGGCAACTATTGATGGGGCAAGGGCTTTAGGTCTTGAGAATGAAATAGGTTCTTTGGAAGTTGGGAAAAAAGCAGATTTGTTTGTCTTTAATCCTAAGTTATCAGCTAAGGCTGTTCCCATGCATAATCCTGTATCTACTTTGGTATATTCGTCTTCAACTAACAATGTTGAAACAGTTATTATTGATGGCAAAATAATAATGGAAAACGGTAAAATCCTAACAGTAAACGAAGGCGAAATGTTGTGTAGGGCACAGCAAGTGGCTGAAGAATTAAGTATTAAAGCAGAAACAAATATTTATAAAAAGAGGCCATGGCGTTCACTTGCATATTGAGAAAAAGGGTATATTTAAATACCCTTAATTTTTTGTTGTTGTCATGTGGAATAGCTATATTGCATACCCTTAATTACAACGATGGGATTTTTCGTTTAGACAGGGGGTGTTATATGGGAAGGGTTAGGGTTTTATTAATAAGCAAGAAAATGCTTTTTATTATTTTGGTAGTCATAAATGTAATTTTTTTTCTTGCTTGGTTTAATTTAAAAGATGTAGAAACCACTTTTAGTGGCACGGTTTATCGGCCAATAGTCGTTATTGATCCGGGCCATGGTGGTGTAGATTCTGGTGCAGTTTTTGAAAATATTATGGAAAAAGATATAACATTAGATATATCGCTCCATATTAGAGATCTATTACAAAAAAAAGATATACCCTTTGTCCTAACCAGGGAAAGTGATATTGATCTTGGAGGAGAATTAACAAAAGGTAGACATAAAAGGGATTTACTTGCAAGACGTCAAATTATAAATCAAGGAAAAATTGCTGTTAGTATTCATGTTAATACTATTGACGATCATCGAGAAGAAGGTGCAGTAGTTTTTTATGCAGAAGGTTCAAAGGAGGGTGAAAAGCTCGCTACAAGTATATTAAATGAGCTAGGTAAAATTCAAAAACTAAATTATCATCAACCGATTCCGCGTTCGAATCTTTTCCTGCTTCGTACCTCTACTCCCCCTATGGTTTTAGTTGAATTAGGATTTATTTCAAATAAAGAAGACCGAGTCAAGTTGCTGAACTCTGATTTTAGAAAAAAGTGTGCCCAAGCTATTGTTCAGGGCATACAAGTTTATTTAGAAACCATTATTTAACCTATTTTGATGTTGTAGCTGAGAAAAATAAAAATATGTTTTATTACAGTTATTTAACAATGATTTCTTACCTAACGCTATGGTTGTCATTAGTTGCGGCTTAAATTAAAAATAAGGTATAATACTTATAAATCAAGGGGGTGGAGAGACCTTCAGTACAATAAATCGCTACGTTAGAGTTCAGAAAGGTAGATTTAAAGGAATTGTAGGGAAAGTAATAGGTGAAAAAAAGGGAAAAATAGTTATTCAAACT
>DUOV01000173.1 GCA_012838615.1 Clostridia bacterium | reverse complement strand
GATGATAGTAATTCTATCCGAAGAAGAAGGGAATGTCTAGAGTGCGGTAAACGTTTTACAACTTATGAAAAGATTGAAGAAGTGCCTCTGATGGTTGTTAAAAAGAGCGGCCAAAGAGAAGTATTTAATCCTAATAAAATTTTAGTCGGGATGATTAAAGCTTGTGAGAAAAGACCAATAGCTATGGACAAGCTTGAGGCTGTGGTCAGAGATATTGAAAAAGAATTACTAAACACCATGGAACGTGAAGTTACAACTAAATATATTGGCGAGCTTGTTATGGAAAGACTCAGGAAAATTGATCCGGTGGCTTATGTGCGTTTTGCCTCAGTTTACCGTGAATTTAAGGATATAGATACATTTATGGAAGAACTGCAGGCTTTGTTAAGAAAAAACCAAAAATAAGGGGGCCTTGTTCTTGTTTAGTAAGATTAAGAAGCGCGATGGAAGAATTGTTGATTTTAAAGAATCTAAAATTACAGATGCCATTTTTAAAGCGGCCCAGGCGGTGGGTGGTGAAGATCGTGAATTGGCAGTAGAACTAACTTTAGAAGTTTTAAAAATGTTGAAGAAAAAATATAATGGTGACCTTTTTTCAGTAGAAGACGTACAAGATATGGTAGAAAAAGTGTTGATTGAGGCTGGGCATGCTAAAACCGCCAAAGCTTATATTTTGTATCGGAATCAGCGTACCAGGATTCGGGAGGCTAAATCGGATCTGATGGACGCCGTAGAAGAAATATTGGCAGAAACCAGCAGGGAAAACGCAAATATCAGCAATTCCCCTTCGGCTAAGATGCTCCAGATAGCTAGCGCTGCTAGTAAAAAATATTACCTCAGCCGTCTAATACCGGAAGAATTTTCCCGGGCCCATATTAGAGGAGATATCCATATTCATGACCTTGACTTTTATGGAAAAACTTTAACATGTGTCCAAATACCTTTAGGAGATTTGTTGCGAAACGGTTTTGATAACGGCCATGGCTATATTCGGCCTCCTAAAAGACCGTCTTCGGCCACAGCATTAGCAGCAATTATTTTGCAAAGCTGTCAAAATGATATGCATGGTGGACAATCCTTCCCGTTTTTTGATAGAGATATAGCCCCCTATGTTGAAGGTGCATCTGAAGAAGATACTTACCAGGCAATGGAAGCTTTGATTTATAATCTGAACTCAATGCATTCCAGAGCCGGGGCTCAAGTTCCTTTTAGCAGCTTAAACATTGGTACAGATACGTCAGAAGGCGGTCGAAAAGTGATCCGCAATTTGCTTTTAGCTTATGAAAAAGGCTTGGGCAGAGGGGAAAACCCAATCTTCCCCAATATAATTTTCAGGCTAAAGGAAGGTGTAAACTTTAATCCCGGAGATCCGAACTATGATTTATTCCAGCTGGCTATCCGTGTAGCAGGACGCCGGATGAATCCTACTTTCAGCTTTATGGATTCTTCCTTTAACAGCCCTTTTAAAGATCAAGTAAGTTATATGGGGTGTCGCACCAGGGTAATGTCTAATATCCGCGGTCCTGAAATAACTGAGAGGCGTGGAAATCTTTCCTTTACTACTATAAATCTGCCTAGACTTGGCATTTTGGCTAAAGGTGACCTGGATGAGTTTTTTACGATGCTGGATGATGTAATGGACTTGGCTGCCAGACAGCTCTACCACCGTTACCAGATTCAAGCAAGACTTAGGGTCAAGGATATGCCTTTCCTCATGGGACAGCATATTTATTACGGTTCGGAAAACTTACAGGATGATGATCCAATTGAGCCTGCCATTCAGCACGGCACTTTATCCATCGGCTTTATTGGTTTGGCTGAGTGTTTAACAGCGTTAACCGGTAAACACCATGGCGAGAGTCTGGAGGCCCAAAATTTAGGCTTGAGTATTGTCAAACATATGCGTGAAAACGTAGACAAGTTTTTAAAAGAATATAATCTAAATTATTCACTATTAGCTACTCCTGCTGAGGGCTTATCTGGAAGATTTGTTGCTATTGATCAAAAAGAATATGGAATCATACCGGGAGTGACCGATAAAGAGTATTACACAAATTCCTTCCATATTCCAGTTGGTTTTCATATTTCTCTCTACGACAAAATAGCCTTAGAAGGACCTTATCACAAGTATTGTAACGGTGGACACATTAGTTACGTGGAACTTAAGTCGCCACCTTTAAAAAACACAGAAGCCGTAGAAACCATTTTAAAACATATGAAAGCCAGTGACATGGGTTATGCAGGGATCAACTATCCTATAGATTTTTGTACCAGCTGTAGTCACCAGGGCGTTATCAATGAGGATACTTGTCCTGTCTGCGGCGCTGGCCCAATTAGGCGCATTAGAAGAATCACAGGTTATTTTAGCACTGTAGATCGTTTTAACGATGCTAAGAAGGCAGAGCTGAGAGATCGAATCGTACATATTTAAAGAGACAGGTGAATGATATTGCAAATCCGTATTGCAGGTACAATAAATGAAAGTATAGTAGATGGTCCCGGAATTAGATTTGTAGTGTTTTGTCAGGGGTGTTTTCATGGGTGTCCAGGATGTCATAACCCTGAGACCCATGATCCCCATGGCGGTTATCTAATAACAGTTGATGAATTGTGGAAACAGATTCGCCAACGAAAACTGCTTAAGGGTGTAACTTTTTCCGGGGGTGAACCTTTTCTCCAAGCTGCTCCCTTGGTTGAGTTAGCGGAGAAGGTAAAGGGGGCAGGTCTGGATTTAGTAGTTTATACCGGGTATTTATTCGAAGAGTTACTGGCTCTAGCTGAGAAAAAGCCCGAGATTTATCGGTTGCTGGAGTTAACTGATATTTTGATAGATGGTCCTTTTCTGATTAACCAAAGAGATTTAAATTTAATTTATCGGGGTTCTAGAAATCAGCGCCTTATTGTGGTCCAGGAATCCCTTGCACAGAGAAAGCCCATTCAAAAAGCCATATAAAAGTTAGATAGAACAGTCACTAGTTTCAAATTGGTGGCTGTTTTTGCATTGTAGGCATACATGTAATAGTGTAAAGGGAAATATTAAATGTATCTAAAGATTTTTACTAGAACAAAAAGAGCCGGGGCTATAAAATAGGATATAATAATGAACTATAAAGAGGTGTAGTGAGGTGTAGTAATGAAGAGCGACTTCAGACTCTGGGAGACTGAAACATCAGCATATCTGACCATACCAAGGTTTGATGATACAGATTTAGTCCAGCATGGTTTTTCTACCAGACTTGGGGGGTATAGTCAGCCACCCTTCCAAAGTTTAAATCTGGGCCTTCATGTAGGTGATGATAAGGAGTCAGTTGTAAAAAACCGCCGGTTATTTTGTGAGTCTTTAAAAATTAATTGGCAGGATCTGGTGGCCGCTGAACAGGTTCATGGGGATGCTGTATACATAGTTAGCGCTGAGGATAAAGGGAAAGGGGCTGCCAATTACGTTACGGCTTTAAGTGCTACCGATGCATTGATTACTAATCAGCCTTATCTTCCTCTCAGTACTTATTATGCAGATTGCGTGCCAATTTTTTACTTAGATCCGGAAACCCCTGCTATAGGTTTAGCTCACGCTGGATGGAAAGGAACTTTAGCAAAGATTGGGGCCAAGACTTTGTTGAAAATGGCAGAAGCATTTGGAAGTCGCCCGGATAAGTGTTTAATTGGTATTGGACCGTCCATAGGATCTTGCTGTTATGAGGTTGATGAATTTATAATAAATAAGTTCAAGGAATATTTTTGGCCAGTTGAACAGATATTCTATCCCACTTCTTCCAAGTGGAAATTAAACTTACAGGAAGCAAACAAACTTGCCTTGTTGGAAGCAGGTGCTTTAAATGAAAATATTTTTATGAGCAATATTTGCACTAGGTGTCAAAATGATTTGTTTTTTTCTTATCGAGCAGAAGGAGGAAAGACTGGCCGAATGGCTGCTGTTATAATGTTGAAGTAGTAGGTTAAAACAGGATCTACTGGCAGGAGAAAAGTATTAGTTGGAGAAATATGGAATACTTAAAAGTAAACCTAGGAGTTAGTTATGCAGTATACACCCCGAAGACTTAGGCTTGAAAAAGAGAAAAAAAGCCGTACCTATAGATGGCATGGGCTTCGCATGGTTATATTTTTCTTGGCTTTTTTAGGAATATGGTTTGTGCTCAAGCAGGTCCATGGTCTAGTTGTTATGACCATGACAAAAACCATTTGTGTTGAGCAGGGTACATTGGAAAGAGTTGTACTTGTGGAAGCAGTTTTAGTAAGAAATGAGCAAGTTTACAGTTGTACTTTAGCAGGACAACCAAAACCTTTAGCCGCAGAAGGAGAGCGAGTGCCGGAAGGTGCATTAATTGCTATAATAACAGGTGAAGGTTCTTCATCTACAGAAGAAAGGCCTGATGAATCTATATATGCCCGTAAGGCAGGTATTGTGTCTTATAAGCTAGACGGATTAGAACATGTCCTTACGCCTGAAACCATAACCCAATTAAAAGCAGAAAGTATCTATGAACAGGCCAAAGCGGCCACCAGCCAAGTGGTTGCTAATCAGCAAGTGATTCCCAGCGGTACGGGCTTTGTTAAAATCGTTAACAATTTAAAACCTATGCTTTTGGACTTTAGTTTTTCCCAAGAGGATTTTAACAATCTTCCTCAAGTAGGAAAGGTTTTAAAGTTTCGCCTGGATAACCAAAAAAAGTTATACAGTATAAAAGTAGGTGAAATTATTCAAATCCCTGCCGGATGTAGGGTTATTGCTGAAATTTGGGATTGGCCACAGCAGTTTTTAACAGAGCGTCTAGTGGAGATAGAGTTAATTGTTGACAGTTATGAGGGAATTATTATACCAGAAGCTGCGTTAAGCAAAAAAGAAGGGGTAAAAGGAGTATACAAAATGGGCTCTAACAGCTATCAATTCGTACCCATTGAAATAATTGGACAAGTTGATGATTATCTGGCTGTTTTAGGTTTAGATGCAGGAGACGAGATTTTAATTAAAAGTCCCAATTTAAAGTAGTTATAATATGGCAGGAAATATAAACCTTACGTAGAAAATAATGTTTAAGAATTGGAGGTAGAAGGTTGGCTTCAATAGCATCAAATTTGCATATAGTTCGTGACAAAGTTTCTCAAGCTGCCTTGAAAGTGGGAAGAAATCCGGAAGATATTCAGATTATTGCTGTAACAAAGACAGTAGATATACCCCAAATGGAAGAAGCCATTGCAGCAGGTATTACTGCCGTTGGGGAAAACAGGGTACAAGAAATAACTAAAAAGTACCCTTTGCTAAAAGAAAAAGTGGATTGGCATTTAATCGGACATCTTCAAACTAACAAAGTAAAATATATTATTGATAAAGTTAAAATGATTCATTCGCTAGATAGGTTTTCTTTAGTAAAAGAAATTTCCAAAAGAGCTCAACAACAGGGAATTGTTATGCCGGTCTTAGTTCAAGTTAACGTAGCCGAGGAAGAATCAAAATTCGGACTGAAGGTCGAGGAAGTAATTCCGTTCCTTAAAGATATTGTAGGGATAAAAGGCCTGAAAATTTTGGGGTTGATGACTATGGCGCCTTTTGTGGAGGATGCGGAAGAAGTTCGTTATGTGTTTAGGGATTTAAGGAATTTAGCAGAAAAAATTACGAAGCAAGCCATACCGGGAGTAGAAATGAAGCATCTGTCTATGGGTATGACTAATGATTATGAAGTGGCTGTAGAAGAAGGTGCAACTCTGATTAGAGTAGGTACTGGTATATTTGGACAAAGAAAATAATAAGGGGGAAAACTATGGCTAAGTTTGTTGATAAAATGCTAGGTATTTTAGGATTTGAATTCGAAGAGGAAGAGGAAACTTTGACTCGGGAAGAGGTAGTACCGTGGAATGGGGGAAGTGACAAAGTCAGAAGGAGCAATATTGTAAGTATACCATCCCCAAAATCAATGAAGATGGTAATTGTTAAGCCTGGAAAATTTGAACAAGTACAAGGTATTGCCGATCATTTGAAAAATAGAAGACCGGTTATCGTTAACTTAGAAGGAGTAGATAAGGACCTTGCTAGACGCATTATTGATTTCTTAAGTGGGACAACTTATGCTTTGGGAGGAAGTATGCAGAAAGTTAGCGGTTCAATTATGCTATTTGTTCCGCAAAATGTGGATATTGCTGGAGATCTGGATACAGGCTACATGGAACGGTTGGCATTGTCCAAAGCAAAACTTAATTAAGGCTTTGTGTTCCAGTAGGTACTTAGTACTGACAAGTTGAGGTGGACTATGTATATTTTTCCTACCGTGATTCGGGTTGCCTTTGAAATATTAGATGTACTAATTTTGGCACGTGTTCTTTTATCATGGATAACTCATGATTATAGTAACCCTATAGTTCGTTTTGTTTACGAAATTACAGAACCTATTTTAGCGCCTATTCGTAGGATCATGCCTCGAACTGCGCTGCCTATTGATTTTTCTCCCATCATAGCAATACTTCTTCTAAATCTTATTGAAAAGTTACTTTTAGGACTACTGTAAAAATGGATAAACTTAAAAAATTAAATCACCTAAGAGATCCTGAAGAACGGTTTGCCATGACCAGAGTTTTGGATGGGGTGGAAAAAGTTTTGGTGACCCATGAAATTGTGGTGACTGATTTTTTTGATCCCCATCTTTTAAATTTGGCTAAAGATATTTTACTCGGTTTTTCAAATCTCAAATTTCAATTTTTTGGCGGGTATCAGGAAGCTGAAAGAAAAAGGATCTTGCTATGTCAGGAATATTACCAACCTCATTTTTCTGATTTTAATTTAGGTTGTGTAAAAGTAGAAAGTACTAAAGATTTCGAGCTTCTTACTCATCGAGATTTTTTAGGTTCTATTTTAGGACTCGGTCTTCGAAGGACAAAGCTTGGTGATATAGTAGTTGGAGAACAAGCAGCCTATTGTATTATGACTAGTGAATTAGCCCATTATGTTTCTACTCATTTATCTAAAGTAGGACAAATTAGTGTCCATACTACCCTTGTAGAAGACTTTGCTGACTTAAGCAATAAGGTGAAATACAAGGAAATAAGAACAACTGTGGCTTCCTTACGGTTGGATAGTGTAAGTAGCCATGGTTTTGGCCTTTCCAGAAAGCAATGTGTGCAAGATATCAAAGGCGGTAAGGTAAAATTAAACTGGAAGGAAATAATCGATCCCAGCAAAGAAGTGAAGGCTGGGGATACGATTTCCTATCGTGGCTACGGACGGGTTAAGTTTTATGAATTGTTAGGCAGTACTAAGAAAGGGCGGATGGCAATTTTGTTGCATCGTTTGGAGTAGGTAATAATTTTTACTACCTTCTTGCACTTAGAGGAAAATTTATGAATTACGTCGAATTTGGTAAAAAAACAACCTTTTGGAGGTGCAAGATGGTTCTTACTCCTTTGGACATACAAAATAAACAGTTCCGTAAAGTTTTAAGAGGGTATAGTGAGGAAGAAGTCAATGTCTTTATGTCACGTATTTTGAGAGATTATGAACAGATGTTTAAAGAAAACCAGGAACTGAAAGAGGAAAATAAGAAACTAGGCTCAGCTTTGGAGCAATATAAGACTCTGGAAGATACTTTAAACAAAACCTTATTAATTGCTCAGCAAACTGCAGAAGAAGTTAAAGAAAACGCACTAAAAGAATGTGAATTGGTGCAAAAGGAACACCAGCTCCGTTTACAGGAAATGCAGGCGGAAGCTGAAAAAAAGTTAACCCGTTTAAAGGATGAGTACCAAGTTGCCCTGGAAAAGGCTCGTAGTCTAAAAGTCCAGTTGAAATCATATTTATTAGCTCATCTTGAGTTGCTGGAAAAAGATAATTGGGCAGAAGAAGCTGATTTGACAACTGAGGATAGTGTGGTATAATTTCCTTTGAATAATATAAACATAAACATATAATGTTAACAAAATGATATCAACATAATATATAAAAACTATGAAAGGGACAGTAGGTTGGGCAGAAAGTTGAAGCGAGTCTGGGATAGTGGAAGCCGGATAACTGAGCTCAATTGAAGATCACCCTGGAGTTGGGATCTGAACTATAGTAGGATACCTCGGTCTATGCCGTTACTAGTTTGTAAGTGCATTTATTCCTAATGGGGGTAAATGTATAAAGGTGGTACCGCGGGAATAAACTCTCGTCCTTTAGGGGCGAGAGTTTTTATTTAGTAAATCAAAAGTATAAGCTTTCTGATTAAATAATAGCAACTTAGGCTTTCGCTTTCGTCCAAAGGACTTGGCGCAAGCTAAGTTTTTCTAATGTGAAGGGGTGAAAAAATGGAATACGATAAAACACTAAATTTACCAAAAACCGACTTCCCCATGCGAGGTAATTTACCGGAACGAGAACCTGAGATCTTGAAATTTTGGGAAGATATGGATGTTTATGCAAAAGTACAAGAAAAAAATCAAGGAAAACCGAAGTTTGTTTTACACGATGGACCTCCTTACGCAAACGGAGATATTCACTTAGGTACAGCTTTGAATAAAATCTTAAAAGACTTTATTGTTAAGTATCATTCTATGAATGGTTTTGATGCGCCTTATGTTCCAGGTTGGGACACCCATGGTTTGCCTATTGAAACACGAGCTATTAAAAGTTTGAAACTTAACCGCAAAGAAATTGATACGGTTGATTTCAGAAACCGCTGTGCTGAGTTTGCCATGAAATATGTGGGTATTCAGCGAGAGTCCTTTAAAAGGTTAGGTGTTAGAGGTGATTGGGAAAATCCGTATTTAACCTTAACACCTGATTATGAAGCGGCTCAAGTAGGCGTTTTTGGTGACATGGCTAAAAAAGGCTACATCTACAAAGGCTTAAAACCGGTTTACTGGTGCTCAGATTGTGAAACTGCATTAGCTGAAGCAGAAGTTGAGTACCAGGATAAAAGATCGGCTTCTATTTATGTTAAATTCCCGGTGAAAGATGCAAAAGGTTTGTTTGACCTTGAAGATACTTACGTTATTATTTGGACAACAACTCCTTGGACTATTCCGGCCAACGTGGCAATATCTCTGCACCCAGAGTATGAATATGTACTGTTACAAGTTGGTCAGGAAAAGTACATCATGGCCAAGGAATTGTATAAAGGTGTTTTAGAAGAAGCAGAATTAGGGGAAGGCAAGATTCTACAATCTTTTAAAGGCTCAGATTTAGAATTAGTAGTTTGCCGTCATCCTTTTCTGGACAGGGATTCTTTAGTTATTGTGGGCGAGCATGTTACCTTAGATGCAGGTACCGGTTGTGTTCATACTGCGCCCGGTCACGGTTTAGAAGACTATGAAATTGGAAGAAAATATAACTTGCCTATTATTTCTCCCTTAGATGCAAAGGGACGTTTCACTAAAGAGATTCCCCAACTTGAGGGTCTTTCCTATGAGGAGGCAAATAAAGCTGTTACTAAATTACTTGACGAAAAAAATTGTCTGCTTAAGCTTAGCTTTATTCAGCACCAATATCCACATTGCTGGCGTTGTAAGGACCCGGTAATTTACAGGGCAACGGAACAATGGTTTGCATCTATTGATGGATTCCGTAAAGAAGCCCTCAAAGCTATTGAAGAGCAGGTAAAATGGATACCGGCTTGGGGCAAAGACCGAATTTATAGCATGGTAGCAGAACGGGGCGATTGGTGTATTTCCAGGCAGCGTACCTGGGGTGTACCTATACCTATTTTCTACTGTGCAAAATGTAATGAACCGATTATTACTGACGAAACAATTACTCATATTCAAAACCTTTTCCGTAAACACGGTTCTAATATTTGGTTCGCTAAGGAAGCAGATGAATTGGTGCCCTCTGGACTTAAATGTAAATGCGGTCATACTCATTTTGCAAAAGAAAACGATATTATGGATGTGTGGTTTGATTCAGGCTCCAGCCATGCTGCAGTTTTACAAGATAACCCGAACCTAGCTTGGCCGGCAGATTTATATTTGGAAGGTAGTGACCAGCACCGGGGTTGGTTTAACTCTTCTCTTTCTACTTCAGTAGCTACAACAGGCAAAGCTCCTTATAAAGGAGTTTTGACTCACGGTTATGTAGTTGATGAAAAAGGCAGAAAGATGTCAAAATCCCTGGGCAATGGTATTGATCCCTTAGATGTTATTAAACAAAAGGGTGCAGATATTTTACGCTTGTGGGTAGCTTCTGCTGACTATAGAAAGGATATTGCTGCTTCGCCTAGCATTTTAAAACAGATAACTGAATCTTATCGTAAGATTAGAAATACTTGCCGTTTTATCTTAGGTAACCTAAATGATTTTACACCTGGCAAGGATGATGTTGCTTATGAAGATATGTGGGAAATTGATCGTTGGGCTTTGCTGAGACTACACAGATTGATTGAGAAGGTTACCGATAGCTTTGATGACTACGAATTCCACGTGGTTTATCATAGTATCCATAAATTCTGTGTTGTGGATATGAGTGCATTCTACCTAGATATAATTAAAGATCGCCTTTACACTTTTAACCCAGATCACCAGGGTCGTAGATCAGCCCAAACGGCTATGTTTGAAATCATCAATGCCTTGGTTCGTATGCTAACACCAATTTTAGCTTATACTAGCGAAGAAATATGGCGCTATATTCCTAAAAAGGGTGACGAACCGGAAAGCGTTCAATTAACCGATTGGCCAGGTGTCGATAAAAAATACCTGAATGAAGAATTGGAAGCCAAATGGGATAAATTGATAGATATTCGGGAAGAAGTTGCTAAAGGTTTGGAGATTGCCCGTCAAGAAAAAACCATTGGTAATTCGCTAAATGCTAAGGTAACACTATATTTAAAACAAGAGTTGTTTGATTTTCTGAAGCCTTTTGAACAGGAGCTGGCAACAGTATTTATTGTTTCAGCTGTAGAACTTAAATCCTTTGACGAGGCACCGGAAAATGCTTTACAGGCTATTGACGTACCCGATTTAAAACTACTGGTTACTATAGCTCCCGGAGAAAAATGCGAAAGATGTTGGAATGTAAGTACCACAGTTGGTGAATCAGAGGAGCATCCAACTCTTTGTGCTCGTTGCTTGGATGTGATTACTAAGCTATAAGTAACGATTAAAATAATCCCTCTTTGACTACACTAAGCTTAAATAGTTGTAACTAGAGGGATTATTTCTTTTGATAGGTATACTGTTATGTCCGGGTTTCAAAGAATCTTTAAAAGATGTATTATTAATAATGGATATTTGATGTAAGGAGAGGAATGTAATGCCAGAATTAGAACAAAACCAAAGTGAACCAAAAGCTTTTACTGTTCCAGTAGGAATTTCAAATCGACATATCCATTTGACTAAAGAAGATTTGGAGCAACTGTTTGGAAAAGGTTATGAATTGACTAAAGTAAAAGATTTGACCCAACCTGGCGAATATGCGGCTAATGAAAAAGTGATTATCGTCGGGCCCAAAGGTGCTATGGAGGGAGTTAGAGTTTTAGGGCCTTTAAGAAAAAGAACACAAATTGAAATTTCCTTGACTGACTCTTATAAATTGGGAGTTAAACCACCTGTAAGAGATTCGGGGGATTTAGAAGGTTCACCGGGTATTACAATTGTAGGACCTAAAGGTTCAGTTATCCTTCAGGAAGGTGTTATTGTAGCTGCCCGTCATATTCATCTCCACACTTCTGAGGCTGAAGAATTAGGTGTGGAGAATGGCCAAAGAGTGCGGGTAGAAGTAGAAGGAGACAGAAGTGTTGTCTTTAATAATGTTTTACTGCGAGTTAGCCCAAAGTATGCTAAAGAAATCCATTTTGATACGGATGAAGCAAACGGGGCCATGCTTAAAAACGGAGATCTAGTAAAAGTTCTGCTTTAGCAGGACTTTTTTTCTTCTCCACAAAACATTCGCCCGCTTTTTTTATTGGCTAATTCATTGTTTTGCGGTTTTTGGGGCAAATTATAGATAACGGTGGTGAACATAATGGCTGATAAAACGGTTCATTCAGAGTTGAAACTTCAGAGTAAAACTGAAGAACTTATCGCCAGAATGGAAAGGCTTAATTTAGCAGAATATGTAGAAATGCTCCATGACCCTAAAAGGCTTATTTGGATAAATTTTTTAGCAGGCACAGCCAGAGGGATCGGGATGGCAGTAGGTTTTACTCTTCTCGGTGCCTTGGTAATTTATTTTTTACAGCACTTAGTTCGCCTAAATCTTCCTGTTATTAGCGATTTTATTGCAGATATAATTCGCATGGTCAGGGAACAAAGCTGAAAGGAGTCTCTATGGATAAGCAAAAATTACAACATTATCAGAAAAAGTTATTAGAGATGAAAAAAGAATATCAAGAATTGATTGAGCAGATGAAGGATAATGGTTTAGAAGAAGAACTCCAGGCAAGTGTAAGTGAGTTGTCTTCCTATGATAATCATCCGGCAGATCTTGGTTCTGAAGTTTTTGAACGCGGAAAAGATATAGCTTTAAAAGAAAATGTTGAAATCCAGCTTATGAAAATTGAAGACGCCTTAGCTAAAATAGCCTCTGGCTCTTATGGAAAATGTGATATTTGTGGAAAAGAAATACCTGCTGAGCGTCTTGAGGCAGTTCCAGAATCAACAATGTGCCTAGAGTGTAGATCGAATTTCGAAGGAAAAGGGGATAGACATCCTAGACCTTTGGAGGAAGATGTAATAGCTCCTCCCTTTGGCGGTTTAACCCACGACTCAGCAGCAGAAAAACTGGGTGACTCAGAAGATCTAAACAGTTTTGACGGTGAAGATGCTTGGCAAAGTGTAGCCCGTTATGGCACCTCTGATACCCCCTCGGATGTGCCAAACGCCAAAAAATATCCAGACATTTACTATGATTTTGACGAAGATATTGGGTCAGTAGAAGATGTAGATGCTATCCCTTATGAGATCGGTGATGATGGCGTTATTTACGAAGATTTTTCAGGGGAAGACTATACACCTTACGAGAAAATAAATGTAGGTAAACAGCATCGCCGTTAGCCGGTAATGAGCTTGAAAACAAATAAAATTTTATATAAGTAAACTAGGCGTTTGTCAGCAAAAAATGACAAACGCCTAATTTACGGTTTAAGACTTTTAATCTTTTTCAGGAACATAATCGTCTATATACCAGTTGCCATCTTTTTGAGTTAGAGACACAGCTTCTTTCAGTCCAAGTTTTTTAGTTTCTCCATCCAATTTATATTGGACAGAATAATTAATTTGATAAACTTTTTTATCCTCCTCATCCCAGGCCAGAATACTTTCACTATCAAGTAGACTTCCTTTTGGGATGTCTTCCCGATCATATAAAAACAGCTTTTGTTCTTTAAATTTTGCTTTGAGTTCCTTTGTCAACAAAGCGTTGATCACTCGACGGTTATCTACAGCTTGAGCTTCCATGAATTTTTGTACTACTATTTCGGGATTGCTTAAATCCACTTGAACATTTGCGCATGAGGTAAAAAGAGTTACAAATAAAATTATTAGCAAGGCAAATATTATTTTCGTTTTATAGTTCACAGTTATATCCTCCAGATTTTCTTAAATTCTCAGCAGTATCTTTTGTTTTAACAAAACAGTTTTAATTCCTTACCTTTCTTATTTTATTTTTTCATAAGTAGAATTAAATTATGCTCAAAGCCAAGAGTTGAATTGATTAGGTTGCTGCTCTATGTTAAAATTAGCACGACTTAAAAAGCTAAGGAGGAATTCTTTTGCATTTGTTACTGGTTGTTCTTGGGACCTTAGGGTTAGATCAAATTACTAAATACGCTGTCGCTCAAAATATGCAAGTTGGTCAATCTATACCAATTATACCTCATATTTTTCATTTAACCTTTGTAAAAAATGTAGGAGCAGCTTTTGGAATCTTAGCAAACCGTGTTCCTTTTTTTATCTTGGTTGGGATTGGTGCAGCAATTTTCATAATAGTTTTTTATCATAAATTAAAGCCGGAATACAAGTTGGTGAGGTTTGCCTTGTCTTTAGTTTTGGGTGGCGCTTTAGGAAACCTGATAGATCGAGTTAGATTAGGATATGTGATAGATTTTTTTGATTTCCGTATCTGGCCTGTTTTTAATATTGCCGATTGTGCAGTCGTAATCGGTATGTCTTTACTGATTTGGGAAATCTTACGCAACCCTGAATTAGGAAAAGAATTAGGTGAATAGTAGTGGAAGTGTTTAAAGTTGTTGTAGGGAGCGAAGCTGTAGGGGAACGCCTGGACAGGTACTTAGCCGGACAATTAAAAGAAATGTCCAGATCCCGTATTCAAGCCCTGATTAATGATGGAAAAGTTTTTGTAAACAACAAAGGTGTAAAAAGCAATTATAAGTTACGGGAACAAGATCGGATAGAAGTTAATGTCCCAAAACCTGAACAGTTAGAGGTTAAAGCGCAGGCCATCAAACTTGATATTCTCTTTGAAGATGAAGACATAATTGTTGTTAATAAACCACAAGGGATGGTTGTTCATCCGGCAGCGGGAAATTATGAAGGTACGTTGGTAAATGCTTTACTACACCATTGTAAGGATTTGTCAGGTATTAACGGTGTCTTAAGGCCTGGAATAGTTCACCGGATCGATAAGGATACTTCAGGGATTTTGGTGGCTGCCAAAAACGACTTTGCCCACCGTCGTCTTGCCAGACAACTAAAAGAGCATACGGTAAAACGTATTTATTATGCTTTAGTCCATGGAGTGGTCCAGGAACCTGCTGGTATAATCGAGGCACCCATAGGTAGAGATCCCAAAGATCGGAAAAGGATGGCTGTAATCTATACAGGTAAAGAAGCGATTACCAAGTATTGGGTTATAGAAACGTTTCGCAATTATTCTTTTTTAAAACTGCAGTTAAAAACAGGCAGGACTCATCAGATTCGAGTTCATATGTCTTATTTAGGCCACCCTGTCGTAGGTGATCCTAAATATGGACCGACTAAATCACACTTTAATTTAGAAGGACAAGCTTTACATGCTGCAACTCTCGGTTTTAACCATCCGAGATCCGGTGAATACATGGAGTTTAATGCTCCTTTGCCCGATACAATCCAGTTGATTTTGCATAAACTTAGGAAAGAGTTACATATATAAGGACAGTTGCAGCTATTGAGGTGAGGAAATGTCAGTTAAAATTATTACAAAATCTTTTCCCCAAGGAAAAGGATATGATTTGCAAATAATGGATGAAAAGGCAAGCCTCCAGGATTACCTAGAGGCTTTAAATAAGCATATTTTAGAGGCAGAGTTGACACGTACCAGGCAAAAGGTAAATAAGTGCGAGGGGTGTGACGGCTGTTGCTCCGAACGAATACCTCTCACCAGTATAGATGTTTACATGCTTCAACAAGGCTTAAAGCCCAAGGGAGAGACAAAAACTTTGGCAGAAATAATAAGAAGGTATGCTTATGTACAGGCTGAGGGAAGGGTAGTAGATATAACATTAGCTAGAAATGAAGACGGTAAATGTGTATTTCTAAATCCGGATACTAAAAAATGCCGGATTTACCCTTTCCGTCCTTTAGTTTGTCAGACTTTTATTTGTTGTCCTGTTAGTTCAAGAGCAAGAAGATTACGGGAAACAGTAGTTAATCAAGGTGAAGATCAGTTGGTAAAATGGTGTTTAAGCAATATACCTTGGGACAAACTTTTTAACGAAGTTTGGGAGCCGGAAATATCCTTGGCTGATTGGGAAGATACACCTTTTAGAGATCGTTTTACCTATGGCTCAGTTCTTATCAAAGATATTTGTAAGCCAGAGCTTTGGCAACAACTCTACTTGGGCTGAGAATTTTTAAGCCTTTTACCAGCCAGCAGGCCCAGAATACTTAGTAAAGATACTAATCCATAATCCAGGACAAGCAATTTCCAACTGGGTAAAGGAATATGAAGTGCGTAGGCAAGTAAATAAGTCATGGTGTTGAAACTTAAACTAACTGACAAAACATTTAGGGTAAAATTTGCCAACTCCTTTATAACAAGGGCAATAACTAGTGCTGGGAAGAAAAAAGTTACAAAATTAAAGGCAAGATTGGCTAAAACTCCTTCACCGGTTCCGATCATAAATCCAGCAAACATATAGCTCAGATAATGTAGCGCTTGAAAACCCATGAATTGTGCAAAACTCATAACAATCTCCCTTTTCTAAACGATAGTACTATTTTAACGTGAGATTTTAATTTTGTCTAATAGATAAAACGGAGTGATAAAAATGAAAGACTATTGTATTCGAGTTTCTGCCGGAAATGGTTCCATACGCGGTTTTGGAGCAACCACTACCAATTTAGTTAACGAGGCCTGTAAAAGACATAAAACTTATCCTACAGCTTCAGCTGCTTTAGGTAGGGTTTTAACTGCCACATTAATGATGGGGGCAATGCTTAAAGGAGATGATTTGGTAACTGTAAGGCTCTTGGGAGACGGCCCGTTAGGAGCAGTAGTGGCAAGTGCCAATGCTAAAGGTCAAGTTCGGGGCTATGTCCAAGAGCCCCATACCCAGACTAAAAGTAAGTATCCTGGCAAGCTGGATGTAGGTAGTGCAGTAGGCAAAAATGGTATGCTTCACGTTACTAAGGATCTAGGCTTAAAGGAACCATACACAGGTAGCGTGCCTTTAGTATCAGGTGAGATAGCTGAGGATCTGGCATACTATTATCAGGTATCAGAGCAGACCCCTTCGGCAGTAGCTTTAGGTGTACTTATTGATATTGATTATAAGGTGCTGGCTTCAGGAGGATTTATCATTCAGCTTCTACCTAATGCTAAAGAAGAGATTGCTGTTCAACTTGAAAATAACATTAATAATTTGCCTCCCATCAGCGAAATGATTAGAGAAGGTGAAACACCCGAAACAATTTTAGGTAGAATTCTCAATAATTTTGCCATGACAATTCATGAAAAAATCCCAGTAGAGTTTAGTTGCCCCTGTTCTAAATCACGGTTGGAAAGTGTTTTGATAAGTCTTGGCAAGGAAGAACTGGAGGCAATGATTGCTGAACAGGGGAAAGCTGAGCTTGTTTGTCATTTTTGTGCAGAAAAATATAATTTTAACAAGGATGAGCTAGAAAGGTTATTACGGGAGGCAGCATCTAAATAATTGTCAATTTTCTATCTTATTCCAATGTATTTATGCTATGATAAATCATATGGCAAATGTTAATTACATGGGGGATATGGGAAACTATGAAACATCAGATCAAAGTTGAGCCACAGGGAACGATCCTTTACTGTGAGGGGGGGAGTATTTTATTAAATGTCCTGCAACAGGGAGGATTTATGCTCGATGCTACTTGTGGGGGCAGGGGAAGATGTGGCAAATGTAAAGTTTGGGCTGAAAGTGATGAATGGGATGGTAAAAAAGAAATACTAAGCTGTACTACTGCTGTTAATTCTGACTTGTTGGTTACCCTGCCGGTTCAAGAAAAATTTTTAGATCGGAAATCCATGTTGCTAAAAACACATACTTTTCCTGTTGAGCTTAATTTAACTAAAAAATTCCTTAAGGTTAAAAAGGCTTCAATTGAGGATGGAAAGGGCGATGTAGAACGCATTTTAGCTGAGCTAAAGCTAGATCGACAAGTTAATTTGGCAGTCACTAAACAGGCTATGGAGATCCTAGCCAAATCAAAAGAGGGTATTACTGTCGTATTTGATGATCAAGAGCTTATTGCTATAGAGCAAGGAGATACAACTAATGAATTTTTTGGCATAGCATTTGATATTGGTACAACAACTGTGGTGGGCTCTTTATGCGATTTAATAACCGGCAAAGTTTTAGTTACGGTTTCTGCCACTAACCCTCAGCGGCAACACGGAGGAGATGTAATTTCTAGAATTACCTATGCTAATGAAGGGGCAGGGAATACAGAAAAACTACAAGAGGAAATTGTTGCTTGCTTAAACGAGATAATTAATAAACTCTGTAAGGAAGCGAAAGTTTGTACTAAACATATCTATTGCGCAACTGTAGTCGGTAATACTTGCATGCATCATTTACTATTAGGGTTAAATCCTACCCAATTAGCTATTGCTCCCTATGTACCTGTAGTGCAGCGAGAACTCAGGGTGAATCCGGAAGAGATTGGACTTAAAATCAATAAACAAGGCTCTCTTTATGTTTTGCCTAATATTGCTGGTTTTGTAGGGGCAGATACAGTAGGTGTCATCCTAGCAACCGGCTTGGAACGTGTTTCAGAACCTACCTTGGCTGTAGACTTAGGAACTAACGGAGAAATAGTCTTAAATTCCGGTCACAAAATGGTGGCCTGTTCAACTGCTGCCGGACCAGCTTTTGAGGGAGCTCAAATAACATACGGTATGCGAGCTGCAGAAGGTGCTATTGAAAAAGTTGAGATAAATAATGGCACTTTTAAACTTAAAGTAATTGGTAACAGTAAAGTCAAAGGTATTTGTGGTTCAGGGTTAATCGATTTAATTGCCCAACTATTAAAACATGGTGTTATTGATCCATCTGGCCGAATTGTAGAACCGGATTTGCTTTCATCTGATATGGCCTTCTTAATGGAGCGATTAAGATCTAACGGAAAAAGTTATGACTTTGTTTTAGCTTTTCCAGAAGAGAGCCTAAGCGGCGAGCCAATAGTCCTCAAACAAAAAGACGTTCGGGAACTACAATTGGCCAAAGGAGCTATTTTAACTGGAATCAGGATGCTCTTGCGTGAAGTAGGATTAAACATGACTGATCTTAAACAAGTTTATTTGGCAGGAGCTTTTGGTAATTATGTAGAGGTAGAAAGTGTTCTAGGAATTGGACTGTTTCCTGCTATACCTGCCAGTCGTATTAAGGCCATTGGCAACGGGGCAGGGATAGGCGCTATCAAAGCGTTGTTATCTGATCAGGAAAAAGAACGAGCTGAGCTATTGGCTAAAAATATTATCCACCTTGAATTAGCCAGCAAACCCGAATTTCAAGACGAATTTATTCAGTCTCTGAGGTTTCCGGTGCAAACATCTGTAGAATAAAAGATTTCCTTTAACCGGTCAAAAAACGATTTGACCGGTTTTTTAGTTTCCAGTCCTAGTAGATTAGAAGTTAGTTGTTTAATACATTGGGCTGACTTACTGTTGGGATTATAAATTATTAGCGGGACATATTTTTTTATGGCTTTACTCACTTGCTGATCTTCTAAAATATAGCCTAAATAAGTTATTTTAGTTTTTAAAAATCTATTGGCAACTGAAATAATATGTTGGGCGACTTTACCAGCTTCCTGCTTTGTTTCTACCCGGTTGATGACAAGGTTGGTGCTCAGATGGGGGTTTTTTTGTTGCAATACTTTTATTAGAGCATAAGCATCTGCTAAGGAATGGGGTTCAGGTGTAGTAATAACTATAACTTCATCAGATGCCAGAACAAAATTAATGACACTTTTAGAAATACCTGCTCCCGTATCAATCAGAATAACATCTGCAAATTCATCTAATTTTTTAAGGCTATTTATAATACGATGTAATTTAGCGTTGTCTAAGTCAGAGAGACTTTGTATTCCTGAACCTCCAGGTATAAAATTAATTCCTACCGGCCCTTCAACGATAATATCCAGGATATCCTTTTTGTTATCTATCAGATGTTGGAGATTAAATTTGGTATGAACGTTTAATAGAATATCTATATTGGCGGTTCCTAAATCTGCATCCAAGATAATAACTCTCAAACCTCTTTGGGCTAAAGCTATAGCCAAGTTAACGCACAAATTTGTTTTTCCTGTTCCCCCTTTACCACTAGCAATTGAGATTACTTTTGGGCTAACAATTCTTTTAACTTTGGGAAATATGACCTTTGGCAATAATAAGACTAAGGATGAAGTCTTAGCGTGATTTTTGTCAACGATCTCAGCTTCTATAGCTTCGTTATCTTTAGCCCTTAGCATCACCTTAGTACCCACCCCAAGTAAAATAACTTTTCCTTTTTCGTAAGGCAAGGTAACGGTTAAGAGGTTTCCATTTAGGGATAAAACTTGGCAGGAGTACGTTCCCTTGTAAATATTAGATTGTGGCTTTAAATAAACTGTATCACCAAACGAAAAACCCACTTTTTTCATACCACCCTTTAAATTACTCCCTTAAGATATTAGACTTACATTATTTTTTTCCTTCTTCTGGAAAATAAAACTAAATAAGTAAATAAAGAAGAGGTTGCCTTAATGGGCCAACCTCTTTGCAGTATTATCAAATAAATTATGGTGAAGGATTTGGTCTGAGATCCATAGGTCTTGATGATATTTATTAACCAAGGTATCGTAAAATTTACCTTTTACTATCTTTTTCGATGTAAGATCATAAAATTGTTGTGTTTGAGCCAAATAAGTTGTTTTGGCAGTTAAAAAAGAGCCATCCCTGAATATAACAAAAGTATTTATGGCGTTTAAAAGATCCTGGCCCATTACAAATTGAGCTTTTATTCCTAAAAGATTGGCTAGGGTAGGATATACATCAATCTGTCCACCTATGCTTGGATAAGTTCCTGCCAGCTTATCTTGGGGAAGATGAATTATTAAGGGGACTTGTTGTAAAGTGAGCCAGGTTAAGTCATCTTGAGGCTTATTTAAAAAACTGGTTAACATTTCTTTTTCAGATTTACCAAAGGCGTTGTGGTCACCATAAAAAACTACAACTGATTTATCCCACAAACCATTCTGTTTTAGGTCATTAACAAAACTACCTATAGCCTGGTCAGTATAGTGTACTGCTTTTAAATAATTTCCTAACAGAGAATCCCCGTAAGGTGAAACGTCAAGATTAGTCTCATCTGCAAAAGCATTGTAAGGGTAATGGCTTGATAAAGTAATTAAAAAAGCATAAAAAGGTTCTTTTTTTGTACTCAAGGTTTGTGCTGTTTGCTTAAAAAAATCATGGTCACTTAAGCCCCAGCCAATTAGTTCACCTTCTTGGAAGTCGTCACGACTGATAAACTCATCAAAGCCTAAGGCCTGATACATAGTGGAGCGGTTCCAGTAACTTGGCTTGTAAGCATGAAAGGCCAGGGTTTGATAACCATTGTCCTTAAGAGCTTTAGGCAAAGAATAAAAAGTATTAGTAGCAGATCTGAAATAGACTGCCCCTTCTTGAACAGGGTATAAAGATACATTAGTTAAAAATTCTGCGTCAGAAGTGTTTCCTTGGGCAGTTTGATAATAAAAGTTAGGAAAGTATAAAGAGTTTTTAATTAAAGCGTTTAAATTAGGTGTAATTTCCTGACCGTTTATGGTTTGCCCGATTACAAAATTTTGAAAAGCTTCCAGTTGTACTACGATTAGGTTTTTGTTTTTTGCTATGCCGAAATACTTTCCTTGGGGTGTGTAATTTTCTTTTTCTCTAAACCACTTTTCTAAAACAGCTTTATCTTGACCTGAAAGGCTACCCCGACTGGTTTGATTTTTAGCATGACGAAATACATCAAAAAGGTGGAAGTTCAGAACACCAATTTTATTAACAAAAAAAGTTTGATCGAGGATATTGGTAAATAGCCCTTTTCCCATCTCTACCTGAAGTTGGCCAAAACCACTTCCAATTATTATAGTTCCTAAAAGTATAGTGTAGAAGCCTTGCTTGAAATTTGTTCTTGAGTAATTAATTGGTTTTAGCTTACTTTTACCGGTTAATAAATGTAAAGCTAGACATATAACTAAATCAACAAAAAACAAAATATCTGAAAAATTTAATAAGGAAAGCATGCTTTCCTGTAAGGTACTTGTTTGCCTGATTTGGAGTAAGACAGGTATGGAAAGCACATCACCATAGTAGCGAAAATACATTAAATCACTCAACATTACCAAGGTTATTAAGAAGTTGAAGCAAAATAACATGATTTTTCTAACAGCAGATTTCATTATTAGGCAAATACCTGAAAGCAATAAGGCAAAACCTAGGGAAGAAAAAAACATACTGAAAGAAATAAGTCCGCTCATATTTAGATTAAACATTAGAGACTTAATAGTTATAAATACTACAAATGTTATAGTATCTTTGTAATTATGAATATTTTTTGTTAAGGCGACTTTAGTCGATTTTTCTAATCTAATAGTTGTCAACATTTTACTCTCCTGAAATTAGTAATTCTCACCAGAACATTATAAACTAATCTACTTTTTAGGAGCAAAATAAATAAAGGTTGGCAAAAAAAGAATTGACATCATAATAAAAATCGTTTAGACTACATGTAAAATATATGCCCTTTAAATTGGCTCAGAGAGGCCAAAAGGTTAAAATGAAGAATTAAGTGACATAATATTAGCCTGTCCTCTCGGACAGGCTTTTCTATACTTTAGAAGATTTTTATAATTTTTCTTTGGGATCTGCACTAAAACTAAAGTGGTTTTCTTCAAACTTTAATTGAGATGGGGGGATAAGTGATGAAAAATTTAGTGGCTAAGGCTACTATCATGGATGAGGAAAAAATCCGTAGAGCCTTAGTAAGAATAGCCCATGAGATAGTGGAGAAGAATAAAGGTACAGATAATTTAGCCTTAATTGGTATCAGAAGACGTGGTGTTCCGTTGGCCGAAAGACTGGCTCGGATTATCAAAGAAATCGAGGGTGCAACTTTACCGGTAGGAATTTTAGATATTACTCTCTATAGGGATGATCTTACAACTTTAGCTCAACAGCCAGAGGTGCATAAAACAGAAGTAAACTTTTCTGTTATAAATAAAACCATTGTCCTAGTTGATGATGTTTTGTATACGGGGAGGACAGTAAGAGCTGCCCTGGATGCAATTATTGATTTAGGCAGACCTAAGTCAATTCAACTGGCGATTTTAGTTGACAGGGGACATAGAGAACTACCTATCAGAGCAGATTATGTCGGCAAGAATGTACCTACTTCTAAGCGGGAAATTATTGAAGTTAGACTTAAGGAAATTGATGGCAAAGAAGAAGTTGTAATACTTGAGACGACCGAATAGCTCCTTTAAAGCTGATCCTGTGAGATCGTAAGGAGGTTTGGAAAGTATTTGCTTTTCTAAAGACCTCTTTACAGAGGTCTTTTTCTTATAGTGCTAGGAATTTATAAAACTTTGCCTTTGGCAAAGTGACAAGGAATACAGTACTGAATGCGCACTTCTTTAAAGAAAACAAAAGTACGTGCATATCCTACCAAAATCGGTTGTTATACTTTTCAAGGGGGAATAAATTCATGTATCAACGCAAGGATTTGCTAGGTCTAAAAGAACTTACTGCCGATGAAATCAGCTTAATTTTAGACACAGCTGTACCAATGAAAGAGATTATCCAAAGAGATATTAAAAAGGTACCTACTTTACGAGGAAAATCCATGGTGACTTTATTTTACGAACCGAGTACCAGAACTAAAACATCTTTCGAAATGGCCGGCAAATACTTAAGTGCCGATACTTCCAGCCTTACAGTTTCTGCTAGTAGTGTAGTTAAAGGGGAATCTTTGATAGATACCGGTCGGACCATAGAAGTAATGGGTACTAATGTGATTGTGATTAGGCACCAGGCAGCAGGAGCCCCTCATCTTCTGGCTAAGAATGTGAAAGCAAGAGTTATTAATGCCGGGGATGGTATGCACGAGCATCCAACTCAAGGACTTCTTGATCTGTTCACTATGCGGGAGAAAAAAGGCGATTTGGGAAATCTTACGGTTGCAATTTTAGGAGATATTATGCATAGTCGGGTTGCCCGTTCAAATATCTGGGGACTGACTAAATTTGGGGCAAAAGTCCACGTAGTTGGACCGTCAACTTTAATTCCTAAGGAAATAAAACAAATGGGAGTTAAGGTTTTTCATAGTGTTGAAGAAGCAGTTAAAAATGTAGATGTGATAAATGTGCTTAGGGTACAAAGGGAACGTCAAAAGAAGGGGCTAATTCCCTCTTTGAAAGAGTATGCCAAAGTTTTTGGCCTCGATAAAAAACGCGCATCTTTGGCCAAACCTGATGCCTTGATTATGCATCCGGGACCTATGAATAGGGGAGTTGAAATCATGCCGGATGTATATGAATGTGAACAATCAGTAGTAGATGAGCAAGTAACTAACGGAGTGGCTGTGCGGATGGCAGTTCTATATCTTTTAATGGGGGGTAAAGGTGTATATGAAGCAACTAATTAAAGGCGGTAGGGTTATAGACCCACTTAACGGTATTGATGGTGTAAAAGATATCTTAATAGAGGGAAAGGTAATCAGTCAAGTGGCAGATCAAATAGCTGTTACTGACCAAGTAAATGTAATTAACGCTGAAGGTAAAATAATCACTCCAGGTTTGATTGATATGCACGTTCACCTGAGGGAACCCGGGTTGGAATATAAGGAAACAATTTATAGTGGAACAAGGGCAGCTGCAGCGGGAGGATTTACAGCAGTAGCCAGTATGCCCAATACCAGACCTGTTGCTGATAATAAAGCTGTAGTCAGATTTATTATTGAACAAGCTGCCAGAGACGGAGCAGTTAAGGTTTACCCTATTGGTAGTATCACCAAAGGCTCTCAGGGAGAGGAGTTAGCAGAAATTGCAGATTTAAAAGAGGCAGGAGTAGTAGCTTTGTCTGACGATGGAAACCCTGTAGTCAACAGCGAAATTATGCGTCGGGCTTTAGAATATGCACAAATGTTTAACTTGACCGTCATTGATCACTGTGAAGATCCAAATTTAAGTGCCGAAGGTTTTATGCATGAAGGGTATATATCTACATTATTAGGCCTGCGCGGTATTCCGGCAGCTGCTGAAGAGGTAATGGTTGCCAGGGATATAATTCTGGCTGAATTAACAGAAAGTCCGGTTCACATAGCCCATATAAGTACAGTCGGAGCAGTAAATATGGTTCGAGAGGCAAAAAAACGTGGCCTTCCAGTTACCGCTGAAGCAACTCCTCACCACTTTACCCTAACGGATGAAGCCGTAATTGGCTATGATACTGCAACAAAGGTCAGCCCTCCTTTAAGGAGCGAAGCAGATAAAGAAGCTGTTTTGCAAGGACTTAAAGACGGCACCATAGACGTTATTGCTACTGATCATGCTCCCCATGCCCGAGAAGAAAAAGAAGTGGAGTATGCATATGCGCCTAATGGTATGGTAGGCCTTGAAACGGTTGTGCCTTTAGTTGTCAGTCAATTGATAAGTAAAGGTGTCTTAAGTTGGACTGATGCGGTTGTTAAATTGTCTGTAAATCCTGCTAAAATCCTGAACATCCCTGGTGGCACATTGAGCGTAGGGGCAGCTGCCGATCTGACAATTATTGATCCTGAGAAAGAAGCAGTTGTAGATCCAAAAAAATTTTATTCCCTGGGCAGGAATACACCTTTTAAAGGCTGGAAGTTGAGAGGTTGGCCAATTTATACCATAGTAAACGGTCAGATTGTAATGAAAGATGGAAAGATAATTGAGTAGGCAGGTGATCTAGTGAAACTGCAAACTTTAGGACAAGTTATTCGACATGAAGAATTAAGTAGTAAAGTTTACTATCTAGTACTTAAAGCGCCTCAAATTGCTAAGCAAGCCACGCCAGGTCAGTTTGTCCAGGTAAAGTGTAGTGATACTTATCAGCCTTTACTACGTAAACCATTTAGCCTGCATGAGATAGATAAGGTAGACGGAAGGATTAGTTTACTATATGAGGTAAAAGGACAGGGCACAAAATCTTTAACTAAAGTCAGAGTAGATGATTATCTTGATCTAATTGGTCCCTTGGGTAGTGGCTTTAGCCTACCCCCAAGGTGTCGTGCTATTCTGGTTGGGGGAGGGATGGGCATAGCTCCCCTTTTGCCCTTAGCTGAGAAGCTTAAGGAACAAGGTCAGGAATTTGCTGCTATTCTTGGCTTTAATGAAGTGCAAAAGGTATATAGACTGGAAGCTTTTCAAAAATTAGGCCAGGTTATAGTTACTACTTTAGATGGCAGTTTAGGCGAAAAAGGCTTAGTTACCCAGCCATTAGAGCGGGAGCTAGGATCTGAAAAATATAATATTATTTATGCCTGTGGACCAGAAGCCATGCTTAAAAATGTTTCAGCAATCGCAGATAGTTTCGGTGTAGAGTGCCAGGTTTCTCTGGAAGCCTATATGGCCTGTGGTTTTGGAGCATGTCTGGGGTGTGTCTGCCAAACTAAAGAATTGACAGGTCCTACTTATTCCAGAGTGTGTACCGATGGACCGGTATTTAACAGCAGGGAGGTAATCTGGCATGAAGGTTAAGATGGAAGTAGACATTGGAGGTTTAAAATTACAAAATCCAGTTTTAACGGCTTCGGGTACTTTTGGTTCAGGTCAGGAATATCTTCCTTTCATAGATTTAAATCGTCTAGGGGGAGTGGTGGTCAAGGGGCTAACCTTGTTACCCAAAGCCGGAAATCCTCCGCCAAGATTGATTGAGACCCCAAGTGGACTACTAAATGCTATAGGCCTACAAAACCCAGGGGTAGATTATTTTATTGAAAATATTTTACCTGAATTAACTTCTTACCAAACTAAATTTATAGTTAACATTTCGGGCAATACACCGGAAGAGTATGGGGTCTTAGCCCAGAAACTATCCGTTCCCGGAGTGGCAGCTCTTGAGGTAAATATTTCCTGTCCTAATGTGAAAGCAGGGGGATTGGTCTTTGGTACAGATCCTGATTTGGTTGCTGAAGTCATATCCGTTGTAAAAGGCCATACAAATTTGCCCGTAATTGCCAAGTTATCTCCTAACGTAACGGATATTCAGGAAATTGCCAGAGCAGCAGAAGAGGCAGGGGCTGATGCTATCTCTTTAATCAACACTTTACTGGGTATGGCTATTGATGTGGAAACAAGAAAGCCGGTTTTAGGAAATATTGTGGGCGGATTGTCCGGACCAGCCATTAAGCCCATAGCATTACGCATGGTTTGGCAAGTTGCCCAAGCTGTTAAAATACCTATCATTGGCATGGGCGGCATTGTAAGTGCTCAGGATGCTCTGGAATTTATTTTAGCGGGGGCCAATGCCATTGCTATTGGAACAGGAAATTTCATAAACCCTCGGGTCACCATGGAAGTTATTGCTGGTCTCGAGGAATACTGTCAGAAAACTAAAACCGAAGACATTAGCCATTTAGTTGGGCTGGCCAATCCTTTAAAAATGAGATGAGGTGAGAAAATGACTAACATGAAAGAACGACTGATCGTGGCTTTAGATGTGGATACCAAGGATGAAGTACGTCGTCTGGTAAAGATGTTGGAACCTTATGTGGGAATGTTTAAAGTAGGTCTACAATTATTTACAAGCCTGGGGCCGGCTATTTTTGAGTTGATACAAGAGGCAGGAGGTAAAGTTTTTGTTGATCTAAAATTACACGATATTCCTAACACCGTAGCTCAAGCCAGTCGGGTGCTAACGGGGTATGGAGTTGATATGCTTAACGTACACGCTTCTGGCGGATTGTACATGATGGAAAAGGCTCGTGAAGCGGTGGAAGAGGAGGCTTTAGCTAAAGGTTTGGTAAAACCGAAACTTATCGCTGTCACAATACTGACTAGCTTGGGAGAAAAAGATTTGGAACAAATAGGTTTAGGGACACCTCAAGAATCAGTTGTTAGGTTTGCTAAGTTAACTAAAAAGGCCGGGCTGGATGGAGTTGTAGCTTCACCTCAGGAAACCAAGCTTATCAGGCAGGCTTGTGGCAATGATTTTCTCACCGTTACGCCAGGGGTGAGACCGTTAAATTCTCAGGCAGGCGATCAAAAGAGAATAACTACACCCCAGGAGGCTATTAGGGCAGGTTCTTCCTATCTTGTCATTGGCCGACCTATTACAGCAGCAGTTGATCCTTTAGCAGCCGTACAGCAAATAATTGAAGAAATGGAGGCAGGTCATGTTAACTCAACAGGAAATTGAAAAAATGTTTATTGATTCTGGGGCTTTATTAAATGGACACTTTAAACTTACCTCCGGAAGACATAGTGATCGTTATATTCAATGCGCTAAGGTTTTGCAATATCCCCATTATACTGCTAAGCTTTGCGCCGAATTAGCTGAAAGATATAACAAGGAAAAAATAGATGTGGTAGTAGGTCCTGCTATGGGAGGAATTATTGTAGCTTATGAAGTGGCTCGACACTTAGGGGTAAGAGCTATCTTTACCGAACGGGAAGAAAAGGTTATGAAATTACGCCGGGGATTTGAAATCTTCCCAGATGAAAAAGTTTTGGTTGTTGAAGATGTAGTGACTACTGGGGGATCGGTTAAAGAAGTTCTAGATGTTGTCAGTAATCTGGGGGGAAGAGTAGCAGGTGTGGCAGTATTAGTTGACCGTAGCGCCGGTAAAGTTGACTTAGGAGTAAGAAGGGAAAGTTTACTCAGTTTAGAAGTTGAGTCTTATCTCCCAGAGGAATGTCCTCTGTGCAAAACTGGTGTTCCATTAGTAAAACCTGGTAGTCGTAAACAGTAGAGAGCGAAGGTTAGGCTTTTTGCCTAACCTTCTTTGGTAGAATTTACTTTCTTCAACTCATTGACCAATTGTTTATCAGGAGTTATAAAGATTGTCTTATAATTTTCGTAAATAACTTGGCCAGGTCTGGCCCCGCTAGGTTTTTTTACATGCTTTTTTTGCGTCCAGTCAACAGGAACTTGGCTGGAGGACTGCCCCTTGCTGTAGTAGGCTGCAATAAGAGCAGCTTCTTCTAAGGTGCTGTCCGGAACTTCCCGTCCGTTAGTCTGAACGATAACATGGGAGCCGGGAATGTCTTTAACGTGAAACCATAGATCATGGTCTTTTGCTATTTTAAGTGTAAGCAGGTCGTTTTGCCTATTGTTTTTACCGACCAGGATAGGAAAGCCTGCCCCGGATAAAAATTTCAGATACTTTGTTTTGGCTTTCTTTTCCTTTTTTTCTCTCCCTTTCTTTTTACCCGGCTGAGTAAGATATCCTTCCTTTATTAATTCTTGGCTAACCTCTTCAACTTCAGCAAGAGTTTCAGCTTGGAGCATACTTTGCATGACGCTTTCCAGATAGCTGATTTCATCATTAGTCAATAGTAGCTGTTCATGGGCTTTTTCTGCGCTGACTTTTGCCTTGTTGTATTTTTTGAAATAATTTTGAGTGTTTTGAGCAGGGGAAAGGTCACGTTCCAAAGGGATGGTAATTAGTCCATTTGTTGGGTCATAAAAGTTTTCCACCGTAACTTCTATCATGCCTTTTTTAAGGCGGTATATGTTAGCCGTCAAAAGCTCGCCCATGAGTCTCAACGGCTCTGCATCCTTAGCCTGAGCTATTGTTTTTTCTTGAATAAGCCTCTTTTTATAGAGCCGTTCCAATTCTTTGTTTAAAACTTTATGTAGATTATATTTTTGTTTGTCTAATGCTTCCTGAGCCATTTTTTTCTCATAGTAGTAATCTAGGGCTTGACTCATTGAGTCAAAAATGTTCTCTTTAGCTGTTACACAATGGGTAAAGGGGACGGCTGCAAAATCAAGTAGTTTGTTATCATCCGCATAGACAATCGGAACGAAATTTTCGGAACGAATTATATCTGCCAAGTAGATAATTTGTTGCCATAGCTTAGTAAATTCATAATCTCCTATGGAATTCAAATCTATTTCCAGAGGGAGTCCTGCAGCTAGCACTAGTCCTTTAGCTATAGATGTGCTAATACCTCCTAAGCATTTAACCACTGATTTGTATAAGTAGCTGTTTAGCGGGAAATTAAATAAAGCAGTTTTAAACTGTTCTTCCGTTAATTCCATAAGTTTTAGTTTGTTTTGAGCTGGTGGTGCCAGATACTTACGTCCGGGCAGCACTTCTCTATGGCGGCTAACTTCACTAGAAACACGTTTTATGCTATCAATAATTGTTCCGGAAACAGGATCTATTAAGATGATATTACTGTGTTTCCCCATAATTTCTATGACCAGTTGCCTGATTTTAAGATCCCCTACTTCATCAAAAACTTCTACGGAAACATATAAACAGCGCTCTAGATTTTCCCCTTGGCTAATGCTTATGATTTTCCCGCCTTCCAAGTGTTTGCGCAGGAGCATACAAAATAAAGGTGGATTTAAAGGATTGTCGTAAATTAGTTGGGAAAGATGCGCTCTACCATTTACTGGGTGAGCAGACAAAAATAATTTAGTTTTATTATTGCGATTATGGAGATGAAGTACTAAACAACTTGCTTCAGGTTGATAAATTTTCTCAATCCGGCAGCCGATTAACACCTGAAGCTCCTTGGTTACGGCAGCCAGTACTATTCCATCGAAAGCCATGTTAATCCCTTCTTTAATTTTTAGTTTATTTTATAAAAGCTTGTAATGACTTGCAATGTGGATAGCATGTTTATCAGGGATTTACATATAAATGTAAAAATGGAATTATTTTCTCCAGGGGTGATAACATGCAAGAACGAAAATGGTATCAATTTAGTATACCAGAAGTATTAACTATTTTAAAAACAGATGTTGATAAAGGATTAAATACCAAGGAAGCATTAGCTCGGCTAGGGGAATTTGGCTTAAATCAGTTACAGGAATTTAAGAGATCCTCCCCCCTAAAGATGTTTATAGGACAGTTTACAGATTTTATGGTTTTGGTTTTAATTGCGGCAGCCCTTATTTCCGGTATGCTGGGTGAATATGCAGATGCTTTGACTATCCTGGCAATTATTATTATCAACGCTATTCTTGGCTTTGTACAGGAGTACAGGGCTGAAAAATCTTTAGAGGCTCTCAAAAAATTGACTTCCCCAGAAGCAAAAGTCATACGAGATGGTAAACAAACTGTTGTTAGTGCCGATAAGTTAGTGCCAGGGGATGTTTTATTAGTTGAAATGGGTGATAAAATACCCGCCGATGCTAGAATACTGGAAGCTACTAACCTGGAAGTAGATGAAGCAACTCTTACCGGTGAATCTCACCCCGTAAAAAAATCTTCGGAAACTATAACAGCTACTGAGGTAGGTATAGGTGATCGAACTAATACCCTGTTTTTGGGAACTGCTGTTACCAGAGGCAGAGGAAAGGCCGTAGTTATTGCTACAGGCATGGACACAGAAATGGGTAAAATTGCAGGCATGATGCAACAAGTTGAGGAAGAACAAACACCATTACAAAAAAGGTTGGAACAGTTGGGGAAAATTTTGGTCATCTGTTGTTTATTGATTTGTGCAGTAGTTGTTGTAACTGGTGTTTGGCGTGGAGAAGAAATATACCAAATGTTTCTGACTGGTGTTAGTCTGGCTGTAGCTGCGATACCGGAAGGCCTTCCTGCCATAGTGACCGTTGCTTTGGCTATAGGTGTACAAAAGATGATACGCCGAAACGCTATTGTTCGCAAGTTACCTGCTGTTGAAACATTAGGTTGTGCTACATATATTTGTTCCGATAAAACAGGCACCCTTACTCAAAATAAAATGACTGTGCGGCAAGTTTTTTGTGACGGACATACCTATACTGTTACAGGTGAGGGATATGAACCAATAGGCGATATACAGCTAGATGGAAGAAGGATAGAATATAAAAACAGCAGAGCCATGGAGTTATTGGCCAAAACTTGTGCCCTTTGTGCTAATACTGATTTACAAAAACAAAATGGCAGCAGTTTGTTTAAAAAGAAAGGTGCAAAACAGGACTGGGAAATAATCGGTGATCCGACAGAGGGAGCTTTGGTTGTACTGGCAGCTAAGGTTGGCATTTGGAGAGAAAAACTGGCCAAAATGGGAAACAGAGAACTGGAGATTCCCTTCGATTCAGTTCGGAAGCGCATGTCGGTTTTATTTAAGGAAGAGAATAATCAACGTCTACTTTATACAAAAGGCGCGCCAGACATAGTTTTAAACCTTTGCACCCATATTTTAATTAATAATCAAGAAGTACCCTTAACCCAAGAGCTAAGAGATAAAATTCTTCGCCAAAATGAAAGGATGGGTGAACAAGCTCTACGGGTTTTAGGTATGGCTTACCGCAATTTAACTGGTGTAACAGATCTGGCGGAAGATAAGCTGGAACAAAATTTGACTTTTTTAGGTTTGGCCGGCATGATCGATCCGCCAAGGCAATCGGCTATACGAGCTATTAAAACATGTAAAGCGGCTGGTATCAAGGTTGTTATGATTACAGGTGATCATCAAATTACTGCCAAGGCTGTAGCAAAAGAATTAGGTTTGTTAGACGAAGGTGGATTAGTTGTTACCGGCACCGAACTTGATTATCTAGGTGATGATGAATTACATGCCATCATAAAAGATATTAAAGTTTATGCCAGAGTGTCACCTAGCCATAAGCTGCGTATTGTAAAAGCTCTAAAGGAAAAGGGAGAAATAGTTGCTATGACCGGTGACGGTGTAAATGATGCGCCTGCTGTGAAAGAAGCTGATATTGGGGTGGCTATGGGTAAGACAGGAACAGACGTGACAAAGGAAGCCTCTGCCATGATTTTGGCTGATGATAATTTTGCTACCATTGTAGCGGCCGTAGAAGAGGGCAGAGGTATTTATGATAATATCAGAAAGTTTATCAGGTATTTGCTGTCTTGTAACGTAGGTGAGGTCTTAACAATGTTTTTGGCTGCTCTTTTAGCCCTGCCTTTACCTTTGCTTCCTATTCAAATCTTATGGGTAAACTTAGTTACAGACGGTTTGCCGGCCATGGCCTTAGGTGTAGATAATGCAGACAAGGATATTATGTTAAGAAAACCCAGACATCCAAAGGAAAGCGTTTTTTCCCAAGGTCTTTGGCGAAAAATTGCCAGCCGAGGACTACAAATTGGGCTGGGAACTTTATTGGTTTTTGTTTTGGCTATTTACTTAAGTGACGGCAATCTGGTATTAGCAAGAACCATGGCTTTTGCAACTTTAGTTTTTTCCCAATTATTTCACGTGTTTGACTGTAAGTCTGAAAGGCATTCGGTTTTTGAGGTAGGGGTTTTTTCCAATATATATTTGGTGTTAGCCGTATGTTGCTCGGTTTTAATGGAATTAGCAGTAATCTACTTGCCTGCTTTACAGCCTATTTTTAAAACGACAGCTCTAAATATTTATAACTGGATTTTGGTTCTACTTGTGGCCGGAGGAAGGACTTTATTAACAGCAATTAATTATTATCTTCTAAGGCCTATAGCTCGTAAGTTTATTTATGTGAAAGCTTAATCTTAAATACTTTTAATTATAAAAAACGGCTATGTTTAGTTTATTCTAAGCAGCCGTTTTTTTATTGTGTGTGCCCAGCGTAATTTATTTGCTAAAAGACTGCTGGCTTAAAATTTAGCAGGATTTAGTTATACTAAAGAGAAGTAAATTATTTTTAAGTCTATTTTTATCATGCAATATTGATGGTTTTAAATTTTATTTTTGCCAAGAATAAAAATAAAAAGGAAGGCGGAAAAAATATGGTAGCTAGTATGACAGGATACGGTCGCGGTGAGGCAAATGGGGAGGGTAAAAGCATCACAATTGAAATCAAATCAGTTAATCACCGATATTTAGAGATGGCGGTAAGACTTCCTCGTACTTATGTGATGTTTGAGGAACGAATAAAAAGTTATCTTAAAAATACATTTGCCCGGGGACGTATTGATGTTTATATCAACATTGAGGAAACAGGAGAAATCAAGAGAAATCTAAAGGTTGACAAAGAATTAGCTATGGCTTATTATGAATCTCTGAAGGAATTAGCACAATTTTTAGGTATTGAGTATAATATTGAGTTAATGGCTCTTGCCCAGTTACCTGAGATGATTACAATTGAGCAGCATGAAGAGGATGTGGAACAACTTTGGCCAGTTTTTTTAGAGGCTCTTAAAATAGCTGTTGAAGAAATGGTAAGTATGCGTCTAGAAGAAGGGAAGAAACTGGCAACTGATCTTTTAAAGCGTAAGAGCTATATTTCTGAAGTAATGGAAGAAATAAAGGAAAGGTCTCATTTGGTAGTGGAGGAATATCAAAGTAAGCTACTAGCTAGAATTGAAGAATTGCTTGACAGCCCGCCTGTTGATGAAAATAGGATCGCCATGGAAGTAGCTATCATGGCCGAACGCTCTAACATTACAGAAGAGCTTGTTAGAATGTCAAGTCATCTTGATCAATTAGAAATTTTTTTATCTGGTGATGGGCCGGTTGGACGAAAACTGGATTTTTTAGTCCAAGAAATGCATAGAGAGATTAATACAATTGGTTCTAAATCTAATGATCTAGATATAAGTCAGAGGGTGGTAATCGTAAAAAGTGAAATTGAAAAAATTCGCGAGCAGGTACAGAATTTAGAATAATCTACTCCAAGGGGGATATAAGATGGATATAAAACTTATAAATATTGGTTTTGGTAACATTGTGTCAGCTAATCGGATTATAGCCATTGTGAGTCCTGAATCAGCGCCGATTAAGCGAATTATTCAAGAATCAAGGGATAAGGGTGTATTAATTGATGCTACATACGGACGTCGTACCAGAGCGGTAATTATTACCGATAGTGATCATGTAATACTTTCAGCAGTTCAGCCTGAAACCGTTGCCCACCGCTTATCCGTTAAGGAAAATGGTAATTTAGTTGAGGGAGTAGAATAATGGTGGAAACATCAGGTTTACTTATTGTTTTGTCCGGACCTTCTGGCGCTGGGAAAGGAACTCTTTGCAAAATGTTGCGTGAAGAGATGCCGGAGCTGGGATACTCGGTATCTGTGACAACAAGGGCGCCAAGAATAGGCGAGGAAGAAGGTATTAATTACTACTATATAGATAAAGATACATTTGAACGGATGATAGCAAACAACGAACTACTTGAATGGGCAAAAGTTTATGATAATTACTACGGTACTCCCAAAAAGCAAGTTTTAGAACATCTTAAACAGGGAAAAGATATTATTTTGGAAATTGATATCCAAGGAGCAATGAATATAAAGAAGCAATACCCCAAAGGTGTTTTTGTTTTCATAGTTCCCCCTTCCATTCAAGAACTGGAAAATAGAATAACTAAAAGGGGAACTGATTCGGCTGAAGCTATAAAAAAACGGCTTAGTTGTGCTTGCGAAGAGCTCAGTTATGTGACCGAATATGATTACGTTATTGTTAATGATACTGTAGAAAATGCTATTGAAAAACTGAAAGCTGTTATTATAGCTGAAAGGTGCAGACCACAAAGGAAGAAAATGGAGGGATTTTGTGAATAAGCCTACAATTGATGAGTTATTAGAGCAAATTGATAGTAAATATAGCTTAGTTGTTATAGCGGCAAAAAGAGCCCGTTCCTTTACCGGACAAACAGACACGGATAACGTGAAAGGTGAAAAACCTGTAACCAGATCATTAAAAGAAATTGCAGCCGGTAAGTTAACTTATGAACCGACTAAATTCGGAATCAAGTAACAAAGTGGTTGGGAAAACTGTAATAGTAGGGGTTACAGGAGGTATTGCCGCTTATAAAGCAGCTGAGTTAGTTAGCAGCTTAGTGAAAAAAGGACTTAATGTCCATGTTATTCTCACTAAAGCTGCTCTTGATTTTATTACTCCTCTTACTTTAGAAACCTTAGCAAAAAATCCGGTTTTAGTGGACGAGCCTACTGGGTCGCAAGGTATTTATGTGCCTCACATTGATTTGGCTTTAAAGGCTGAGCTATTTGTAGTTGTACCGGCTACGGCTAATACTATAGCCAAAATAGCGACTGGTATAGCTGATAATTTACTGACTTCTACAATTTTAGCCACCAAGGCGCCAGTTCTTTTGGCCCCTTCTATGAATGTAAATATGTACGAAAATCCAATTACCCAAAAAAACATTGAGTTTTTAAAGAGTATAGGATTTCATTTTATTGAGCCGGAAGAAGGGTTCCTCGCTTGTGGCACGGTCGGTAAAGGCAGACTACCTGCTATACCTGTAATATTAGAGGAAATTGAAAGGTTGTTGTGTCTTAAGAAAGATTTTCAGGGCAAAAGAGTAATAGTAACAGCTGGTGGTACCAGGGAAGCTATTGATCCGGTTCGTTACATAGGAAATAGGAGCTCAGGAAAAATGGGGTTTGCTATTGCGAAAGAAGCATATAAAAGAGGAGCCCAAGTAACTTTAATAGCAGGAAATACAACTGTAGAACCTCCCCAAGGAGTTAAACTAATTAGGGCTTTTAGTACTGAAAAAATGCGGGATGAGGTTTTAAAAGTTTTTCCTGATGCTGACGTTGTGATCAAGGCAGCAGCTGTTGCAGATTATAAGCCCAAAACAGTTGAGCAGAGTAAGATAAAAAAGGGTGAACAGAATTTAACCATAGAATTATGCCCTACAGTTGACATACTAAAGGAACTAGGAAAAATAAAAGACAAACAAATTTTGGTAGGATTTGCAGCAGAAACAGATCAAGTAGCAATGAACGCTAAAAAGAAGTTAGAAGAAAAAAATCTAGATTTACTTGTAGCAAATGATGTTTCCAAAGAAGGTGCTGGGTTTGAGGTTGATACCAATATTGTCAGCATACTATACCGAAATGGACAAGTTGAGGAGTTCCCCCTTCTGACAAAAGCCGAAATTGCTACTCTGGTGTTAGATAGAATTGCTGCATTACCCAGGTTTGAGTGTCAGGTAAAGGAGAGTTAACAATGACAAAAAAACTATTTACTTCTGAATCTGTAACTGAAGGTCATCCTGATAAAATATGTGATCAGATTTCTGACGCTATCTTGGATGCTATTTTTGCTCAAGATCCTGATGCCAGAGTTGCTTGTGAAACTGCTGTAACTACTGGTTTGGTTTTAGTGACAGGAGAGATAACAACTAAGTGCTATGTGGATATCCCCAAGATTGTAAGAGATACTATTCGAGATATCGGTTATACGAGAGCTAAATATGGTTTTGATGCAGATACTTGTGCAGTACTGACTGCCATAGATGAGCAATCACCAGATATTGCCCTGGGTGTTGATAAGGCTTACGAAGCTAAAATAGGTGAAATGACCGATGATCAAATTGCTATGATCGGTGCGGGAGACCAAGGGATGATGTTTGGTTATGCCAGCAATGAAACGCCTGAGTATATGCCTCTCCCAATAGCTTTAGCTCATAAATTAACCCGTAGGCTTTCTGAGGTCCGCAAGGATGGCACCTTATCCTATTTGCGCCCCGATGGTAAATCTCAAGTTACAGTTGAGTATGAAGGTGATAAACCGGTACGTGTTGATACAGTAGTTATTTCAACTCAGCACCATCCCGATATTGGTTCCCAAACTATTTATAATGATATACTGGAAAAAGTAATTTTACCTGTTATTCCTTCTGAACTGATAACTAAAGACACTAAGTATTACATTAACCCAACAGGAAGGTTTGTGGTAGGCGGACCTCAAGGTGACTCAGGTTTAACTGGCCGGAAGATTATTGTCGATACTTATGGCGGAATGGCTAGACACGGTGGAGGTGCCTTCTCCGGTAAAGATCCAACTAAGGTTGACCGTTCAGCAGCTTATGCTGCCCGTTATGTGGCCAAAAATATAGTGGCGGCAGGTTTAGCAGATCGATGTGAAGTTCAACTGGCCTATGCTATAGGAGTTGCCAAGCCTGTATCAATTATGGTTGATACTTTTGGAACCGGGAAAGTAGATGAGGAGTTAATTACTTCCCTTGTTAAAAAGCACTTTGATTTAAGACCTGCAGCAATTATTCAAAGTTTGAATTTAAGAAGACCTATCTATAAGCAAACGGCAGCTTACGGACACTTTGGACGTCTTGATTTAGATTTACCATGGGAGCGTATAGATAAAGCTGACATTTTGAGAAAATCTGCCGGTTTATAATGTAGTTTTTATTTTTTATTTAGTTTAACTTTTGTAAAGTTATGAGAGAATAAATATAAGAACCTCCCTTTCTATATATTTTTACCCAGTCAGGCTTGGCCTGGCGTTTTTTTTTGCTTATTTGCTTGTAAGGAATATCTTTTGGTGCAAAAATAAAATTATAACTCTGCTTTTCTGATCTAGCTTAAAAGAGGGGGGAGGAATATATGAACAACTCAAATCTGTGCAGGGTTGATTGCTATGGTATTTTAAAAAGTTTGATAGATAAAGGTCTTACAAAGGAAGAATTGTACTTATCATTTAGAGAGCAGTATTTACAGAATAAGCCAGGTTGTTTTTGCGATTATATTTTAAGGGATTTAATTGCTGAAGGGAAAACAGGTGAGGATTTGCTCAAAGCTTTCCAAGAGAAACAAGACCTAGTAGCCAAAGGCTATGAATTAGTGTATGGCAAGGAAAATATATAAAGCTCTGGTTTTCCAGAGCTTTATATATATTAAGGGCGGGCATTTTGACTTGACTTACTTTGAATAGGATGGAAGATGATGCGACCAACTTTAAAATTACCTATCATCATTGCTGAAAGTAACGCGGTTAAAAGAACAGTTTGACCTACAGCCCAACCAGGAAAAAACCGAAAACGACTATTTATAAATAAACCAAAACTGGCTTGGATAAATCCTGCGGCCGTAATAGGCAGGCCAGTAAAATAGCTGGAATCATCAGTCAGGTTATATCGGGCCAGACGGAAAGCACCTGCAATAGGATAAAACAACAGCACGAGGAGGATACCTGGTCTGCTGTGGATGGGTAATACCTCCAGTAGCACTACAATAGGAGCTATGCCAAAAGAAACAAGGTCGGCGAAGGAATCTAATTGTTTGCCAAACTCTGATTCGGCGCCAAGAAGTCTAGCTGCCATTCCGTCAACGGCATCCAACATGACGGCAATGAGAATAAGAGTATAAGACAACACCTTGTAGTCTTGCCTGACTTCACCGACATTTAGATATAAAACAGTAAGCCCAGTCAGCATATTGAGTAGGGTTAGTAGATTTGGAATGTTTTTTATAAACAAATCAGCCATTATATTGGGCTTTTTGCCGGTCATCATAAATGGACCTCCTCTGACTGTACAGAAAAACTTTATAGATACCTATAATCATGAGACTGAGTAACAGTACAAACCAGAAGGTTATAAATCTGAAAATAATGGTTACAGCCACAGCCTGGTTTAACAGTAGGCCATAAGCTGTAAGAATTCCGCTCATAGTAGCCTCAAAGGTGCCAAGTCCTCCTGGTAGCAACGGAATCATAGCTGCAAAATAGGATATAAAAGTTGTTCCAAACAGCACCAGTACTGGGATGGAGGTGGTGTGAGGCATTACCAGCAGAATCAACTTAAAAGGGAATAAGCTCCAAATCAAAAGAGACAAGACAAACTGCAGGATTAGTTCGCCTCGGTTTTGCCGGATATTTTCGGTGTGAAGAGAAAACTCTTTAACCCAGTCGAAAAAGTGCAAAAGCCATTTTCTAGATGTTTTTATGCTGGCCATGCGTCTGCTTAGTAAGTGGGTTCTGAATAAAAGAAAGTATAGAAATACGCCGATGATGATTAAAAGCGATGACATTAACAACCGTACTGGCCAGGCTTGCAAAAAAGGAACATGATCAGCCATGGTAACCACAACCATTAGGTTTAGAATCACCAGGGCTGATAGGCTTAAGGTTTTTTGTATGGCAACAAGAATGGTAGACTCCCCGGCGGAATAACCTAGATAAGAGTTAAGTTGTAGTAGGCGGGTTACTTCTCCTCCAACTTTTTCACCAGGGGTTAGAGCATCTGCTACTGTGCCGTAAGCATTTACCACCAGAAGTTTAAAAAAGGAAGTAGGCCAGCCAAAAACTTTACACAGTCTGTACCATTGAAAGTTAAGCAGCAGTTGGGTAATCACCTGCAATCCAATAAGCTTTAGTAAAAGAGAAGAAGGCATAGTATGGAGGACAATGTCTAAAGTACCAACAAAATTCGATTGCCGCGTAGTATAAATCAACAGCATAATAATTAATGGCATCAAAAAGGGGTGCAATTTTTTAAATATTGGTTTCACCTTACAGTTACTCCTTTATATAAAGGGCAGTATTTTTCACATTGTTGAAAAAGTCATGGACAACATGAGCGTAGCAGGATGAAGACCATGATTCCATCTTGCAATGCATTCTGTTGCTACATTCCCTGGGCATACGCACAAGGATTTTTACACCTTCTTCTGCCCGTTCAAGAACCCTTTTAAGCACTTTATCCTTAGGGGTAATCTGAAGGGCTAGATGAATAACGGTAAATCCATCATAGTCAATGGTTTCACCTTCGCCGCAAATAATGCGGATTGAATTTTCTAGGTTTAATCGTTTGACAAGCTCAGCCGATTGTTTAACGCAATGTTTATTATTGTCAATGACCGTAACCTTAGCGCCGGTTAGTTGATGCAACATAATGGCAGTATAGGGGCAAGGTCCGCCGCCGATGCAGAGTATGTTGTCATTTGGTGTGATATTTGCCAGCCTTACTTCTCGTTTAATGATATTTTTGTAATACAACGCGATGCAATGATAAAATAGCCTACTTTGGTTGGCAAGCCATTCAACTTTTTGGGTCAATGATGTAATAAGCATTCGACGTGCATCCTTCCTAAAAAATTCTCTGAGCTAACAGTACAAGGTGATTCATCATTCCGCCCACAAATAGAGCTGTCGTGGTTGTACCAATGGTGATGGCCATGGCAATTTTTGCATTAAATTCTTTGGCAATGATGCCGAAGACCGACAAGCAGGGTAGGTACAATAAAGAAACCACAGCTCCGACATACATCTGCAGCGGAGTTAAGCTAAGTTCTAGTAACGGGGCTACTGACATTTCACGACGGATGATTCCTAGAATCAGCGACATAACTGCGCCTTCGGGTAAGCCAAGCCAGCCAGAGATAACAGGTTTTAGCAGCTCACCTAATCCTTTCAGAACCCCTGTTTCGGCCAATATGGCAGCAATAAATACTGCAATAAGCATAGGGCCTTCAGCTTCTACCAAAAATTGCTTGATTCTGATCCACAGCTTTTTAAAGTAGGCTCTGGGTTCAGGGATTAGAAGATTTGGTACTTCTAGTATCAAAGGGTCTACACTACCTTTGAGTACTCTGCCGAGAATCTTGGCTACAATTACAAAAACCCCAACTCCGGTCAGAGTAGTGGCCAAGAGCAGCCACATGGAATACTCAGATAGCAGAGAAATCAAGGCGCCAGTCTGGGAAATGCAGGGAATAGCAAAACATACCATGGAAGTGACCATTAAACGCTCTTTTTGGGTGGTAGCAGTACGAGTTCCGATAATAGCAGGAACGGCACAGCCGAAACCTAGGAACACATGTATTAGGCTACCGCCCTGTACGCCTAATTTGCGCATGAGATTGTCAAAGAGCACAGCGATGCGGGGTAAGACGCCGCTATCTTCCAATAAGGCAAATTGAACCTGGAACAAAATGACATAAGGCACAACTAACGCTAAAATCCATTCAAAACTAATGCGAAACATACCGTAGTTTCCGATTAATATATTGTGCAAAATAGGGTGCAGGTTCAAGGGAGTAATTAGCCGTTCAAATAAAGGCACGATGCCCTGATTAACTAAAGGCAGCAGCACAATAGAGCGAAGCGCCTTTCCACCGCCCACCACTAGGCCTAAGCTAATGATGAGAATCATGAGGGCCAAAGGAATTCCGGGCCAGGGATGGAGCAAAGCGTCACCTAAACGATCCAAAAAATTAGGTTTGGCATCGGTACGGGAAACGGTTTTGCGAACAATCTGACGGGCACGTTCCCAATAATCTAAACCATTACTACCTGCTATGCCACAGCCGGCGCACCCAGAACAACCGGAACATCCGGAGCAAACTAAATCAATCTTTGTATTTTTCTTGGTCTTTAATAACTGCTCAAAGGTTTCGGTAATTTCATCCAGACCCTGATTTTTTACCGCTACAGTAGGAATCACAGAAGAACCAAGTTCCTGTTCCAGCAGCTTGATATTGATTTTAAAGCCTTTTCGCTCAGATACATCCATTAGGTTGAGGGCAAAAACAACAGGAATTTTATATTCAAGCACCTCAAGGGCAAGTTTAATGCTCCCCTCAAGATCAGCCGCATTTAAAACAAAAAGTACAGCCACAGGATTGCTGTTCATGAAGCGCACAGCTACTTCTTCAGCAACGGAAGTGGCTGATAAAGAATAGGTGCCCGGTACGTCGATTAGCGTATACTCAGTATCCCCTATCTTATAGGCACCTTCCATGTAAGAAACGGTGGTGCCGGTATAGTTGGAGCTGATTACATTTAATTTAGTCAGGGCTGAGAAAAAAACGCTCTTACCCACGTTGGGGGTACCCATCAATAGGATTTTATTTTTTTTGGACAGCACCTTACTGTCTTCCGTGATGGTATGGCAATCCATAGTTACATAGCCTCCTCCACCAGTATAGCTGTTGCGACATCTTTTCCGAGAGCAAGTTCTCGAGTAGCAAGGTTGATTAGTACAGGTCCGCCAAGTCCATATTTTTTTTTCTTTCGGACAACCGCTCCTGGGAAAATACCCAAGCTATTTAGTATTTTTACATCAGGTACACTAGATACAGTATAGTCACGATTATCAGGGACAGTATATAGGTTGTTCTTTATTTTCATTATCCCATCAACTCCTTAAATAGTTTTGTCATTACGGGTTGGAAGGTAAAAAATTACAAAGGAGTTAGTCTACCCTAACTTCAAAATTATTATACCTCACCTATTGAAAAAATCAATAATTTTTATATTTTGTTATAGAGTTTTTAGGAATTTTAATATTGGTGAAGGAAATAGCGGTTGGTAGGGATTTAACTAAGGAAGAAGAATTTTTATCTTTGAGGGTCAAAAAGTTTATATGGATGATGAGAAGAAGAGGGGTTACTAATAGCAAAAATGCAAAAGTAAAGTATAAACGCCACATAGGCGTATTTTTTATGCCTAGCATAAGATATAGTGGGTGACAAATATGATTGAGAAAAACAGAGCTGTTCTAGAGATTACCAACCTTATAGCGTGGCACAATAGTGGTTATACCGGAAAAGGCGTTACAATTGCTGTAATTGACAACTTTGAAATGGATAAAGTTATAATGCCTTACAATCACAATTTGCCTGTTAGTCACGGGCTGAACGTCTGTAAATCTGCCCGTGTAACCGCCCCCGATGCTAATATTATGATGCTGAAGTGGAAAGGGCAGGGGTCGGATAAACAAAGATGCATCGACTGGATAAATGCAAACAAACCACACCTAATTAACATTTCATTAGGGGGTATATATCTACAAGCCAAGGATTTTGAAAAACTAGAAGAACATCCTCTTTTTTGTGCAACCGGAAACAATGCAAAGGATATTCCTGATTACCCTGCTAGGTTTAATTTTGCACTTGCGGTAGGGTCGTGGAATCACAACCTAAACAAAGTTGCATCGTATTCTAATAGGGGTGAAGATATATTCGGACTAAACCCGTACATTAAAAACTCTCAAGGTAATTGGTGGACTCCAATGGGCACCTCGTTTGCAACACCTTTTGCTACAGGTTTGGCAGCTTGCTATGTTCAACTATTGCTGGAGCAAGGGGTTAAACCTAAACAAGAGTTAGTATATGATTTTGCCAAGCAGAACCGTAATGCGTATGGAGTTTTTGTTTTGCCTAACGAGATTCCGAAGATTAAGGAGGATAACCCAATGAAGATAGTACTTCAAATAGGGAAAAACGAGGCTACAGTAGACGGCGAGAAAGTATCTTTAGATGCACCACCTGTTTTGCAAAATGGCAGAACCATGGTCCCACTTAGATTTATAGCTGAATCATTAGGCTGCAAGGTAGAGTGGGATGGGAAAAAGCAAAAAGTAATAATTACTAGGTAATACTGGCACTTCTTAGGCATCTATATAAAAAATAGCTTTCAGAGAAAACCCCGAAAGCATTGATATTACTGGAGCTGATGTTTGGTAATTTATTATCTATGATATTCATATTATTCGTGATATTCGTAATTGGAAATTTCATAAATTCAAAGTAAAAAATTAGGAATTTCTGTTTTTTCAGTAGTCCCTAATCAGTTTTGTTGAATCTCAATAGAGCGTGTTTTTGCATCCCAAATTACAGTATCCCCTAAGGCTTCACCCACAAATCTAAGGGGGATATATGTACTTCCTTCAATTAGCTGAGCCTCTACAGAAAGAACTTGGACTTGCGAATTAACAAGAGCTTCCTTCTTACCGATGGTCAATTGGACTATTTTATCGCCTCTAGTTCCTGTTGCGGTTTGTGTGGAGTTATTCCAACTAACCTCACAGCCCAAAGCTTCAAAAAAGCTTCTCATGGGGACTAAGGTGGTTCCATCTTTTATAACAGGTCCTGGAGAAAAAACTTTATTTTCTCCATTAATTTTAATCGAAATATTTGGTACAGTATCCTTAACAGGAGATGGACTTGGGACAGATGGATCTTGTCGGTTTGGAGCTGAAGCTGGAATCACAATTTTTTTCGCAGGCGTTACACTTTTTGTCTTCTTGATAAAGTTAATCTGCTTTTGCAGTTCTAGATCTGATGATAAGGCCTTTTTAAGCTCGTTCATGTTTACAGCCGAAATAAGTAAAGCCCAGTTTTCGTTAATGATTTTTCGTTCGTAGATCACTCCTTCTTTAAGAGTCCTGGTATCTAACTCTTTAACGCTGATTCCCCATATAATTTTAGATTGAGTATCTATCATATTATCATTTACAAGATGCAAAAATATGGCTTTATCGTTATTATATCCTGGCAGGACACTACCGCTTACACTTTCCCCCCGACCCTGTAGGAGTTTCATCAATTCTATGTTTCCTGTCTTATTCTGACTATAAATGCTATATGTAGTTTTAGGAATTATAAGTTTTTGACTAGGTTTAACCACGGGAGACATTTTTAGTTCTTCAAGTAAGTCCTTTAGCTCTTGATTGGTTGCCAGTTCTCTAAGGACGGTATCTAAATCAATAGCGGAAATAAGAAGAGCATCATTTTGATTTACCTTCTTAAGGGAATAGAAGACTTGATTCTCTTCCGTTTCTGTATCAAGCTCATCAATTGTTTTGCCCCAAATGATTTCAATTTGTTCATCGCACATTCCATCATCAATGATGTGGATGAAAATAGCCTTATCATTATTATAATCAGAGGGAATCGTTCCCCATAAGCTAAGGCCCTTTTCCCCAAGCAAAGGAGCAATTTGGTTAAGAGAGCCTTGGGGAAGAAGTGAATACAAACTAATTTCAATATTGGGAACGTTTCTTTCAAAGACTTCTTCATTTTGGGCTAAGGCCATTTGCCAAGGTAATAAGCAGATACAAATTGCTGCTACAGTTATAGCGATTAATGACTTAATATTTGTTGCTTTCATTCTTTTCCTCCTCTAGATAGATTTTATTATAATAAAAGTTGTATTCTTCCTGAGTGGCAAAATACCTTTTTGCTCAAAAAAAACCGCAAAATTTTCGGTCTTTTAAAAACGGGCACCTTTTAGGCACCTTCATAAAATACTAGCTTCCGGGTAAAATCCCGGAAGCCTTGAAGCATTTGGAGCTGATGGTGGGATTTGAACCCACGGCCTGCGCATTACGAGTGCGCTGCTCTACCCCTGAGCCACATCAGCTTATTATTAAGATACATATTTATGTTAGCCAATACCATCCTTGTTGTCAAGAAAATGAAAATGGAAAAGGCCTAGGAGATTTGATATAATTACCTAATACAGGAGGGGATATTTATGGCATATGCTGAGGTAATCGTGGCACAGACTAATCGTAAGCTGGACAAACCTTTTTACTATGCCATCCCCAGTCACTTGCAAGGAAAAATAAATCTAGGAACGAGAGTGATTGTTCCTTTCAGAAACAAATATATCAAAGGTGTGGTTATAGGCTTTAGTGAACAAGTAGCTCTGGAAAAGATTAAAGAAATTAAAGGCATCCAAGAAGGTAATCCTTTTTTTACTCCACAACAGTTGGAATTAGCTCGCTGGATGGCCGAATATTACGTATGCCCACTAAGTGTTGTTTTACAATCTATTATGCCCAGCTTAGACTTTAACGTTCAGACACGGGAAGAAAAATCTGTTCGGTTGGTTAAAGATATTGTAAGTGAAGAAGTTCTGAGGGAACTCCATAGAGCACCGAAACAAAAGGAATTGTTTCTTTATCTTGCGGAAAATTCACCTATTTCCTTAAAAAGTCTGAATAAGTCTTTCAAGTCAGCCTCTACTCTGGTTAAGGCACTAGCCCAAAAAGGCTATGTTGAAGTAGTTTCAGCTCAGGATCCTGAATATTTAGTAGGTAAGAAGCCGTTACTAACCTTAACTTCTGAACAGGAAGGAGCACTACAAAAAATAATTAAGGGGTTGAACAAAAAATGTTTTGTCCCCATTT
>DUOV01000172.1 GCA_012838615.1 Clostridia bacterium | reverse complement strand
GTGGCCGGTTGCACTACTGGCTCCCTGCAGCTCCTAAGTGCCCAATTTCAAGCTGCAGATCAATGCCTCCACCATTCTACTTTTTATTGTTTTATTCGCTGTATATTTAAGAAACCCTCCTAAATTGTGACAAATTATTAGAAAAACTTGGGATTTGCGCCAAATCCTTAAATATCATAATTTAGCGGACAAATAACCATTGCAATAGCAGTCAAGGAATACAACCGCCATTTTTTACTGCCCTAGTGCTACCAATTCTAACCCCATTTCCTTAATATAACTAATAATTTGCGGTAATACTTCCAGTGTCAAAGCATTTTCGTGAAGTACATATATACCTCTTGACGGCGAAATATCGTAAAAATAATCAATAATCTGTTGGGAAGAACCTACGGCCCAATCCCTTGGATCTCTATTCCATAAAACTAATGACATTCGATGCTTAGCTAGAATAGCCTTTGTATTATTATCATAAGACCCATAAGGAGGTCTAAACAATGAAACCCGGTTTACATAAGGTTCAATAGCTTGAAGGGCAGAATCTATATCCTGTTCCTGCTTTTCTTTGGATAATTCACTTAATCTCCGGTGAGCAAAAGAATGAAGGCCAATAGCATGTCCCTGATCCCGTGCAGCAACTACGGCATGAGGGTACTTAGGTATGTTTGCTCCAATGAAAAAGAAAGTTGCCGGTACGTCATGTTCTTTTAGAATCGATAAAATATCTTCAGTATAGGCGGAAGGTCCATCATCAAATGTTAAAGCCACCTGCCCTTCAGGCAAAGATCTAATAATTTCTTCAAAAGAATACGGTTCTTTACTACCTGTATTTTCTGTTGATTCGACTGACTCCTCATTGCTATTTTCTTCAGGATCATTTGAGGAATTGTCCGTTATACTTTCAAGCTCCTTATTTCCCTTTTCTCCGTCCAAGTCGTTATTTAAGGAGTTGTCTGTTACATCAGCAAGTTTGTTGACTTGGGCCATAACTTCCGACTCATGGACCGGAGTATATTCCAAAGCTAACTGTGGCTGTCCTTGCAGCTGTGTTGTAGGAGTAAGTCCAAGGAAAAAATAACCAAAACATATAACAACGGTAATAGATTTCAAGAAAGAGAAAATTTTATGGTTGCCATCCCCGTCTTTTTTTACAGTATCCTCTTGTTTAAAGGTTTCGTAATATTCCTCAAAATCCTTAATTTTTCTTAGCTTATCTAAAAAAAGCTTATATTCAGGCGAGCAGGCGTAAGAAAACTTAATTGATTGTCCAAAAACATCCCAAATAATTATTTCTATATTTTCCTGCTCGTATGCCTTTTGCGAAAATTGGACTGGGATAGTACAAACGGACCTGATATTTCTACCGTTCAAAACTTCAGGAAAAACTACTTTCTTTAAATGATTATAGGTATATTTATCCAGGGTATATTTTAAATAATCTACCTCACCTGTTTTAAAGGTTAATTTTAACTGTAAGAAACAAGAACTTTCCCTTGCCAAACCTACTATTTGAATAGTTTTAACTAACGCTTCAGTCATGGCAGAAACCTTAATTGGCCTTATTTAAATCTGCATCTTCCCTGTCTGGAAGAAGAAATGGATTAAGCAAATTAAGCGCTGAAATCTGCTTGGCAAAAGAAGTCAATTTATCCATTAATACTTTATTCTCCTCCGACAATTCATTAAATTTTAGCTGCAAATGATTGTATCTTTCGAGTTCTTTCCTAATTTTTTCTTTGTTAGCCAGAGCTTCTCTATCTTTTTCTTCCTGGATTTTACGGCATTCTTCACTAAGAGCATCATAGTCAGCCTGCAATTCTTTTATTCTCTGTTGTAACTTAAGGCGTTCATTTAATTCGTTTACTCTTAGTGCCTTGTGATCTTCCATCAAGTCCTCGTACTTTTGTTGTTCTGCCTCGATTTGCTTTTGTAATACTAGTAATTCATCTTCACGTTCTTTAAGTACACCCTCCAGAAAGTTTTTTTCTTTTAAAACATCAGCGAAAATAGCCTGAGAATGGGCCAGCTTATCTTTATAATCCTTCACCAGCATTAGCAATTTCCTGCGCTCTTCTATGATGCTAAAAACAGTAGACATCAAATTAGTTGTTAGATGATCTTCACTGTCGGTTGCCGAAATTTCTTTCCCATTTAATTCAAGTGAGCTTTCAACTTCTAAGTCTTCAATTACCTCCGCACCGTTTACCTCGTGATTTTTGACTGGGAATTTAGTATGATTGGTTATTTTTTCTTTCAAAAATTGGATGGCATTCATTTTTCTAACTCCCTCCATATCTGTTTATCTATCACCCATCATTTTAAATATGTTGAATTATAAAGTAATTTCTAAAAAAAATAACCACCCAAAAGGGTGGTTATAAGTCATATATTGTCGATTTAGTTTAAATTTACCTACTTTTTGTTGAAATTTGTGTCATCTGGAGTAACCCATACTCTTTTGCCTTTGTTACAACCTGTACTCGCCGGTTTACCCCCAGCTTTGCATAGACATTTTTAATATAGCCCTTAACAGTATTAATAGTGAGTCCAAGCTTATCGGCAATTTCTTTATTAGACATACCGTTAGCAATAAGATTAAGCACTTCCTGTTCACGCTCGGTAAGGGTTTCAACTAACCCCCCTTGATTGGCTTTATTTATCACTATACCTTCCTTTAGATATGGTTGTACTATTTTCATACAGGCTATCTGAGTAAATAAAATTTTTACTATTTTCAAATGCTCCTTGGAGAAAACCTTAGACATCTGGCTGTTTTCCAAGTAGAGCACACCGAAAGGTATTCCCTGGAATAATAAAGGAAAACAAGCAATAGAACCTAAACCTGACTTGGCAAAATACGGGTCACCGGCAAATATGCTGTTTTCCTCTCCGATGTCCAGAATTATCGTTTCCAGGGTCCGAAAAACATAGCGCACTACAGCTTTGGAAAGTTCCTGGCAATCATTCAAAAAAACATTCTTTATTGTTGCATTCTTAAAATTACTGTCCTGACTGGCTTCGATAAACAATTCTCCATCTCTCTCAATTATTAGATATGCTCTGTCTGCTCCGGTTTGATGAATTGCAAAGTTTAGAAAGTTTTCAACTATTTTATTAAGGTCAGCCTCTTTCGAAATACTGTCTACTACACTCTCCACGAAATCCAGCTCAACACTGCTTGCAACTTCTCTAGTACCGGTTGAAGGAAGCCTAAGGAAATTATTGATTAAGTCACTGTTTTTGTCTGCCGCCTTTTCCCAAGCTATTTCTTCTTCCAGTACATCATAGTAGCGCTTTTTTAACTGGTTAGCTTTAGCGATGGCGCCCCATTTTTTATAGCGGAGATAAGAATTCAGCATATAAGTCTTTGCAGCTTCCTTTTGACCCAAAGCTAAACAATATTTGGCTGCAAGCTCATTGCTTAATGCCTGATCCTGGATATAACCGTTTTCTCCAGCCAATCGGATGGCCTGGTTGTAGAGAAATATTGCTTGTTTTTCTTTGTTTTTTAACCGTGCCAGTTCGGCCACTACCAGCAAATACTTATGCAAGAAATTTTCCCGACAGGATTTAGCCCATCTTCTCAACTTTCTTAGATTCTTTTTTAGAACCAGCCAATAAAATTTCTTATGCCAAAATGTTAATTTATTATAAATGGCGGTAATGACCAAAGAATAATAATAGTAATATTCGGCACTTTGCAAAAAGCCAAGAATAGAATCGTAGTAGGACAAGCCTGTCTGAGCAATCAGGAGGGCATTCTGATAATCCCCCGCCAGGTAATGCAACTGCATTTTACAGAAATAAAATGTTGCCAGGGAAGATCTGTCATGCTCAACCAACGGCAGGATATTTTCCTTGCGGAACCCTTGAGCTATTGATGTCGGCGAAATAGTATCCTGTTGCTGCAAAGCAAGTATCAGTTTTTCATAAATTACAGCATTAAGGACTAGGTTATCATGTTTTAGCTTTCTGGCAATCTCATGCTTTTCCTGAACTACCTTCAGCAATTTATCCAGGGAAGTACCTAAAAGATACTTAATCTCCAGGAGAAGACAATGGGCATAACCGATAATCAACACATCTCCCGTTTCCAACCCGTAACGGAGTGCTGTTTTCAGATAATCTAAGCTAAACTTAGCATGCTGGGTCCAGTGAGTAATAAATGCCCCTACCACAAAATAAATAACGCATTTAGAAGAAGCCTTGTTGTACTTTTCTACAAGCTGAATGCAAACTTCACCAAGCTTTTCACCAGATTCATAGTCATTCAAGATATTAGCAGTAACAAAACTATAGCCAAAAAAACCAACTGGAGCCACATCGGAAATTCCATAACGGGCCGCATGGTTACCGGCTCTTAATATAACAAGGCCGTAAAAGTCTGGGTAACTGGAAATTGTTACAGAAGAAAGCCTGAGTAAAAGCTCAGAAATCATTACCTGCAAAGGATCTTTCATTTCAGGTAAATAAATTAAATTTTCAATTTTATTTCGCCACATATACCATTTATACCAGAACATTTCCCTGGCGTAATCCAACCAACTAGGACGAAGCGATAACTTAACACCCAAATCAGCCAATGCTTTAATACCCGTTTGTACTGCTTCCGAATATTTCCCCGCACTGGCATAGAGTAAAACTTTTAGGCTATACACCCTGGCCCGTTCTATTTCAGAACCAGCTTGTTTAATTATTAGACTAAACAACTTTTCAGCAGTTTGGAAATTCGCAGATAACCATTCTGCCTGTGCAAGTTCCAGGTGCAGGTCATAGCTGAGTTGATAAGCGCGCTTCCAAGCATTATCCGGCAAAAGTGTTACACCTATGCGGAAATAATGCAAAGCGGAGGCATAGGCTGCTGAGGCTTTGGCTTTCCGTCCTGCCAACAGATTATAATCTGCCCATTGCAATTTTTCCGAAGGATCAACGAGCAAGTCAATGCCATTATTTAAATGATCCATAATAAATAAAATTTTTTCTTCCAGATCAGTTTGTTTGGTAGTTTTTAAAAGAAAACGCCCAACAGCAAGATGCCTTTTCTTTCTCTCCTCTTCCGGCGTAAGAGTATATACAGCCTGCTGGATCCGGTCGTGCAGAAATTCAAAGACTGGCAGTTCCGTATCAGAAGTAGTTAAAGGCAGAATCAGACCTTCTTGAATTAGAGGTATAAGTCTGGAGATAGTCTCCCTCAAAGATTCCCCTCTCATAGCAGCCAACGTTTCTAGTCTAAAACGATAGCCAATGCAGGCTGCCAGCTTTAGGATCTCCAGTTCTGGCCCCGAAATCCTTTCCAGCTTTTTCATAAGAAGTTGTAGTATATCATCGCCCGGTTGCAGTTTCCGGATGGTATCCAAATCCCACTTCCAGCATCCTTCCTGCTTATCGAAAAACAAGAGCTTTTCGTCGTGGGCCATGGTAAGAAATTGTCGTATGTAAAAAGGATTTCCCCCAGTTTTACGATACAATACGCCTGCCAGGTAGGCAGATGCTTCCCGCTCTGAGTTAAATGTGTCAGTCACCATCTCTTTCACATGCTTCAATTCCAAAGGTAAAAGTGAGAATAGGGTAATATCACTGTTATTATTATTGAAACTTTCATTTAACATTTCTGTCAGGGGGTGTTTTTCATCTACTTCATTCTCCCTAAAGGCCCCGATTATTAATAAGTAATTAACTTTTTCGTCCCGACTCAAATAATTCAATAAATGAATGGAAGCCAGATCTGCCCACTGCAAATCATCGAGAAACAAAACTAAAGGATGTTTTTTCCGGGCAAACACCTTGATAAAATGCCTAAACACCATGAAAAACCTGTTTTCGGCTTCCTTAGGAGACAGAACATCTACCGGAGGTTGCTTCCCGATGAGCCATTCCAGTTCTGGAATAACCTCAGTGATTACGGCAGCATTTCGGCCAAGTGCCAGCAAAATTCTTTTTTTCCACCGCTCTAGCTCTGCTTTACCTTCGGATATCAGCTGGCGAACCAGGCTCCTAAAAGCATCTGCAAAAGCAGCATAGGGAATATTTCTCTCAAGCTGATCAAATTTACCTGTTATAATACGGCCACTATTCAATGTTTCCTGTCTGAAACATTGCTTTATTAGCATTGTTTTTCCAATACCGGGATTCCCACTGACCAGAACCGTTGCGGCCTCTCCTTTACAAACCTGGTCGTAGACAGCTTTTATGGTGTTTTGTTCCTTGATTCTGCCATAAAACTTATCCGGTAAGCGAAAATGGCTGATAAGATCAGCTTGTCCCAGGGAGAAAACATCAAGAATGTTTCCTTCCGCCAGCCTTTTCACACATTCTTTTAAATCCCAGTAAAGCCCATAGGCGCTCCAGTACCTCTCTTCCACATCCTTGGCCATTAGTTTCAATATAATTTCGGAGATAATGTAAGGGATATTCGGTTTAATTTTGCTAGGAGGTTCGGGCTTGTTGGTAAGATGGGCATAAATTAATTGGGAAGGAGTATCCCCTTGGAAAGGCAATTGCCCAGTGACTAGTTCGTAAAATATGACACCCAAAGAGTATAAGTCGCTTCGCTGGTCAGTAGCCACCTTTAGCCGCCCTGTCTGCTCAGGAGCTATATATTCATAACTGCCTACCGAACTGTTAGAAATCCAATTATTTCTTTTTTTCAAATCAATAGCCAAACTAAAATCAGTTATGTATACATCCCGCGTAGCAGGATGAATAAGAATGTTTTCCGGATTTAAATTTCCGTGAATAATGTCCTTTTGGTGAACTTGATCTAAAATTTGGACTAACTTAATACCTAGCCTTAAAAATTCTAAAATGTCAAGTGGATTATCATGTACATATTTTTTTAAGGGTTCTAACCCTGCATCCGCCATAACCAGAGCAATTGCAGAATCTGACCGTTCTAATTTCAAGGGTTTTAAAATACCCTCAATATTAAGTTCCCGGGTAATTTCATACTCATGGATGAGTTTGGCGATTTCAACAGAATCAGCGGCTTCCTTTTTGAGCATTTTAACAATGACCGGTTTCTTTTCAGCAACTGTACACCCTTTAAATATATGAATTTTGTCATTTTTTTTAATTGAACTTAGTACGACATATTTAGTGAAAATTTGCATAATTAGACCAATCCCTTTAATTGATTCCTTACTTTAATATAAAAAACCACTCCTTTATGTTTAAAGAAGTGGCCGGTTACGCTACCAGCTACCCGTACCTCAAGCGTCCAAATACAAGGTACGGATCATCACTCCACACATTGAATACAAAATTTAAAAATATTTTAGATGTATTAATTATACCATAAAATAAAAGAATATTTTAAAAATATTTAATCTTTTTGTTAAAGAGAAAGATGTAAATTCTTTTACATAAAAAAACAACAAACTAAAAGGAGCCTTTTGCTCCTTTTACTGCAAACTATTCCTTTTTAGCAAAACTATCCTTGGCTTCACAGGAAGGACATTTTCTCGGTTTACATCTCCCCTCTTTTTCGTAACCACATTGGCTGCACTTCCAAATTGCCATTCTTCTTACCTCCTTATTCTTCTTTGACTAAAGCTATTAAGGATTCAATACCCTTTACAACTTCCTCATTTTCAGGATTCGTAGCCAAAGCTGCTTCCCATTCCTTCAAAGCACCTTGCTTGTCATTTTTTACGTTATAAAGAAATATCCCATAATTGACCCGGGCATGTATATAATCAGGATCTTTTTCAATAGCCTTTTTAAAACTTTCCTCAGCCAACTCATGCTGGTTTGAATAAAAGGCAGCCGTAGCTAAATCAGTAGTTACCTGGACGTCTTCTTCTTTGTATTTTAAAGCCTCCTGATAAGATACAGTAGCTTCTTTAAAATAAGACACTCCTTCGTCTACCCTGTTAACATCATACAAGAGACTGCCTAAATCATATTCTAAATTAGCCTTGTGAACCCAAGCCTCTCCGTCCTCAGGATTATCGGCTACCATTTCTTCATAGTTCAGCAGCTCTTCCTCCATAGCAAGAATTTCTGCATTAATATAGGCCTCAAGGGAGGCTGCTTCATGATCATCTTCCGGTAGTAGCCATAATACAACTGGGACAATTACCCCCAAACACAAACTTGCTATAAGAACTACTAAAAATGTTTTAGCAAAACGTTTATTATTTCTAAGAAATTTCAACATGTCTCTCACCTGTTTTTTATTAATGATAGTATAGGGGTTTTCTTATTGTCAAGCAACTACTTTAAATTATAAAGCGGGCGAATGGTTGTTCCGCTCTGGACGGCATCCTACGCCGTTACCGTGAGACAAGCTCACGACGGCTGGGGATGCAAGTCCCGCTCCACAAAACATTCGCCCGCCTTTAAGCCGACTTTGGAAAAACACAAAGATGCATAAATTCCTAAGCAACAAAAAAACGCTCTCGTAAAAGAGCGCTTACCAATATCCCCACTGGGATCTTTGGTGTTTTTGATAACATGACTTGCATAACAACTTTGAGCCCCACAAATCATGGGCTTGTAAAAGTTTTTGCTTGCTTTGCAGTTTACCGCATCTTTGGCAACTTGCAATTTCAGTTACAATCGCCATAAAATCCCACCCTGTTGTGAACATATTTCGTCTTTAACTAGTCTTTATAATAACCCATGGACTAAAAAATTATGTGACTTAGTCATCTTCTTGGCATGTTTTACACAAGCCATAAAATTCCAGGCGATGGTTAAAAACCTGAAACCCATACTTCTCGCGGATTTCCTCGTCTAAGTCAACAACTACCGATAAATCTAAATCAAGTACTTTTTTACATTTTTCACACACAAAGTGGTAATGATTAACTGGGTTACCATCATATCGGCTTTGTCCACTACCGTAGTTTAACTCCTGGATTTTACCTAAGTCCCTAAGAAGATTCAAATTACGGTAAACGGTGCCAAGACTAATATCAGGAAGTATTTGACGCGCTTCCTGATAAACCCAGTCTGCAGTAGGGTGGGTATCCGTATTTTGTAAAATTTCTAGGATAACTCTTTTTTGTTTTGTGGTACGACTACCTAATTTCATAACAATCTTCCCTAATAATAATGATTATTAATTTCAGTATAAACTATTAGTTTTTTAGATGCAAGGGAAAAGTAAGAAAAAAATCAGTTAAGCATAGTATCTTGTGATGGCCAAATAAATCCTCCTTCGATGGACTCTGTCAACACCTTTTGTACGTCTCCTAATAATCTTGTAAAACGGTATTCTGCCATCAAATATTCATTAATCAAGGGATTTAAAGAAATATATTGATAAACCTGTTCAAGATTTTGCAGCAATTCTTCATCAACTTCATGACCCAACATTTGAGCTACTTGAACTTCCCATTGTTTTTTTCGAAATTCTTCCAGTAGAGACAAATTGTCAGTATCCTTAGCTAAATTTTCCTTGGCTTTAAGAAATGCTTTATACTCTGCAGAATGGGCCAATTCCTTTGCCAAATCGTTGGCTTTATCATAAACAGACATTATTTGTCCCCCCTTTTCATAATTTCTCTAGGTAAATAAGGTTATTCTACCCCTCCTTAAAGTTTTCCTTCAAAACTACG
>DUOV01000171.1 GCA_012838615.1 Clostridia bacterium | reverse complement strand
CCCCCCAATCCTGCTGAACTCTTAGATTCTCAGCGTATGAAGCAGCTCCTGCATGAACTGACTCAAGCTTATGAACTTGTCTTGGTAGATTCCCCACCGGTCATAGCTGTCACAGACGCTACTATTCTAGCCCAGTCTGTTGACGGAGTCATCCTTGTTGTGGCTGCCAAGGAAGTTAAGCGGGAGTATGCCCTAGAAGCCAAGGAGCGGTTGAAAAAAGTTGAAGCTAGACTACTTGGCATTATTCTTAATAAAGTAAAGTTGCAATCGAAAGAGCAAAACTACTATTCATACTATAGTTAGGAAGAAACTAAGTACATCTCTCTCAAAATGTAATAAAGATATAGAACATACCCTCTAACATTAAAACTTCGTTTTATTGATATTCATGAGTAGGGGGGAGAAATAAAATGCTAAGAGGCAGAGATGAAATATTTGAGCCAATTTCCTTGCTTTTAGATTTTTTTCTGATTGGCATCAGTTTTTATATCGTCGTCAATTCTAAATATATTCCTGTCCATTTTTTCCTTATTTTCTTCTCTTATATTCTTTTTTGGACCTTAATTTCCAATGTCTTAAAATTATATGAATCAAGGCGATTTATGTCTTTAGGTCAAGAAACGTATAAAATCACCATAACCCACTTTTCCTGCCTCCTATTGTCCTTCTTCCTAATACTTTTGGTTGATCCCAAGCTTGTTAGCTACTCTTTTATGCTGGCTTTTATGGCAGTCGGATGGGGACTGACAGCAAGCGTTCATACCTCGATTCGTTTTGTTTTGCAGCAATTGAGGCGGCTGGGATATAACACCAAGTACAGTTTGATTATTGGCAATGGCAATTCTGCCAGGATTTACTTGGAAAAAGTTAAAAAAAATCCTCAATTAGGCTACAAGGTTATTGGCTATTTAGCTCCTGAAAAAAGTGACCTTGAAATACCTTATTTAGGAAGCTATGCTCAACTGGAGTCCGTCTTAAACAATCATATAGTAGATGCCACGATTGTAACAGCTTCAGTTACTGAAGAGGGAGTGGAGGAAATCCTTGATTTACTAAAGATGATGGGCAAAAAGCTTGTAATTATGGTAGACCCTGCTATAGCCAAAGTTGATAACTACCAGGTAGTTAATTTTGGAGGGCTTTCCATGATTGACCTTGACAGTCATCCCAGAAACCCCTGGCAGGAAATTGCCAAACAGCTCTTTGATTTCGGCCTAGCTTCGGTAGCCCTGATCCTACTTAGTCCATTAATGTTAGGCATAGCCCTGGCAATAAAACTTACCTCCAAAGGTCCGGTAATTTTTGCTCAGAAACGGGTTGGTCTTAACGGCCGGATTTTTACCATGTACAAATTTAGAACCATGGTGGAAAATGCTGAAGAATTAAAAGCAGAGTTAGCTGAGCTAAATGAAATGAGTGGGCCGGTTTTTAAGATTAGGAATGATCCGCGAGTAACAAAAGTGGGAAGATTTCTTCGAAGGACGAGTTTAGATGAATTGCCCCAGTTATGGAATGTCTTAAAGAAAGATATTAGTCTTGTAGGACCTAGACCACCGCTTCCCAGCGAAGTTAACATGTATGACCCCAGGCATCGTAAAAGGTTAACGGTTAAACCGGGAATAACGTGTATTTGGCAGGTTAGTGGACGAAATGAGGTTGGTTTTGAACAATGGATGGACATGGATGCGGAATATATAGAAAGGTGGTCCTTTTGGCTGGATTTAAAGATCTTGGCCAAGACAGTACCCGCAGTACTATCGAGGAGAGGGGCTAGTTGAGGGTGAGGAATAAAAAAGCTAAAGGTAAGAAACCAAAGCTATGCTTAGTTTCTTCCTCGGGTGGTCATTGGGAACAACTGCAAAAATTGCAGCCTTTACTTGATAAATACACCGGCTTTTATGTTACAGAAAAAACGATTTTTAAGTGTGAGGCAAAGTATTTGATGTACCAAACGGATTTAAAGGACAAATTTATGTTTCCCAAAATGCTGGTCAATAGCTTGAAGGCTCTCATCATATTTCTAAAAGAAAAGCCGGATTTTGTGATTACTACAGGAACACTAGTTGCCTACCCATTTTATGTTTTAGCCAGAGTTTTTCAAAAGAAGTTTGTCTTTATTGAGACCTTTGCCCGGGCAAAAATGCCTACTAAAGCTGGCCTAAAGATGCATAAACACGCAGATCTATTTATCGTACAATGGGAATCCCAAAAGCAGT
>DUOV01000170.1 GCA_012838615.1 Clostridia bacterium | reverse complement strand
AACACCCTTGCTTTGCCTTCTGTATTGACACACAAAACTTTGCTGCCCACTTTTAAGTCGGTTAGGTATTCCGCCTTGTCGTTTGGCATCCAGATGTAAGAATGTACGGCTCCAGCATTAACACGGAAGGGACGAAGGTTCATATAAGGCAGGTAGTGGGTTTCTGAGCAAACAAATATCCCACCCGTAGATGTAGACCCAATAAGCATCCCTTCATCTTGGGTCATTATTCCGGTAGTATCCACACAGGCCCTGAGTCCCATGCCGATATGGCGTATTTCTTCTACCGTCAAAGTCTCTAGTTGGATCTGATATTCGTCCTGTTTGGTTAGATAATCACTTGCCTTCATAATTTCGTTTAAGTCTTGAGTTGCCAAAACTACTCCGTCACTACCCCGCTCCATCACTCCAAAGGCAACTTCAGCAGCTTCGAAAGTAGTTTCCCGCTTTAAAATAATCGTTGAGCCCTGCTGTAATCTGGCCAGCAGAAGTTCAAGAGGAATATTAGTAGGCAGATCAAAGTCTATAACAATAAAATCAAATTTCTCAGCCTCCTGGCAGGAATTTTCCAAGGCCTCTTGACCTTGAATGTCATAAGCCATACAGCTCAAATAGCCTTTCCCTTTAGCCTCCAATAAGAGTTCCTGTTGTGCTGCCAATACGATTTCTCCTGGAGTAACCCCTTCTAAATCCTGCAAAGAAGAAATTTCCGTTATTAATGTGGTTTTTAGGGGAAAGCATAAAAGCTTACGTTGCTCCGGAGTTACAATTATTTTGCTGATCCTAGAATTGTTGATAAATCCCCAAATATCTTCACGGTCAATAGGGATTTGGCGTCCATCCAGCCAGACTTCTCGCTTTAAAACTTTATTTTGGTCCATTTTTACGTACCCCAATCTCCATGATTTTTTCTGTGTTTTATTTACAACTCACTATATTTTATTCTTCTTAATTGACTTTGTTATCTAAAATAGGGTTATTTTGTCAGTATTCGGCGTAATAAGTCATAAAAATAATGCAAAATTCATTTGCCCGATTTATAGTTAATAACAAAAAAAGCAGGCGAATGTTTTGTGGAGCGGGACTAATTTCCACAGCCGTCGTGAGCTAGGCTCACGGTAACGGCGTAGGAGTTCGTCCAGAGCGAAACAATCATTCGCCTGCTCCCCGCCAACTTTTTATAACTGCGTAGAAATAAATTCCTTAATAATAGAACAAACTCCCTGTTATCAAACAGAGAGCTTGTTTGTTACTTTTATTTACTGTTTTACTGCCCTTTTGATTACTTTAATCACTTCCACCACCAGCAAGGGCACCAGACTTAAACCTATCACTACAGCCCAGTCACCAGAACTGAGCAAAGCAGTTTCAAATATGTCACGTAAGAAAGGTACAAAAATGACTATCAATTGCAAAGCTGCAGAAGCAAAAAATGCTCCTACCAAGGCTCTGTTAGTTCCAAAGCCCATAGTGAATAAAGAATGCTCAAAGCTACGTGCGTTAAAAGCATGGACTAATTGGGAAAACGACATGGTTAAGAAAGCCATGGTATGGGCTTCTTCTAATGTTCGACCCCAATCTAAAGCCAACCAAAAAGCAGCTAAAGCTAAAAACCCGATTACTGCTCCTTGGATAACAATATCCAAACCTACACCGCCGGAAAATACTCCTTCTTTAGGGTTACGAGGAGGTCTATTCATAACACCTTCTTCCGGTGGCTCCACTCCTAAGGCTAGTGCAGGTAAACTGTCTGTTACCAGATTCATCCAGAGTATTTGGATTGGAGTCAATGGACTGCCCAGTCCAAAGAGAATTGCGGAAAAGATAGCTATGATCTCTCCTGTATTACAGGAAAGCAAAAATTGAATTGATTTCCTGATGTTACTATAAATTGTTCTGCCTTCCTTAACAGCATTTACAATAGTTGCAAAGTTATCATCAAGCAGTACCATAGCTGAAGCTTCCTTAGCTACTTCTGTACCGGTAATACCCATAGCTGCACCTATGTCAGCTCTGCGTAAGGCAGGTGCATCGTTGACCCCGTCTCCTGTCATAGCTACAACTTGATTATGTGCTTTTAAGGCTCCTACAATTCTTAATTTATGCTCCGGCGAAACCCGGGCGTAGACGGTTGTCTTTAAGACATGGTTCTTTAGCTCTTCATCACTCATTTGCTCAAGCTGGGAACCTGTTAAAACTTCGTCTCCCTCACGATAAATATTTAACTCTTTAGCAATAGCCAGGGCTGTGTCCTGATGGTCCCCGGTAATCATAACTGTTCTAATTCCTGCCCTGCGGCTTACCTCTACTGCCTCTTTAACCTCCGGCCGCGGTGGATCCTGAATAGCGTAGAAACCTACGAAAATCAGATCCTGTTCCGCAGTTTCCGAATTTGGGTTCGTAGGCAACTCCTGCCACTCTCTATAGGCCAAAGCCAACACCCGCTGCCCTTGGGAGGCAAATTTGGAGTTTACTTCCAGAAATTTTTCGCTGAGCTCTGGGGTTAAAGGAGTTATCCCTTCCTCTGTGATGACTTGTTTACAACGTGCAAGTAAAACATCGGGAGCACCTTTGGTAAAAGCTATAATAGTATCGTGCATATTATGGAAAGTAGTCATCATCTTTCGTTCTGAATCAAAAGGTATTTCACTAACCCGCTTGTATTTGGCATCAGCTTCTTCCTTGGTAACGCCGGCTTTAACTCCAGCTACAACTAAAGCACCTTCTGTCGGATCCCCGATAATCTGGTATCCCTTATCGGTTTGTTCCAGCCTAGCATCACTATTTAGCAGACCACCTAAAAGCATCAGTTCTGAAACTTTGTCCTGCATGGGACTAATCTCTTGCTCGTCTTCGGTCAAAAAGTCGCCTACTGGTTTGTAACCAGTTCCTGTAACCTTAATAAATTTTTGGTTAACATAAATTTGGGTTACAGTCATTTCGTTTTTAGTCAGGGTACCGGTTTTGTCTGAGCAGATATAAGTTGCCACACCCAGGGTTTCAACGGCAGGAAGCCTGCGGATAATGGCATTTCTTTCGCTCATCCTGGTCACACCTAAGGCCAGCACAATAGTAACTACTGAAGGCAACCCTTCCGGTATAGCAGCTACGGCCAAGGCTACGGCCGTTAAAAACATTTCAAAAACTCCTTCGCCTCTGATAAGACCTGTTGCAAACACAACAGCTACGATTATTCCCGCAGCTAGACCTAAGATTTTACCTAAAGAATCAAGTTGGCGTTGCAAAGGAGTAGGATCTGGGGGTGTTTCCTGCAACATCTGGGCAATTCGGCCTAGTTCAGTATCCATGCCTGTTCCTACAACAACAGCCTTAGCCCGTCCACCTGTAACGATAGTGCCCATAAAAACCATGTTTTTACGATCCCCAAGGGGAGGTTCTTCTTCTTCGATAAGTTTTAGATCTTTTTCTACTGGTACTGATTCTCCGGTTAAAGCTGCTTCATTTACTCTCAAGGAAGCTGCTTCTAAAAGTCTGGCATCAGCCGGAACGGAATCACCGGCTTCTAACATGAATATGTCTCCCGGCACTAAATCGTCTACCTCAATCTGTGTTACTTTTCCATCTCTCAGCACTTTTACATGGGCTTTAGTCATTTCTTTTAAGGCTTTAAGTGCTTGTTCTGCCTTATTTTCCTGAATAACACCCAAGACAGAGTTTAATATTACAATGAGTAAAATTACTATTGTATCTGCCCATTCGCCTAAAAAGCCTGATACTAAAGCTGCCACAATTAAGATTAAAACGAGTGTTTCTTTGATCTGATCAAAAAACATGGCAAGAAGGCTCCTGGGCGGGGCTTCTTTCAGTACATTGGGCCCGTATTTTTCAAGTCGCTTGGCTACCTCGTCCGAGCTTAAGCCGCGCCCTAAATTGGATTCAACTTTAGCTACTACTTCTTCTTCAGGCATTGCAAACCAATTACGTTTTTCCTCCATATACTGTACCTCCAAACTTTATCTCTGATTAAATTTTCCATTTGTAGCTTAAAATATGCTAGCTGAGAGAAAAACTCTGGCTATGACCCAACTTGACTACTAAAAGGACTTTATACGAATTAGTTAACTTTTCATATTTCTCTTTTACCTTGTAAAATCCTCTTAGGCAACCCTCTGATCATGGCGAAAACCTTAGTCGCTATTATTTAAAATCAAAAAATTTATACTTTGATTTACAAGTATAAATCTCTGGTTAAACACCAGAAATTTACTGTTTACATCTTTTATAAAGAATTACACTTGCCGCTACAATCAACCCTACACTGACAAGTTGGGCGACTCTTACCGGACCAAGCATCAGACTGTCAGTACGTAAACCTTCTATGAATAACCTTCCTATTGAATATAAAATAAGATAAGATAAAAATATTGTTCCAGTAGGTACATTTTTTTTACGCCTTAAGAACAGCAAAAATAAAAAAACTAGAAAGTTCCAGACTGATTCATATAAAAAGGTGGGATGGTAATACACTCCCTTGATATACATGCCTTTCTGGATAAATTGTGGAAAGTAATTGATAAATTCCTGGGTAACCGGGCCACCATGAGCCTCTTGATTAAAAAAATTACCCCATCTGCCTATAGCCTGACCTAAGATTATACTTGGAGCAATTATATCTGCCAGTTTCCAAAAAGACAAGTTGTGGTGTTTAACATACAAATAACCTACTAAAACACCGGCTATCAGCCCACCATGAATGGCTAACCCACCATGCCAAATGGCAAAGGCCTCCAAAATATTGTCTTTATAAGCTTCCCAGGCAAAAACCACATAATATATTCTAGCTCCGACAATTGCTGCCGGTGCAACAAGTAAAGCAATGTTTAAAATATGATCCGGATCAATATCTTGCCTTGCTGCTTCTCTGTAGGCAAGGTAAGTCCCCAAACCTAAAGCAAGACTAATCAGCACTCCATACCAACGTATGGCGTAAGATCCTATTTTAAAGGCAATTGGATCCATTAAGCTCCCTCCTTATTGCTCTAATTATGAAACAGCCCTAAACCTAAGTCAAGTTTTACTTACCCAACACCCTTTACTTATTATTTTGCCAATTCCTCATATATTGTACTACTAACTCGTCGAGTTCCAAACTACGTTTATAAATTTCGGGGTCTAGCAAGCTTACCTTCTTTTTTAGACAAAGTTTTGTTAATTCGGCAGATTTAACAGAAATCATTTTAGATAAGTGAGCTGTTTTAGCAGGAAGCTTTTTTTTCATATATACCTCCCATTTCAATATATCGTGTTAAATATTTTATCCTACTACTATATATAGTATGGTTCGACATATAACTGGAAGCTCCTTCAAATTTTTTACTTTTTTTACAAACTATTAATATTATGTACCAAAACTTTCCTTTAACCTTTTAGATCTGACCCGAATATACTTTACTATGAAGAAATGAGGAGGCGAGGCAATGGACTTTGAAGATTTATTTGCTCAAGCAGGCCGCTTTAGGGAAGGGCTAGCTCGCGCAAAAAGTTTATTGGACAGAAAAACCACGGAAGTAACGGGAGGCCAAGGATTAATAGTAGTAGTAATTAATGGTTCCGGAATAATAAAAGATATCCGTTTACACCCCGATGCCTTAAACACCCTAGGTCAGGATAATTTACAGCGAGACTTAGTCGACACCATTAATAAAGCTTACGAGCGTTCAAGAGAATTAGCCGCAGGAATTATGTCTGAGGTGACAGGCTTTGACCTAAGCAATTTTTCCAAGATGTTTTAAATCTTTTTACATATATTCCCCCTAATGACCCTTTTAGAGGGTCTTTTTTCTGCTTCTTTATTCCACTACTGTAATTTACGCTAAGAAAACTGATTTTGCCATCTTTTTATGGCCTTTTTTACTTTTTGTAGCTTTTTTGCTTTTCTCATTCACCACCTTAAGGGCTTTTTAATATTTTATAGTGTAAGGAAGTATCAACAAGGGGGAGCACCATAAATGGATCGAATAGATAGATTTTTAAACATCAATCGTAATAGAGTTTTACAGACCTCGGATAATATTGTAGGCGTGGGTAAAGGCTTTAAGATAACCAATGGCCGGCACACCGATAAACCAGCCGTAATAATACTGGTTAAAAAGAAATTGCCGGAGCACGACCTGAAAAGAGGAGAAAAAATACCTCCCAAAATGTATGACCTAGATACAGACGTTGTAGAAATAGGTGAACCCCGTTTTTTAAGCAGAACTGATTACGTTCGTCCTGCACCTCCTGGGGTTAGCATCGGTCATTACAAAATTTCGGCAGGTACTTTTGGAGCAGTAGTGAAGGATAAAAAAACAAAAAAGCCATTGATCCTTTCCAATAATCATGTTTTGGCTAATAGTTCCGATGGTAAAGACGGACGTTGTAAAATCGGCGACCCTATTTTCCAACCAGGCCCTTACGATGGAGGAACTGAAGCCCAACTAATAGGTTATTTGGAAAGGTTTGTTCCTATCTTAAGAGAGTATACTCATTCTAGCTGTCCTCGGGCGGCCGCTTTGGAGAGAATTGGTAATAACTTTATTAAATTGATTAAACCCCATTATAAAATGTCTTTGTTTAAGAAGACATCCGTTGAAAATATAGTAGATGCAGCTTTGGCCAGGCCTATAAGAGATGATGTTATCACTCCGGAAATACTGGGTATAGGCATGGTTAAAGGTGTTAAAGAAGCCCAAAGCGGAATGAAATTATTCAAAAGCGGTCGTTCCAGCGGCCTTAATAGCGCTGTCGTTAAAGCCCAGGCTGCTACGCTAAAAGTAAAAATGGGTAGTAACGAAGAAGTAATTTTCGCCGATCAAATAGTAACTGGACCCATGGCTAGTCCGGGAGATAGCGGTTCTTTAGTTTTGGATGAGAATAACAACGCTGTTGGCTTGCTCTTTGCCGGCTCTGAAAGTTCAACTATTGTTAATCGAATAGCAAATGTAATGGACCTGTTAGATTTTGAGTTTTAAGTTTGTATATGGTCATTAAAGAAGCCACTTCAGCTAAAGTGGCTTCCTAACCTTTATCTCAAATTGCCAGCTTACCTTCTGGTTGACTGACTACTTGTAAGATGTTTTCTTCATCGCCTGTCAAAGCATTGATATAGATAAGGTATTGTTCACCGTTTAATTTACCATTAATTTCATAAGTAAAAGCTTCTTTACCGTTGAGCATAGGAATTACAGCTTTTCTGATCCCTTCTACCTGTACCCTGGAATTTACTTTTGCCTTAGCTTCTTCCGGTGTTAATTCCGGTTCAGGAAGTTCTCGCTCATGATGGGCCATTAAGTAACCAAAAGACTCAAACCCGATAATTTCTCCGTTATCTAAAGCAATTTTTAGCTTAATCAGGTCAGGATAAATTATAACTTCATCTTGTTGATAAGCATAGGAAATAACTTGAGAATTTTGTTGCCTAACAGTATAAGTTTCAACCATATTCTTATACCCTAGGCTCTCCAAAAACTCTTTGCCCTTACGACTGGCTTCCTCTTGAGAAAGAACTACATTCTCAACAGGCCGGCTATTCAACATGGTAATAGGATGACCGCCTTTTTTACTGATGTCAATAGTAATCAAACCTCCTGAGTTCTGAGGGTCAAAAGTAAAGGAATACGCTTTAATCTTTCCATTAACTTGATCTGCTGAGCCAACTTCTACATAACCCTGTTTCCGGCTTTTTTCCAAAAACTCCTTAGCCTTACTTTCAGCAGAAGCCTGAGAGATTTGAGAACCAGTTAAACCTCTGGGCTCAATTAATTCCAGATGATCTGAAAAAGGGCCATCGTAGATAAGAGAAGGTAATCCTTGCAACCTACGCTCAATATCTACAAAATTACTTAAGTGGTCATTGGCAGCGATAGCCGTTCTCATCCCTCTCCTAAGCATGCTATCAGTAAATCGGTAATTGTCATCGTATACCCGACTCGCCATCTCATGCAAATCCTCGCTAAACTTGCCTAGTTCATCATAAAAATCCTCAAGGTTTTGGTAATCTTGCTCAGTTAATTCTCGGCCATTTGCCTCTGCGTGAGCAAGGGAATAAGCATAGTCCCCTAATTGAGTTAAAAACTTTCGACTTGCTGAAGTATTGATATCAGTAAGTGGCAATTGGGCCAGGGAAACACTTGCGTCACTTGCCCGATTCCAGATTTCAGTTAGATACAAAATATTATGCCTTGGAGAACCGGAAGCTAGACTTTTCCCCAGTAAAACTCTCGTCTGCTCTACATGAGAGACAAGATTATAAAATTCCCTTTGATAATCCGCTTCCAAAGCATTAGCCATTACTTCCCTGTTTGTTCGTTCTATATATCCGTAACTGACGACCCATGTTAAAAGCAACAACCCCATTATGCCATAAAACCAATTACGCATTTTCCCACCTCTTTAAATTAAATTCCAAACACATGATTGCCTATTTGCCGTACTATTCTTCTGGTCCAAATCCATTTACTTACAGGTTTATAGGGATTCCAAAAATATAAGCAACCATAAGTTGGATCCCATCCGTTTAAAGCATCCATGGCTGCCTTTCGCGCACTTGCCAGATTGGTTACTCGCCATATTAATCCGTTAGATACACTTTCGAAGGCGTGAGGTTGGTATATTACACTACTTATGGTATTAGGAAATGAAGCATGTCTTACCCGATTTAGAAGTACTGCAGCAACGGCAACCTGACCTTCGTAAGGTTCCCCCATAGCTTCAGCAGCAATAACCCTAGTTAACAAATTTACTTCATCTTCTCTTCTAACCAGCTCCCACCCCGTCTGTACAGGTGCAGTCTCTAAGTTTTCAACGGAAGTTCTGCTTTTTTTAGCTGGATTATTGGCCAGGTTTTCTACTCCCAAATAAAGAGTCGTGACTATAAGGGCGGCTACAATTATCCCTATTGCTGTTAATTTGAAGGACTGCTTTTCCAAACCTATTCCTCCATTCGTTTTCAGGTTTTGTTTTATTTTGGTTAAAAGTCCAAGTATTTATTCTTTTATTGGGCATATAGGCCAGCACCATATCTTGCCATTCACCGCCAAAAAATAGTAATCATACCATATAACAAGAGCCTAAATACAGAAAGGAGGCTAAATATGCGTCAAGAGATGATTAATTTATTGAAAAGCGCTATTCCATTTGTAGGGGAAACAGGTAAAACAATGATTCAACTGGCTGCTCACCTTAATGACTTAATCTCTAGCGATGCTGCCCAAAAAACCATAACTGTTTTTTCTACCCTCAATCAACCTCAAACCTTAGCTGTGTCCGGGGAAGCAGATGCGCAGAGTTTAGAAGATGCTAACCCCTTCGGCTTATTTTTGATTTTAATACTGTTGATTATGGCTACCAGTAGCTTGAAAGCTAAAAAGCTTGACCATCAAGAATTAAAGGAAGATATAATCCAGATTTAGCCACCCTAGTGGCTAAAATTTTTTTGGCAAGTTATTAGGAAGTCATGAATATACTAGCTAAAGGAGCATGGAAAAATTTTATCGAGGGGGGAAGGACTTTGGATAAGAAGAAGAACGAAGGAATTGATATTGTGGCAGGTTTATTTAATCTGCTGGATAAAAACCCAAAAATAGCGAGTGATCAGCTGTTGGCTTTATTAAGCTTATTTACCCTTTTAAGCATAGTTAACCTGATTAAACCCGTTACTATTCAGCTACCGGTAAGCAGCCAGGCCCATGGTGACGGTGAAGGAAACAATTTGGTTGATACATTAAGTGGATTATTAAATAATAAAAACTTAAATACTGGAGATTTGGCAGGATTAATCAGTAAAAATCCCGGTGCTATCATGACGATGATGAATCTCCTTTCTTCTATGAAGGAACAAAGGAGCAGTTCTAAGGGAGAAGAGGGGGGAAAAGAAGGAAAAAAAATCATGCACGAAGAAGCTCAAAGTACTATTATAAAAGATAAAAATTAAGCCGTGCTAGCACGGCTTTAAATTTTATTAGTCACTTAAAAGCAGTAGGATCAGGATTAGGAAAATAATAAAGATAAGTTGTTTGTCCAACCCATGATGAGGTTTTTTCTTTTTACACTTGTCCTTGCATTTATCCTTACCACCAAAACCTAAAGATTCTGTATTGGAAGAACTGACTCTCATAGGTTCTAACTTAGCTTTAGGTTCTTCTGCCTGCTGAGCATATCCTCTTTCTTTTCTTTCTTCTCCTTCTTCTCCCTTTATCATTCTTTCAAATTCACCGGCCATTTTATCACCCTCCTATGTACTTTATGTACTTAATAACGGCTACTTTATACTATTAGCGGAGGATGTCAATTGCCACAAAATATTTAATTGAACCCATGAAATCTGCGTAAAATAATTTAATTCCTATAAAAACTTAAGGATAAAAATGCCAAGCCGCTTAAAAACGGCTTGGCATTTTTATCCTTTGGCACCAGGAACGCCGCAAGGTATTCTAATAACCTGCCCAATCTGCAAATTATAAGGATCGATGCCAGGGTTTAGAGCCATAATGGCTTCTACCGTTGTACCGTATCTTTGGGCTAACTTATAGAGGGTATCGCCTTGCTGAATTATATAAAAGCGCATACTAGGTTGCCCTGGTTGACCTGGAGGACAATCGGTAGGCTTTGGAGTCGGTGTTGGGTGTATCGTTGGTGTCGGACTAGGGCAAGGTGGTTTTGTTGGGCATGGTGTAGTAGTCGGACAAGGTGTCGGACTAGGTACAGGCTCACATATAATATCTGTTACTGCTTCCATTTTTTTAGGTGCAAACACTTTAGCCTTAACTTCGACAATGGCGGTTTGTTGCCAAGGATAATTTTTGGCTGAAAATGGGCCATAACAACAATCCATGGGATAATCAGGAGAAACTAAATCAATCTCTTTTACCCGGCTGCTTAGCCTAACTTTCATTCCTTGTTCTGCATCAGGAATATCTATTTTTGTCTCAAAAGGTTCAGAGAAACATTCCTCCCATACTGCCCCGTCGCATCTGTCTACGTAACATATATTTTTATATAGCTCCCCTACTACTTTTACTCCACCGTAATGAACTTCAGTTTTTTTGTAATCAAAACTGACAGTAGCGTCTTTATTCATTATTTTCTTAACGGGATGATCGAAACAAATATCATCCCTAACCGCAACCTCTACACACCCGTAACCTACTAGATCGTTACACTGAAGGCTTCCTTTAATAACTTTACAGTCAGTACCGGTAACGTCTTTTATATAGTTAAGGACTACATCCTCTACTACCTTGCATTTGACTTTGATAACAGCTTTTTGCCGCGCTTTGGTATTATCTTCCGGTTTAAGTACAACATCACAATAAGATACAAGCGCCTCGACCCTAACTTCCATACCTGGCTGAACTCCGGGAAGATCAAATACTTCACTCCATGACTCTTTTATAGTAGTTTCATACATCCGATTTGTGTCTTGTTCAACATAATAAATCCTTTTACGTAGTACTCCTCCTACCATAATTTGATCTGTCAGAACTTCCGCTTTTAAATCTGTAAGCCTAGTCTGTACATTTAATATTTTGGCCACACAACGGGAGAAATCAATATCAGCTACCACATTAATTTCTTTCTCGCACTGGCCTTTAAGATCTTCAATGCCACAAGTTGCCTTAGTTATCTTCAGATCCTTACCCGAGGCATAAATATCAGTTACAATTTCCGCTTCTACAGGCATATCAGCTGTAACGTATGTTTCTAATACCACCGATTGTTTCCATATGTCAGGCACATCATCTCCGCTTAAACACTTAGTCGGTTCTCCCACTTTTTTAATTCTAACTTGGGCTTGAGCATCAGCACTTGGGAGTAAATCTTTTAGGGCAAGATAATGGGTGAATCTTTCCTCGATAGGCAAATCATATATTCCGCCGGCTTCATAATTTACACCATTATATTCTCCGTCACAGTCGGCTACCCAGGAAAACCTTTTGCAGAGTTTTCCTTCCACACAAACCGTTCCCTCTTCAGGCCGAGTCTCAATTTCACTAATACTAACACACACACTTCTTATTTTTCGTACTTTAACCGGAAATTCAACCTCATGCTCGAGCTCAATTTCTTCCTGACAATCACCTAGAGCCATTGCAACCCGCACTCTTTTCTTAATAATTTCCATATCAGACGCCACTTAAGCGAACCTCCTTTACCAATGTTTCATAACAATATATGCAAGAAGTCTGAAAAATTGCCAAATTATTAGTAAAACTTGGCTTGCACCAAGTCCTAAGTAAGCTAATTATTCGCCCGCTCCCCTGCCAACTTGGCAAAACCGCAAAGATATAAATAAGTCCCCAAAACTTGGGGACAATGATTTAGCCTCAGGGGCCACAATATTTCTTTAGTTCTTTTTGTAAATCTTTAAGATGAAAATCAAGACTATCAGCAATTTGAGTAAACACCATAGCTGCAGGATTGTTACCTGCTTCTGCGGCAAAGTTTCTACAATTATGAGCCAACTCCTGACTTCTGCGAATAACTATGCGTAAATTATCCTTTAAAGCCATATGTTCACCTACCTCTGGAATTTTAGCCTAAATCCTTTTCTTGCTAGCTTCTTCTCCAATTTAAAATCTATAGACTTGATTTCACCTGAACTTAAATTTAATTTAAAGGTTTGGGCTATGTAACCACTTTTAGCGATTACTAACTCATATTCATCAGGATAAAGAGGTAAGAAATATTTGCCTTCCGAATTAGTTTTTGTCTCATATTCGTTAATCCCGTCAAAAGCCTTGATGCTGACTCGAAGTAAAGGATTTCCCTTTTTTGTTACTACTTTGCCTTTTATTACGGCAGGTGCGTTAGGAATGGTTTTTTGAGTCTCTTCTGTGGACTGTAAACAAGTAGGTAAACAGAGAGGCTGTAAACTATACTCAAAGGCTATTAACTTTTGCTCAACAACTACTTTTAATATTTGATCATAGTCCTGACAGTTTTTTTCTCTGCACCGCCCGGTAACAACTCTAACCACTTTAAGGATAAGATTTTGTACACAAAGATGGGATTTAATACCTTGTAAGACACTATTCTTTAAAACAGTACTTAGTGAAATATGTTCCGTAAAAGAAAATTTTTTGGCTTCTGCTAAGCCAATTGTATGTCTTTGGTTGTCTCTAAACCATACAAATAGGTCATAAGTCCCTGAAACCTTGGCCCAGCTTCCTTTTTTTTTAACATCAGTTATGTATAAGTTGGCAACAACTGCCTCAAGAGGGCAGATATCCTGAGGGAGACGATTCCCTTCTTTGGTATGACAAAGATAGTGGGTGCGATGAACACATTTTTTACCTTGGCTAAGAATAGCTTTTTCTGTCGCCAAAATATAGGCTGACCTCTCCAAATTCCTTCCCCCCTCAGGTTATGATATACATTATATGAAGCTGGGTCATAAATGTTAATTAGAAGATTCTACTACTAATAACTTCAACATAAACAAAGCTATGATATTAATGTTATTAAATTTTTACTAGTTGACAAATTTGAAGCTGGCAAATATCATAATAAAAAAACAGAGGTAGAAAAAGTAATGACCAAGAACCAGTAGCAGTATGTATTCCTTAAAGAGAGCCTTCGGCTGGTGAAAGAAGGCAGGATAAGTACTGTGAATTCATCTTGCGAGCTGCACACTGAATAGCATTAGCTTAGTAGGCTGTGACGGAGTCCAACCGTTAGAATGGAGTAGTGATGTTAGTCACTTACTGAGGTTGTTTTTCAAACAACGAAGCAAGGTGGTACCGCGAATTAAAATTCGCCCCTGTATAGAGGGGCGAATTTTTTATCTCCCTTTACAATTTAACCTGTTAATAGGTTAATTGAAAATAAACATTTACAAAATGGAGGAGAAGGTAGGATGGTAAAATTAAACAAAAAATTATTGAAAAAGTTAGTAATGGGAGTGTTAATTGCTGGATTACTCGTTTTAAATGTTGGTTGCTCCGGCAATGGAAGCCCTAACAATGATGACAGTACCTCAACGGAAGATGTAACACAAAAACCAGCTCAAGAACATTTTGATGTTGGTATCATCCAGTATATGAGCCATGGCGCCCTTGATGCAGCAAGAGAAGGATTTATTGCTGGTCTTGCCGATAACGGTTACGTTGAGGGAAAAAATATTACTTTTGATTATCAAAACGCCCAAGGTGATCAAAGTAACTTGTCCACCATTAGTGACCGTTTTGTCAACGACAAGGTAGATTTAATCCTAGCTATTGCAACGCCTGCTGCTCAAGCTGTTGCAGGTAAAACTTCTGATATTCCTATACTGGGAACTGCAATTACTGACTATGTAGCAGCAAGATTAGTGGATTCTAACGAGGCACCTGGAGGAAACGTTAGCGGTACTACTGACATGAATCCTGTAAAAGAGCAAATTGATTTATTGGTTAAATTGGTACCAAATGCCGAAACAGTTGGAGTGCTTTACACCTCCAGCGAAGATAATTCTATTGTGCAAGCAGCAATGGCTAAAGAAGCTATCGAAAATTTAGGCCTAAATTATGTGGAAGTAACTGTTACCAACTCTAACGATGTTCAACAAGCTACTCAATCCATTGTGGGTCAATGTGACGCTATTTACATCCCTACAGACAACGTATTTTCTTCCGCAATGCCTGTAGTTCATGGCGTAACCTCCCAGTCCAAGACCCCGGTAATATGCGGTGAAACCGGGATGGCCAAAGAAGGCGGACTGGCAACCCTCGGCACCAGCTACTATGAATTAGGTTATCAGACAGGTATAATGGCAGCCAAAGTTCTTAACGGTGAGGCTGAGCCAGCTACTATGCCCATCGAATCAGCTAAAAAGTTTGATTACTATATAAATGGTGCTGTAGCGGAGGAATTTGGTATTACCATACCATCTGATCTTGAACAGTATGTTGAATAGACTTAAATCAACTGCAGACTAAATAAAGAGAGGAAAGACAATGTTACAAATTATTTTAGATGCTATTTCACTAGGTTTAATATGGGCAGTAATGACAATCGGCATCTTTATTACCTATCGGATTCTAAATATTGCCGATCTGACAGTAGAAGGAAGTATTACCCTAGGAGCAGCTATTGCAGCATCTTCTATTTACAATGGCATGAACCCCTTTGGGGCTACATGCCTTGCTTTGTTAGGCGGCATGATAGCAGGACTTGTAACAGGACTGTTGCACACTAAGCTCAAAATACCAGCCTTACTTTCAGGTATCCTGACTATGATTGCCTTATACTCTGTTAATTTGCGCGTTATGGGTAAAGCCAACGTATCTCTATTAAGGATAGATACTATTTATACGATTTTTGAAAAGATGGGTCTAAATCACACTAATGCCGTTACCTTATTAGGTTTGCTCTGTGTGATAGGAATCATTTGTATTCTGTACTGGTTTTTTGGCACAGAAATCGGTTGTGCCATCCGAGCAACGGGTAATAATCCCCAAATGGCCCGGGCCCAAGGAATTAATACAAATAACATGGTGATCGCAGGTTTAGTAATAAGTAACGGTTTAGTTGCCATTTCCGGGGCCTTGATAGCTCAGAGTCAAAATTTTGCCGACATCCAAATGGGAGTGGGTTCTATTGTCATCGGCTTAGCATCGGTAATTATCGGTGAAGTCTTATTTAACAGTAAAACTTTTTACTTCCGCCTGACTTCCATGGCCTTGGGTGCTATAATTTACCGTATTATTATTGCCTTAGTTTTAAGATTAGGAATGCCGGCCAACGATTTAAAACTCTTTACAGCAATTACAGTCGCCCTCGCTCTATCTTTGCCGGTAATAAAAACTTATTTGCCTCCAATTAATAAGTCCATAAAGGAGGATGTAAGGTGCTGACAGTAAACAACGTGTCCAAAACTTTTAATATTGGAACAATCAACGAAAAGAGCGTCTTAACAAACCTCAGCCTTACACTTAAGGAAGGGGATTTTGTAACCCTGATTGGAGGAAATGGAGCCGGCAAGTCTACGCTGCTGAACTGCGTTGCGGGCGTCTATGCTGTTGATCAAGGCACTATAGTCATAGATGACATCGATGTTACCAACCTTCCTGAGTACAAGAGAGCTGCCTTTATCGGCCGGGTCTTT
>DUOV01000016.1 GCA_012838615.1 Clostridia bacterium | reverse complement strand
TATTATCCAATTCTACGAAGAAGCCAAAAGAGGTGACGCTGCTGATGATACCTTCAAAGTTTTCACCCAGATGTCTTTCCATAAATTCTACCTTCTTCAGGTCAACGGATTCCCGTTCCGCATCCTCGGCGGCTTTTTCCCGGATAGATGATTGTTCGGCATAAGCTGGCATTAACCTTTCCAAGTTAGCCTTCCGCTTTCCGTCAATTGTACCTTTCTCCAGATATTCCCTCAATACTCGATGAACAACTAAGTCCGGGTAACGTCTGATCGGAGCGGTAAAATGACAGTAATACATTGCTGATAACCCGAAATGGCCCAAACATTCTGCTGCATAGCGAGCATGCTTCATGGAACGCAACAATACTGTATTTACGACTCGCTCCTCCGGCCGACCATCTACTTTGGCCACAACATTTTGATAAGCTGAAGGATGAATCTGATCAGACACTTTTACATGGTAGCCTAAACTGTTCAAGAATTCGTTCAGTTTAAAAATATCTTCCAGATCCGGCTCTTCGTGAACTCTGTAAATAAAAGGTGTTTCCAGCCAGTACATATGCTGAGCAACTGTCTCATTGGCACAAAGCATAAATTCTTCAATAATCATTTCCGCAATGGTTCTAGGCCTGGGCACTATTTCTATGGGCTTTCCTTTATCGTCTAAAACAACTTGACTTTCTGGAAAATCAAAATCGATGGCTCCCCGGTTCAGCCTTTTCTGCCGTAATATTTGGGCTAGTTTCTCCATAAGCTTAAAATGTTCCACAAAATCTTGATAGCGGTTTATTAGCTCACTATCTTGCTCTACTAAGATTTTATAAACATTTTCATAAGTCATCCGCTGAGCAACACGAATAACGGAAGGATAAAGTTCGTATTTTACCACTTCACCTTGGGCGTTAATTTCCATCTCTGCAGTCATAGCCAACCTATCCACTCCGGCGTTTAAACTACAGATCCCATTAGATAGTTTTTTAGGTAACATGGGAATTACCCTGTCAACCAGATAGACGCTGGTACCTCGATTATAGGCCTCTTTATCCAAGATGCTTCCTTCCCGGACATAATAACTTACGTCGGCTATATGTACACCTAATTTGTAGTTGCCGTTGGAAAGACGTACTATGGAAACCGCATCGTCCAAATCCTTGGCATCAGCTCCATCAATAGTAACCATTTTTATATGTCGCAAATCACGGCGACCTGTTAGATCTGTTTCCCTCACTTGTTCAGGGAGTTTATCTGCTTCTCTTAATACTTCGGTAGGAAAATCTTCCGGCAATTGGTACTTGCGAATAATGGACAACACATCAACGCCAGGTGCACCGGCTTGACCAAGCACCTCAATGATTCTACCTTCAGGATTGTGACGTTTCTGAGGCCAACTTGTTATCTCCACTACTACTTTATCTCCGTTTTTCGCTTCACCTATATCATCGGCACTAATATACACATCTAAATTAAACCGCTTATCGTCAGGTACAACGAAACCATAGCTTTTCGACTTTTGAAAAACTCCGACAATAGTTTTATTGGCTCGCTGTAAAATACGCACTACTTCTCCTTCAGGCCTGGAGCCTCCTTCTGCTGCTTTGTTTAAGCGAACTATAACCCGGTCGTGATGCAAAGCTCCGTTTAAATCTTCCGGGTTTATAAAAACATCAGGATGATTGGCCAAATCAGGAATAAAAAAGCCAAAACCTTTAGGATGGCCTTGGATTCTGCCTGAGAGTAAACCCATTTTTTCGGTAAGGCCATACTTGTGTTTCTTTGTTAAAACAATTGCTCCTTCTTGTTCCAGTTCATTTAACAGTTCTAAGAAGCTTTTAATGTCTTCAATTTCCAAAGCTGCAACCAGTTCAGCTGCTGTTAACGGTTTATAAGCCTTTTCCCGCATAAAAGCTAACAATTGTTCTCTTTCCATCCTTATCCCCTTAACTCATTAAGTTTATCTCTTGTATTATACCCAAAATTGTCTTTTTTTTAAGCTTTGATTTATGGAAAAACTTAATGCTACCAAGAAAGCAGGCGAATGTTTTGTGGAGCGGGACTAATCCGCAAAGATATAAATCCCCTGGCAAATAATAGACAAAAAAGTGTTGGGTCAAAAACCCAACACTTAATATACTTCCTAACTACATGAACAATGGTGCAAATACCAAAGCTACAATTGTCATTAATTTAATTAAGATATTCATAGCAGGTCCGGAGGTATCTTTGAAGGGGTCACCAACTGTATCACCGTTAACCGCGGCAGCGTGAGCAGGGGAACCTTTACCTCCATGAACACCACTTTCAATGTATTTCTTTGCATTATCCCAGGCACCGCCGGCATTAGCCATCATAACAGCCATTAAGAAGCCTGTAATAGTTGCACCTGCCAGCATTCCCCCCAAAGCTTCCTTCCCTAAACCGGGCAAGAGGCCAACAATAAGAGGAGCTGCTACAGCAATAAGGCCAGGCAGAATCATTTCCTTAAGAGCCGCATCAGTACTAATGGAAACACACCTAGCATAATCAGGTTTAGCTTTTCCTTCTTTTAGACCGGCAATTTCTCTGAACTGACGACGTACCTCTTCAATCATACTATTAGCAGCTCGACCCACAGCTTGCATTGTAAGTGCTCCAAAAAGGAAAGGCAGCATACCGCCGATAAAAGCACCGGCCACCACTTTGGCACTCAATAAATCAATGGCACTTACGTTAGCAGCTTGAGTGTAGGCTGAGAATAATGCTAAAGCGGTAAGAGCAGCAGAACCGATGGCAAATCCTTTACCAACAGCAGCCGTAGTATTACCAACTGAATCAAGACTGTCGGTAATTTCTCTCACTTTAGGATCAAGGTGAGACATTTCAGCAATGCCACCGGCGTTATCTGCAATAGGTCCATAAGCGTCAACAGCTACAACCATACCGGTTGTAGAAAGCATACCAACAGCTGCCAGAGCAATGCCATAGATACCGGCAAATTGAAAGGCAGCAATAATGGCCACAGCAATCACAATAATGGGAAGTGCTGTACTCATCATACCGGTAGCAAAACCAGAAATGATGTTGGTAGCTGTACCTGTTTCAGATTGAGCAGCAATTTCTTTAACAGGATTATAGTCACTAGAAGTAAAGTATTCAGTAATATTTCCGATTAAATAGCCAGCAATCAAACCACTAATGGTAGCAATAAACACCCCAAAACCTGTATAGGTTTTATCTCCAGCAGTAAAACTGTCAATAAAGTTTGTACAAATAAAATAAGTAAAGATAATAGCTAAAATCGAAGATACGATCGTACCGGTATTTAAAGCTTTTTGAGCGTTACCGCCTTCTTTAGTGTTAACAAAGAAGGTACCGATAATAGCAGCAACTACACCGGCTGCAGCAATCATTAAAGCAACAATCGAACCGTTTTTAATTTGAAGTGCCACAGCTAGAGCCAAAGCTGAAATAATAGAACCCACATAGGATTCGAAAAGGTCAGCCCCCATACCGGCTACGTCACCTACGTTATCGCCAACATTATCAGCAATAACTGCCGGGTTGCGTGGATCATCCTCAGGAATACCGGCTTCTACTTTACCAACCAGGTCAGCACCTACGTCAGCAGCCTTAGTATAAATACCACCGCCTACGCGAGCAAAGAGAGCAATTGAGCTGGCCCCCAAAGCAAAACCGTTAACTACGCCGGGATCATCGAAAAGCAGATTGGCTATACCGACCCCTAACATGCCAAGACCAACTACACACATGCCCATTACAGCACCACCGGAAAAAGCAATGCCAAAGGCTTTGTTCATACCACTCTGAGCAGCGTTAGCCGTACGAACGTTAGCTTTAGTTGCCACATTCATGCCAAAATAACCTGCCAGAATAGAAGTGATAGTACCCATAATATAGGCAATAGCAGTCTCAGGTTTCAGACTTTCTGAACCTGTGGTAAAACCTAAGATTAAAATTAAGGCAACCATGCCGATTATAAAGAAAACCAATACTTTGTATTCCCTAGTTAAAAAGGCCATAGCCCCTTCGTGAATAGCAGAAGCGATTTCTTTCATTCTGCTGTTT
>DUOV01000169.1 GCA_012838615.1 Clostridia bacterium | reverse complement strand
TCAATGTCAAGGGGAAGTACCTGGTCAAATACTGAATCAGTTTTCTATGGACGAATATGGTGCCAGTTTCCGGATTGTAACTACTAAAGGCGAGGTTTGGCGAACTGATGAAGGGACGTCTAAAAATAACGTCTACGTTTTAGATGCAAGCTTACAAATCACAGGCAAGCTGGAAAACATTGCTCCAGGAGAAAAAGTTTACTCTGTAAGATTTATGGGGGAAAGAGCCTATGTTGTAACCTTTAAAAAAGTAGATCCTCTCTTTGTTATAGATCTAAAAGATCCTACTAACCCCCAAATTTTAGGTGCTTTAAAAATTCCTGGTTATAGCGATTATCTACATCCTTATGATGAAAACCATCTTATCGGTTTCGGTAAGGATACCGTGGAAGTTAGTCAAAAAGATTGGCAAGGGAATGAGATTGATACAATAGCATATTACCAAGGCATGAAAATCGCTTTATTTGATGTGATAAATGTAGAAAAGCCGGTAGAAAAATTTAAGGTGCTAATCGGAGATCGAGGCACAGAGTCAGAGCTTTTAAGAAATCATAAAGCCTTGCTTTTCTCCAAGGAAAAAAATCTTTTAGCTTTTCCGGTAACAGTAATGGAAAGAAAAGTTGAAAGTCAGGAAGCCTACGAGTACGGGGAATTTACCTTCCAGGGCGCTTATGTCTACAAGCTAGATCTGGAAAAAGGCTTTCAACTGCGAGGAAAAATTACCCACCTAAGTGCTGATGATTATCAAAAAGCGGGTTACGGTTGGTATAACAGTCCCAAAAATGTGGAAAGGATCATATATATCGGTGACACTCTATATACCCTTTCCCGATACATGCTGGTTGCCCATGACTTAGACAGCTTACATGAAATAAATAAGATAATTTTTGAGTGAAAAATCCTGCCCACTAGTGGTAGGTTTTTTGTTGGTTTTTGTTTGGTCCGGATAAAATAATTTGTCGTTGCTCCCTTAAACAGATTGAGGGGCACTAATTTTTAACCTGAACAAACATTAACGTTATTACATAGATCTACATATTTTAAAGTAAGAACAAATGATACTCTCCAGGCCGGGAAAATGCTTGTGTTATATTTTTTTATTTTGCTACAAATTCTCGAAGGAGGTAGTGGAAGCTTATATGGATGATGAAAGAAGAGTTGTTCCATGCGGTTATGCCAGAAATAATAATTATATCTGTAATTATTATGGAGTAACTTGTTGTCCCTGTTTACCCCAAAGCACTAAAATAATCTGCCAGCAGGGTCCGACAGGTCCCACCGGTCCAAGAGGACCTAGGGGACCAGCAGGAGCAAATGGTAACGGAGCTATTATTCCCTTTGCCTCCGGACTCCCTGTTACTCTAACTTCAACTATAGACGGCTCGGCTGGTATTCCTGCTTTTATCGGTTTTGGCAACTCCACACCGGGTTTGGCAATTTTAGGGGGCACCATTGATCTTACTGGTGTAACCAATATGGCTTTTTCAGTTCCCCGCAATGGAGTGATTACTGATATTGCAGCATATTTCAGCACGTCAGAAGCTGTATCCTATATCGATACAACGATTACGATTAATGCCCAGCTGTATCAGTCAACAACACCCGATAATATCTTTACACCGCTGGCAGGAACGTTAATCAACCTGGCTCCGCCACTTACCGGTGTTCTGCCAATTGGTACCACCAGTACAGGTATTTTAAGCGGTTTAAATATACCGGTTACGGCAGAGACCCGTCTTTTAATGGTATTTTTCGAAACAGTTACAGGCGAGGATTTGCTCAGAACTGCTACAGGTTATGCTAGTGCAGGAGTCAACATAACTTAGTATCCTCCTGGAAACTTATGGTGGAATAAAATTCCTGTCTTTGTCTAAAAGTTGTTTTAGTTTGGGACGTAATTATTATTTTGTTGTTTTCAAAAGCTGATATTAACTTTTTGCATGATTTTCGTATCTAAAAGTAAGAACAAATAATACTTTGCCCATCGGCAGAGTATTATTTTGAGGCCGATGATTAACATTGATGATGAAAGGAGTACTGTTCCATGCGCTTATGCCAGCGCTGAATTATTATAAGTAAGCCTATAAAATTATGGTGCTGAACAACCTCTGTTTCTGGCATAAAAGTTGTATTCAGTTGTTTGAGCAGACAGGATTATTATTGAATTAAGTCGGAAGGGATCATGATGCCAACCGTTAGCCTATGTATGATTGTAAAAAATGAAGAAGATACCCTCGGAAGGTGTCTGGATTCAGTTTACGATCTTGTAGACGAGATCATTGTCGTCGATACAGGTTCAAAGGATATGACCAAGGAAATTGCCAGGAAATATACGGTAAAAGTCTACGATTTTCCCTGGATAGACGATTTTTCTGCTGCCCGGAATTATTCCTTTGAACAGGCTACAATGGATTATATTTTCTGGCTTGATGCGGATGATGTAGTTTTACCCGAGGACAGGGAAAAATTCAGACGATTACTAGCTGCCCTAGATCCTAAAATCGATGCAGTAATGATGAAGTATAACATAGCTTTTGATGAACAGGGGAATGCGACATTTAGCTACTTGAGAGAAAGATTAGTTAAAAGGGTTTGCAATTTTAAATGGCGTGAGCCGGTACATGAATATCTAGATATCAGAGGTCAAATATTTATCTCAGATCTTTGTATAACCCATCTGAAAGCCTGTTCCTCGTTGCCCGGAAGGAATCTGGCCATTTATGAGAAACTTTTAGCCAGCGGTCACAAACTTACTCCACGGGGGCTCTATTACTATGCTCGTGAATTAAAGGATAATGAGAAATACGATAGAGCGATAGAGCATTTTACAAAATTCCTGGAAACAGGTCAAGGTTGGTATGAAGATTGTATTAACGCTTGTTTGGAACTAGCTCGCTGCTACGCAATTAAAAAGGATTATCAGAAATCCTTAGAGGCTTTGTTTAAAAGTTTTTCCTACGACCTTCCCAGGGCTGAAGTCTGTTGTGAAATAGGCTATCATTATAAAAATTTAAACGACCTTGAAAAGGCAATCTTTTGGTTTGAACTGGCGACTCAATTAAAAAAACCGGAAAACAGTTGGGGATTTATTCAAGTGGACTATTGGGGGCTTATACCCTGTCTAGAACTATGCTGTTGCTATTACCAGTTAGGCAATCTTGAAAAGGCAGTAGAATATAATCAAAGAGCAGAAAAATTTAAGCCCAACGATCCTTCCGTCCTCTTTAACAAACAATTATTTGCTAGCATCAGCAACAGCGTACAGCCGCAATGAGATTAAAATTAACCTGTTAGAAATCGGCTTGCTTTCCAGCTTAGGGAGGTAGGGCGGTTTTTTTAAATACCCATTTAGGGCATAAAAGACAAAGCTAATATAGCAAAAAAGCTGGTTTAACATAAACTATATTAGAATGTACAGCTATTCAAAAATAATTAGGAGGTTTGCCTATGAGTGTTTATAACAAAAGTATTGATAAAATAATTAACGTTGAACGGACAAAATGGATTGCGCCTGGACCTTACGTACCGCTGATAACATCTAACATACATGTATTCCACGTGCCGGAAATGAGATATGAAGAAGACTGTGAACTGCTAAAACAGGCTTTGTTACAAGTTCCCGGCATAATCGAAACTACAGTTGATTTAGAGACAAAGACTGTAAAGGTTACTGTGGATAGATTTACCGTTAATATGGAACAGGTGTGGAATACGATCTTACAATGTGGTGTATACCCAAAAGTGTTTGGGAAAAATAGAGATTAAAATAGGGCAGATCGCAAAACAAGCGATTACCAGTCAAATCAGCTAAAGTTTTTAATAAAAAAATTCCGGTTTTAATACCGGAATTTTTTTGTGTCCTCTTATATTCTGAACTAAAAAGTTCGGTGCCTAGAAACACTGGGCCGGCGGTAGTGGAGGACATACTCCAGGAAGTGTAACACAGGGTGCAGGAATGCAAAAACCATAGCTGGGAACAAGTAACTGAACAACTAATGTACTTTTGATAACGACGCAAGCATGGATTTCGCAGGTTACAGTAACAGTTTCGTCATTAACGGCAGTTATCATGCAGTTACATAAGAGTAGGGAACTTTCATTACAATTTATGCTAGTACCTTCAGGCGCACAAAGCGTTACATTTTTCGTGAACGTAAATACGGTATCGACTGTTTCAGTAGCCTCATTGGGGTTGGTGAGGGTCACAGGAACGCTAATAGCAAGGGTTACAGTAAAGAATCCCGGTTCGGAAGTGGGGACTCTACTGACTTCAGTACAAGTAATACCTAAGCCTTCAGTTAAACTGCATCCTACGATATCCCCAACTGCAAATGTTCCTGTGGTCCAGTCTGTTGTTGTATCAACTACAACGTCCCTGCTACGTTCATCGATCTGGAAGCAGCTGTCATATACCTTTTCTACGACAATGCATTCAATACGATCAAAGGGAGGGCATCCCTCTGGTGGGCACAGTCCCGGAGTAACCTGTTGTCTAGTTTCTGCCATCTCTATTCCTCCTTACTAAAAATGGTTTTGGATTTTTTTATCCTAATCTATAATATTAGGACTTTAGCAATCTTGTTAATTTCTGACGGTGAAAATAATATATTTATTTGCTTGCCAGGGGTACATTTTGTTCTTCCGTGGCTAAATCAGGTCGTTTAAATTCTTGGAGTGTTGAGGCAAATTCTGAAGATTCCATCTTTGTTTCAGCAACTTTTGTCTCTCCGTCTTTCATGTCTTCCTCGACAGGTTCAATATTTTCCGCTTCCTTTTCCGTGAGATTGGACTTAAATTGCTCGTGAAATAGACTTTTAGCGACTGTTCCTGGAGGGTAAACACTAGTATTGGAAAAAGTTTGCAAGGCATTAGCAGGCGATACCGGCAACAGATCATTGTGTGGCTTTGTTCTTGTAAACTGATATACCGGTCCGTCCAGAGGAAGCACTAAGGGGTAGTGGTTAGAATTAAACAGGAGCTTATTAACTGACATAACCGAACCTTTTTTATGATGGCCTGTTCTGATTTTTTTCTCATTACGGGTGAGTTGTTTTGCTTTATCTTTAGCTTTAATGGTTTGGGGGGGTTCCAAAGGCTCCTCTTTTTTCGCCAGTAAAGATTCTTCTTTTAACTTAATGGTCTCTAACAATTTTTTGATGTTTTCATTTATTTCTTCTATTTGCTTAATATGTTCTTGCTTTTCCTGTTCATGTTCTTCTTGTTTCTGACTGGTTATATCAACTTCCTCCAGAAGCTGGTTAACCGTCAAATTATCATTGGCAGCATAATTTTTGCCATAGCAACTGATAAAGCTGTTTAGGAGCCACTCTGATAAATCTTCACCCAGACTTTTTATTACTTTTGTACTGCCAAATTCTATTAAGATAGTTGGCAATGGTGTAAAAACAAGATATGGCCAATATCTAACTTTAGTTAAAACTTGTAGGAGACTGGCAATATTAAAATTAGTTTCTGCAATAGCTATTTTTACAAAATGACGAATAAGGTTTTTAACAATGTCGTTACAATGGTTACCATGGAATAAGGACGTATAAAATAAAATTCTTTCTTCTTGATGGGTACTTTTGTTCAGACAGAAAACTATCTGGTCGTCTAAGAGCTTTAATACTCTTCTTTTTACAGTTTGTTGTTGTTCAACAATAATACTTGCACCGCTAGTCTGAAGCTTTTGTTTTAATTGCTGAGCCAAATAAAGCAGTTCTTCGTCGTCGGCTAAGGTTTTTATAATTATAGTCTTACCTTCAAGGGCTGGCAGTAGTATTAAGCTATTATGCTCTAAATCTTCTATGTAAGTTAATTGTTTAACCTTGCATGTATGTTTAAGCCTTTCCACAGCTTCAGATTCAAGGGCTTTGATAATTTTCCCGCCATAGATAATGTTTATCAAGTTTGTCTACCTCCGTTCTGGAAAATTCTATTATATTGTATGTCTAAGGGTTCCTTATGTTACAGTACCAATGCAGGTCACAAAAAAGTCGCATCTAAATCATACCTTTGTAAAATAACAATTTTTGTTATTGGCAGTAATGACAGTAATGTTAAGATATGCATACTATGTATAATAAAAATCCAAGGGGTGTTTTATTTATGAAACAACCGTCGACAAAGATTTATATAGATGCTAGGCATGAGGTTAGGTCTTGGGAATCTTTTAAAAAGGCTGAGTATTATATTTCCGGGCTAGAAACTGATGAGGTCAGAAATAAAATATATGGAGCTATTGGAGGATATGTTCAAGAGCTAATAATAGATAACAATGATGCCAACAAATTGATAGTTTCCTATAACCCTAACTTTATAACCTTAACCTATATTGACTACTTATTTAGATTAAAAGGGATTGATTTTAAGAGGGATGGTTGCTGAAGTTAGTTAACACAAACAGTTTGTTTGTATAAAGGAGGAAAAACACATGAGTTGGTATGCATCTTATTTGGGAAAGGTAAAATATGTAACATCTAAATCATCAAAAAACCAAACTAGAAAAGGGTGATGCCAGGCAAAAGGCGGGCAGGTGCCTGTGGGTACAAAAAGATTGAAATAAGGAGGACCAAATATGTCTTGGTATACAGGGAAAATAAATTATCAAACTGGGTGGTTAAACGAAATTCAACTTTCAAAAAGGGCTAATGTCCAAGAGTTCATGACAATGTGTTTTACAGTAATAGACATGCATAGTCAAAATGATTATGACATAATCAAAAAGCATTTATTGGGGCTCCAAGGAATTATTGACGTTAAGCCTTACTACACACCGAAAAAGTTATGTGTTAGCTTTGACCCTAATTTAATAAATGCAGCGCATATTGTTTATGGAATCTCTAAGTTGGGTTATCATTATATCAATCGAGGCTGAAGAAAATTCTAACATTTTGGCCGGTCGGTCAGTTAAAGTTTTCGCCCAAGTTTTCTTATACCATGGAATCCAAGAGACTGAGCTCTTTTAATTTCCATAGCTTGGATTAAAGCATCCAGCCCGATTACTACTGGTGTTTCTAATTCCATATTTAGAATTTTGGTCAAGGCTAGATGGGAATTAGCAGTACCTGTTATCATGTTAATTTCTTCAACTGCTGCTGGGAATAAATGGCCGTTGGTAGTTAACTCTACCCATTTCTGGTATCTCTTTAGATATTTATAAAGAAACAGCCGGTTATCTGCAACAAAAATAATACCTTCGTTCAATGTATCTCTGAGTAAAATAGGCTTGCTTGTTTTGAAATGTTCTAGACAAGTCACAGTCTGTTTGCATAAAAGTTCTCCGGTTTCATTAAGACTATTATAAATAAGTTTCATATTTGTATCATTGAATTCCGCAGTTAAGAACTCCGCACCAGTAAATAACGTAAACCAGATATTTAATAATTTTTGGTCCGGCAATGGATAATCATAAATTTTAGACCATTGTTCCAGATTAACAGTAGATACTTGCCAAAAGGTTAACGACTTATTGGCAGTTGTGCCTATAATGTAGATTTTATCCCCTTTTACAAACCATTTAAGAAGCTTAAAGCCATTATTCCTAGCAATTTTTTTTTCTGTCCAGCTTTTATTTTTATTGCAGTAGTATAAATAGCAGTTCTTTTCCTCATTCTCAACAAGTATATAGGAAGAGTTTTGGTTATCAACAGTTAAATAGAAATCTGACGTTTCCTTGCAAAAGCATAGGAATTTTTTTTTCCATTTGTTTTCTTCAAAAAAGTAATAGAAAAGCTCTCCGTTGCTTTGGAGTATGAGAAAAAAGGGTAAAGACTGTTCATTACAACAGACCTTATATTTTTTTACATTTAGGATATACTCTCCTATGATGCTAAGTACGAAACGTAATTTATCATCTGTTAGTTTGGCTAAGAGCAGATCATTAGCCGGTTGACTGGTGAATAATGGCACTTTCTTACACCACCATTTTGTTGCTTTTTTAAATATATTTATGCTTTCTATCCATGTCTATATACGAATATGGGTAACAAATACTTCCTTAATTCTGTTTCTGGTAATTGTAAATAGGAGTAGAAGGATTTTCATATTTTTAACAGAATTCTTTGGTGAACAGATCTAATTTTTTATTACTGAAAGGGTAGGTGAAACTATGCTTAAACTGCAATATTTGGGACATGCGGCTTTTAGTCTGACAGACGGGAAGTACGTTCTACTGATCGATCCCTTTATTTCCGGAAATCAGCTGGCAAAAGTTGAAGCTGAAGAGCTAAACCCAACCCATATTTTATTAACTCATGGTCATGGGGATCATTTAGGAGATGCTATAGATATTGCTAAAAGGACAGGGGCGCTGATTATTGCTCCTACTGAGCTGGCAAATTATTGTGAGAATAAGGGTGCTAGGTCTCATGCTATGTATATGGGTACTTATCACTTTGACTTTGGCAAACTTCGCATGACACCGGCTTGGCATGGTTCATCCATTGAGGAAAAGGGGACAAGCATATACCTGGGTACCCCTTGTGGCTATGTAATTTATCTGGGAGGAAAATGTGTTTACCATGCCGGGGACACAGGCATTTTTGGGGATATGGCTTTAATTGGCAGGATGAATCCTCTAGATTGTGCCTTGCTTCCTATTGGAGGAAATTTCACCATGGATCCGGAAGAAGCCTTGGAAGCGGCCTTAATGTTAAAGCCTAAATTAGTAATACCTATGCATTTTAATACTTTTCCTGTTATTAAGCAGGATGCAAAACAATTTGTAAAAGATGTTGAGAAAAAAGGGCTAAAAGCTTTAACTTTAGCCCCGGGGGAAAGTATAGAAATATAAGACTAGCCCTGGACGATTATCCCACAAGCTAAACGTTTGCCGGCATTTCCGGCAGGCTGGCTGCGGTAGTCGTCAGGGTTTTGGTGAATAATAACTGCTTTACCGATTACCTGGAAGGGATAAAATTTATCCGTAAAAAACTTCATGTGGGTATAGCCATTGTTGGAAAACAAAACGGGAAAGTCCCCTGCATGGTTACCATGAGGCTGTAGGTAGGGATTCCAATGCCCGCCTGCAGCTTGAAAAGGATCAGTTGGTTTACCTACTTGGCAATTGCCGTACTCATGAATATGGAAGCCGTGGGGACCGATGGGGTTTTCCATACTTTGAGCAGGTTGATAAGGCGGCAAGCCCCAGATTTCTGCATCTACCCAAGTTCCGCCTGCAGCAGGTAAAAACCTTACTATTCCTCGAAGATGAGGAGCCAGCGGTCCACCAAAGATTTCAGCATAGGCAGTACAAGTCATAATTTCACTCCTTAAAGTTAAGATAGGCATTAATATATTACGCCAATTTTTTTAGACGGTGTCGAGATAATAGGACTGTTGTCAATTTTTTTTGACATTAGAGATAGCTAAGCTTTATAAAATAAAGTATTGGCTAAAAACTCCTTTAATTTTAGAAGGAACTTCTTCTTTAGTGAAGAATAAATTTAGTGATGACTTATGGATATAAATAAAGTAAAACGACAAATCACAAAAATATATAACAATATTAACCAAGAATTATTTTCTGCAGGTGTGCAAAGTTTACACGTTACTATAGTGGCTAATAAAAT
>DUOV01000168.1 GCA_012838615.1 Clostridia bacterium | reverse complement strand
GTCGAAGCCCCCTGCCGCTACGAGAATTATTTGGCTAAGAAGTATCAGCGTTCCTATGTGGTTGTCAAAGATCTTAAAGTTGATTTTTCAGCATGTCAAAAAACCAACTATATTGTACAAGGAGGAATTAAAAATGTGGGAACGTTTGACAGAAAGAGCCCAAAAAGTGCTTCAGTTAGCACAAGAGGAAGCAATAGAACTAGGTCATCCTGCCATTGGAACAGAGCATTTACTACTAGGCTTACTTGGTGAAGGCGAAGGTTTTGCAGCTAGAGCCTTAAAAAGCCTGGGTCTCGATATAAACAAAATACGTGAAGAAGTTATTAAACTAATAGGCCAGGGCGAATCTAAAGCTAAAGAGATCGGTTTTACGCCCAGGGCTAAAATGGTGTTGGAATTGTCTTGGGAAGAAGCTCGTTACATGGGTGTTAACTATGTGGGAACAGAGCATATATTACTTGGACTAATCAGAGAGGGTGAAGGAGTAGCAGCCCATATTTTGGGTTCCTTCGGTTAGACGGCAGAAAAGTTAAGAATGGAAGTAATGAAGTTATTAAGCGGTAATATGGGCAATCCAATAGGCATGTTTGTGTTTGGAGTAGGACCCCAAGGCATGTATGTTCAACAAAATCCTAATAAAAATGTTTCAAAAACTAAAAAAACGAGTACTCCTACTTTGGATAAGTTCAGCAGGGATTTAACCGCTTATGCTAAAGAAGGGAAATTAGACCCTGTTGTAGGGCGAGAAAAAGAAATTGAGAGGGTTATTCAGGTGTTAAGCCGGAGAACTAAAAATAACCCTGTCTTAATCGGTGAACCTGGTGTTGGTAAGACTGCAATTGCTGAAGGCTTAGCTCAAAAAATTGAAGAGAAGAAAGTTCCTGAAACTCTTTCTGAAAAGCGTGTTGTTACCTTGGATATGTCAGGACTTTTAGCCGGTTCCAAATATCGTGGTGAATTCGAAGAGCGCCTAAAAAAAGTTCTAGAAGAGGTTATGGAGGATGGTAATGTTATTTTATTTATCGACGAACTTCATACTCTAATTGGAGCCGGTGCAGCTGAAGGTGCAATTGACGCAGCTAATATCTTAAAACCTGCTTTAGCTCGTGGTGAATTGCAGTGTATAGGTGCAACAACTATAGATGAGTATAGGAAATACATTGAAAAAGATGCAGCATTAGAGAGACGCTTCCAACCAATTACTGTCGGTGAACCTACTAAAGAGGAAGCTGTTCAAATACTGTACGGTTTAAGAGACAAATATGAGGCTCACCATAGGGTTAAGATAACAGATAAGGCAATTGAAGCAGCTGTTAATCTGTCAGACCGCTTTATAACAGATCGCTTTTTGCCTGATAAGGCTATTGATTTAATTGATGAAGCTGCTTCTCGTGTAAGGTTAAACATCTATACTGCTCCACCCGATATAAAAGAGGTAGAGACTAAAATCGAAGAGGTTAAGAAAGAAAAGGAAGCTGCTATCCATGCCCAGGAATATGAAAAGGCAGCTCAACTTAGAGATGAAGAGCAGGAATTGAAAGCTAAGCTGGAGGATTTACAAAAGGGCTGGGAAACGAAAAAAGGCATGTCAAAATCTGAAGTGACGGAGGAAGACATTGCCGGTATTGTGGCCTCTTGGACTAATATACCTGTAGCCAAACTGACCCAGGAAGAAAGTGAAAAACTGCTTAAATTAGAAGACACCTTACACGAGAGGGTTATTGGTCAGGATGAAGCTGTCCGCGCGGTTAGCAGGGCTATTCGTCGAGCCCGTTCGGGACTAAAAGATCCCAAAAGACCTGTTGGCTCGTTTATTTTCCTAGGCCCAACAGGGGTAGGAAAAACAGAGTTAGCCAGAGCCTTAGCGGAAAACATGTTTGGAGATGAAGATGCTTTAATCCGCTTAGATATGTCAGAGTACATGGAGAAGCATACTGTTTCCAGACTAATTGGTTCCCCACCCGGTTATGTAGGATACGAAGAAGCCGGGCAGTTGACTGAGGCAGTAAGAAGAAAACCATATTCTGTGGTTTTGTTTGATGAAATTGAAAAAGCCCATCCGGAAGTATTTAACATTCTGCTACAAGTACTGGATGATGGTCGTTTAACCGATGGAAAAGGCAGAACTGTTGATTTTCGTAATACAGTTATAATAATGACTTCTAACGTAGGGGCTGGGACAATTAAAAGAGATCGTTCTTTAGGCTTTAAAGCTGCGGAGGATGCGCAAGATTCGTACGAGCGGATGAAAGAACGAGTGATGAGTGAATTAAGAAAAACCTTCCGCCCGGAATTTTTGAACAGGGTTGACGAGCTAATTGTATTCCACCCCTTGGGTAAAGAACACTTAAAAGAGATTATCGGCCTGATGCTCAAAGAATTAGGGAAACGAATTAAAGATAAAAAACTTAAATTGGAAGTCACAGAAGAGGCAAAAGATATCTTGCTGGAGGAAGGTTTTAACGAAGAATATGGAGCTAGACCACTACGTAGAGCAATCCAAAAACTTGTTGAAGATCAACTTTCTGATGGATTATTAGAAGGTAAATTTACATCCGGAGATACGGTTTTGGTTGATGCTACAGAAGGTAAAATAAATTTAGTGAAGAAATAAAATACTGAAAGGCGTTCAAGAAAAATTTAAGACTTGAACGCCTTTTAATATAATTGCTATGAAATTTTATTACGAGCAGGGGAGAGTGTTTAGGTGGCCAGAATAAAGACGAGATTTATCTGCCAGGAATGTGGAACAGAAACTCTCAAATGGATGGGTAAATGCCCCGGGTGCGGTTCGTGGAATAGCTTGATAGAAGAAATAGTTAAACCTAATACATTCCAACCTTCGACAAAAGGTACAGCTCGACCAGTTCTTTTGACCCAGGTTGAAAGTGGAAAGTATAGCAGGACTTTGACAAAACTTTCCGAGTTAGATCGGGTTTTGGGAGGAGGTCTGGTTCCAGGTTCATTAATTTTACTTGGCGGTGATCCCGGAATAGGTAAATCTACCTTGCTACTGCAAATGGCAGCCAATCTTGCCCAACAGGAATACAGATTACTTTACATATCAGGGGAAGAATCAGCCGAACAAATAAAAATGCGGGCAGAAAGGCTGGAAATAGAAAGCGGCAACCTTTATCTGCTTCCTGAGACAGATTTAGAAGTAATCGAATCTTGTATTAGCGACGTAAATCCACATTTGGTGATAATAGATTCCATCCAAACTATTTATAATCCTCAAATGACCTCTGCGCCAGGCAGCGTAGCACAAGTTCGGGACTGTAGTGCCAGATTCCTCCAGATAGCTAAACAAAATAAGATAACTATACTTTTAGTAGGTCATGTGACAAAGGATGGCAACTTAGCAGGACCTAGGGTATTAGAGCACATGGTTGATACTGTACTATATCTTGAAGGCGAAAGACATCATGCTTTCCGTATCTTAAGAGGGGTAAAAAACAGATTTGGTTCTACGAATGAAATTGGCGTTTTTGAAATGCGAGAGCAAGGTTTAGTAGAGGTGTTAAACCCTTCTGAAATGTTTTTGGCTGAAAGACCAATCGGAGTAACTGGCTCTGTTGTCGTTCCCTGTATAGAGGGTACAAGGCCAATTTTGTTAGAGCTCCAATCTTTAGTAAGCCCCACTTCTTTCGGTAATCCACGGCGTTTAACAACCGGCTTAGATTTAAACAGGCTTCTTTTAATGGTAGCAGTAATGGAAAAAAAACTTGGTTTTGTGTTAGGCAACCAAGATGTTTATTTAAATATTGCTGGCGGTGTGAGAATCGATGAACCGGCAACTGATTTAGGAATATGTATGGCTATTGCTTCAAGCATACGAAACCAAGTTTTTCCTTCGGATCTGTTGGTAGTTGGGGAAGTAGGTCTGACAGGAGAAGTACGTGCTGTAAGCCAAATTGAAAAAAGGCTCCAAGAAGCAGCAAAATTTGGTTTCAAACGGTGTCTAATTCCCGATAATAATTTAAAGTATTTAAATAATAAAATGCCTATCGAAATCATAGGGGTAAGAACTGTAGAAGAAGCACTACAGATAGCTTTAAAACGGTGATGATTTAGGATAGCTTTATAAGCATCATTTTCGGTTTTTTGTATTGACATGCATTTTATATCTATGTTATAATTTTATATTTTTGACACATAAGAATATTTTTGTTATACTATAAGTAGTCATTGTAGGAGGTGACTTTATGTTTTCAATAGGAGACAAGGTGGTATACCCCATGCATGGCGCGGGTGTCATTGAAGCAATTGAAGAGAAAGAAGTTTTGGGGAAGAAGCGCAAATACTATATTATGAAACTTCCGCTTGGTGAAATGAGGGTAATGGTTCCTTTGGAGAATGCCGAGGATTCACGTATGCGACAGATCATTGATGACGATGGATATAAAAAAGTTGTTGATATCTTAAAGGGACATGGCGGCACCATGGATCCTAATTGGAATCACCGTTACCGTGCCAACATGGAAAAGATTAAAAGTGGTAATATTTATGAAGTAGCAGAAGTTGTACGTAATTTAAGTGCTTGGCATAAGGAAAAGGGTTTGTCTAACGGGGAAAAGAAAATGTTAGATAACGCCAGGCAGATTTTAATTAGTGAACTAGTCTTAGTAAAAGGTGCTAAAAAGGATCAAATGGAAGAAATGATTGAAAAGCTTTTGGCTTAATACTTCAAGGAACTGGATAGTTCCTTTTTTGTTGGTTAGATCTTTGTGGTTTTGCAAAGTCGGCTTACCTTTTACCTCTTGCTTCCTGCCTCTTGGAGGTGTGCTCCTGACCGCTTACGCGGAACAATCAATGGCCCGTTTTTTATTATCGCTCGCATATTTTGTATTATTGCCTCATGTCTGGTACAAGTTTTTCAATCTGCTTGTATTTACTTGAAGCAATTTCCAAAACTATTGTATAATGAAATTCATAGACAGGGAAACTAAAGGAGAGGAGGTGCTGATATGATTGTCGGTTTAATACGAGTTATAATTATGCTAAGTTTGGCAGCAGGCGGTGTTTCTATAGGGTCAGTTGCTACAAGCTTTTGGGCAGACGGGCCCATTGAAGTTAAATGGGCTTTAATAGGATTGTTGGGTATAGTTTTGGGTCTTATTGGTTACGCTGTGGCTCCTCGTTTAATACATATTACAATTACTACGACAAAATGGTTTGAGCAAAAGCTGCAAAAAACTCCTGTTCAAGATATCATAAGTGGAGCAATTGGTTTGATTTTTGGACTCATAATAGCTAATTTACTTGGGGTTTCCATTTATAGGTTGCCTTTAGTTGGTCCTTACTTAGCTATCCTGGCAAGTCTGGTCAGCGGTTACCTGGGTTGGAGTGTAGGGACAAAAAAACGTGAAGATTTTCTTTCTTTTTTCAGTAATTTTAAGTTCAGTAGTAAAGACAAAACTTCCAAACTAGAAACAGAAAAACTGCAGTATAAGATTCTTGATACGAGTGTAATTATTGACGGCAGAATAGCAGATATTTGTAAAAGTGGCTTTATAGAAGGGATACTTTTAATACCTAGTTTTGTTTTAGAGGAATTACGCCATATTGCCGATTCGTCTGATGCTTTAAAGCGCAACAGAGGAAGACGTGGTCTGGATATTTTAAATAAAATTCGTAAAGAATTAGATATCATGGTTAAGATTTACGAAAAGGATTACGAAGATATCGCCGAAGTTGACAGCAAACTGGTTAAATTGTCTCAGGAGCTTAAAGCTCAGGTGATTACTAACGATTTTAACCTAAATAAAGTAGCTGAGTTACAGGGGATCAAAGTACTAAACATTAATGAATTAGCCAATGCTTTGAAACCGATTGTTTTGCCTGGTGAGGAAATGACTGTTCAGGTGATAAAAGATGGCAAAGAAACTGGACAAGGAATCGGCTATTTGGATGACGGAACCATGATTGTTGTTGAAAACGGACGAAAATATATTGGACAGATAATTACAGTTTTGGTAACTAGTGTGCTGCAAACCGCAGCGGGGAGAATGATTTTTGCTAAGCCCAAGGGGACAGAAAAAAAGTATAATAGTGAACATCAAGCATTGGAGGTAAAGGTAAGTGTCTAAAACTGCTGCGATTATTGTTGCTGCAGGTGAAGGCCATCGTATGGGCACTTCAATCGCCAAACAATACCTTCCTATTTTTTCCGTACCAATAATTGTGCATACTCTGAATTTTTTTGAGAATTGTGCGCAAATTGACGAGATTATCCTCGTGGTCAAAAAAGATGAAGTAGAAAAAAACCGTCAAGAAATTGTACAACAATATGGTTTTAAAAAGATAAAAAGTGTAGTTGGTGGAGGGCATGAACGGCAGAATTCGGTTTTTAATGGTTTAAAAGCCCTACTGCCAGGAGGACAGTTAGTGGTCGTGCATGATGGAGTACGGCCACTTTTAACTGAGACCGAGCTTGATAAGGTACTGGAAGCAGGGAAACTATTTGGCGCTGCAACTTTGGCTACACCTGTCAAAGAGACTATTAAAGAAGTAGATAGAGAAGGTTTAGTTGTAAAGACTTTAAACAGGGATAATTTATGGTCAATTCAAACACCTCAAGTGTTTCATTGGGATATTTTATGGCCGGCCATGCAAAAAGCTATGGTCTGTGGTTTTAGCGCAAATGATGAGGCAGGCATTGTAGAATGGGATGGTAATAAGGTTAAAATAGTTCAAGGCAACTATGATAATATAAAAATAACTACGCCCGATGATTTGGAAAGGGCGCGCTTGATTATGGAGAGAAGAAAAAATGAGAGTCGGAATCGGGTATGATGTTCATGCTTTAACGACAGGGCGTGATTTAATTCTGGGGGGCGTTAAAATTCCTTTTAACTTAGGTTTACTTGGCCACTCCGATGCAGACGTCCTAATTCATGCTATAATAGACGCTATGCTTGGGGCGGCTGCCTTAGGAGATATTGGACATCACTTCCCAGATCAAAATCAAGATTTCAAAAATATCTCTAGTCTGATATTATTAGGGAGAGCCAAAGACAAAATTATTGAAGCGGGCTTTATGGTGAATAATATTGATGCTATCATTATTGCTGAAAAGCCTCGGTTGGCACAATATATTGAGGAAATGAAAAATAATATCAGCCGTGTACTTAATTTGGACAAACATTATCTTAATATTAAAGCAACTACAACTGAGGGTTTAGGCTTTACCGGGCGAGGCCAAGGAATTGCCGCCCAAGCCATCTGCTCATTGGTGGAGCTTTAGTCAGTCACCAGTCGCCACGACGCCCCTGTAGGGGCGGCTAGTCCTTGAGGGGTCCTTAGTAACCAGTTATTAGCTCCATAATATCACTAAAAATACTTGGGACTGGTGACTTTATCTATTTAAACAATCATACTTGCATATTAATAACTGGAGGTTTTTTTGTTGGAAAAAATTCGTGTAAGATTCGCACCCAGTCCTACCGGACCTTTACATATAGGTGGGGCACGTTCGGCTTTATTTAATTACTTACTGGCCAAAAAAACAAACGGAGACTTTATTTTAAGGATTGAAGATACAGATCTGGAAAGATCTAGCTTAGCTTCAGAGGAAAATATCAAACAATCCTTGCGTTGGCTTGGTATTAATTGGAACGAGGGAATCGATGTAGGTGGTCCCTTTGGCCCCTACCGTCAAACGGAACGGTTGGACATATACAGAAAATATGTTGATAAGTTACTGGAAGCAGGTTTTGCTTATCGCTGCTACTGTACCGAGGAGGAAATAGCGGCAGAGAGAGAAATGCTAATGGCTAAGGGAGAGCTGCCTCGATACTTGGGTAAATGTAGGTGTCTGACTCCTGAACAAGAACAGGAATATGTTAAACAAGGCAGAAAACCGGTTATTCGTTTTCGCGTTCCTGAAAACGAAACAATTATAATTGAGGATTTAGTTAGAGGAAATGTAACTTTTGAATCTAATGGCATTGGGGATTTTGTAATCATTAAATCAGACGGCATTCCTACCTATAACTTTGCTGTGGTGATTGATGATTCAACCATGCATATAACCCATGTCATTAGGGGTGAGGAGCATTTATCTAATACTCCCAGACAGCTATTGATTTATCAGGCTTTAGGATTAAAACCACCAAAGTTTGCTCACATTTCTTTAATACTTGGTAAGGATCGCTCCAAGATGAGTAAGCGTCATGGTTCAACTTCTGTGGTAAATTATCAAGAAGCAGGTTTTTTACCGGAAGCTTTGGTTAATTATTTGGCTCTTTTAGGTTGGGCACCGGAAAAGGAAGAAGAAATATTTTCCATGGATGAGCTAATAGAAGAATTTTCTTTAGAGCGGGTTGCTAAAAATCCTGCTGTTTTTGATATGGATAAACTTAATTGGTTAAACGGTTATTATATAAGGGAAAGCTCAGTAGAAAAGATTACTGAATTGGCTATACCTTATTTACGTAAGGAAGGGTTAATAAGTGATGATATATCTGCTCAGGAGTATCAATGGCTCTCACAAGTTGTAGGTGCCATTAAACATAAAGTAGTATCTATTAGCCAAATACCTGCCTACGTAAAAGTATTCTTTCCCATGGAAATTAGTGTAAAGGACGAGGAAGCTAAAGTTATACTGGCTGGGGAACAGGTTTCCCAAGTTGCTCGAGTTTTACTTTCCAAGTTAGAGCAAAGTGAAGAAATAAATCCGGCTAGTGTTAAAAAAATGCTTAAAGAGATTACCAAGGAATTAAAACTAGGTGGAAAACTAGTCTATATGCCACTGCGTGTTGCTTTAACCGGCGAGATGCATGGACCGGAACTTCATGATTTAATTGCTTTTATCGGTTTAAAAGAAGTCCGGAACAGGCTAGCCCAAACTTTACCGGAAGTAATTAGTTAACCTAATTGACTGTAAAGCCAACTCATTCTATAATGACCATAATATAACCGACAAAGCGAGGACAGGGAAAGTAGCTATTCAATTGTCTTCAGAGAGAACTGCCGTAGGCTGGAAGCAGTTTAGACGATGGTTTAGTGAAATGCACCCTGGAGTGAATAGCTGAACTTAGTAGGCTATTCCGGCATGCACCGTTATAGCAATTTGCTTGAGGGGGGCTATTACTGCCCAAACAGAGTGGGACCGCGGAAAACCTTTCGTCTCTGTAAGATGACGTTAGGTTTTTTAATATTTTGGAAAGAAAAATAATATTTACTTATGTACAACTTAAATAAATAAAAGATATGGAGGGCTCAGATGTTTAGCAGGATCAGAAAAGATATTCAGGTTGTATTTGAAAGGGACCCTGCGGCAAGAAGTGTATTAGAAATTATTTTAACTTATCCTGGAGTGCATGCTATTATACTTCATCGTTTTGCTCATTTTCTTTATAAAAGAAAATTATTTTTGTTAGCTCGCATAATATCCCAAGTCAGCAGATTTTTGACCGGTATTGAAATTCACCCAGGGGCAGTTATTGGTCATGGCTTTTTTATCGACCATGGCATGGGAGTTGTCATAGGAGAGACTACGGAGATTGGAGATAATGTTACTATTTACCAGGGAGTTACCTTGGGCGGTACCGGTAAGGAAAAAGGTAAAAGACACCCAACTATAGGGAATAATGTAGTTATTAGTGCCGGTGCTAAAGTCTTAGGTTCTATCAAGATTGGTAACAATGTAAAGATTGGAGCAGGCTCAGTAGTTTTAAAAGATGTCCCCGATAACTGTACGGTGGTTGGAATTCCAGGCAGGGTGGTAGTCCGTAACGGCCAAAATATTGCCAATAAAACATTTAGCGAAATTGCTTTGCAGCACAATCAACTGCCCGACCCGGTTAACGAGATGTTTTTAGCTATTGAAAGGCAAATTCAACGCTTGGATAGTAGGATAGAAGATTTGGAGGGTGAGAAAAAAGATGGGCATTAAAGTTTATAATACATTGACTAGAAAAAAAGAAGACTTCGTTCCACTAAAATCAGATAAAGTTACCATGTACGTTTGTGGACCTACCACATATAATTACATCCACCTGGGTAATGCACGTCCTATCGTAGTCTTTGATACCATAAGAAAATATTTTGAATATAAAGGATTTAAGGTAACTTATGTTCAAAATTATACTGATGTGGATGACAAAATAATTAACAAAGCGAAAGAAGAAGGGGTAGATCCTCTTAAATTAGCTGAACGATATATAAGGGAGTATGAAAAAGATGCAGAAGCTTTAAATGTACGACCTGCTGATGTTCACCCTAAAGTAAGTACCCACATTCCTGAAATTATTAATTTGATAAAAACTTTAGTTGAAAAAGGTCATGCTTATGAAATAGATGGAGATGTATATTTTGAAGTAGATAGTTTTGAGGATTATGGCAAACTGTCCTGCCGTTCCCTCGATGATTTGCGTTCAGGTGCTAGAGTAGAGGTAGATAAGCGTAAGAAAAACCCTTTAGATTTTGCTCTGTGGAAAGCAGCCAAGCCAGGTGAGCCTGCCTGGGATAGTCCTTGGGGCAAAGGTCGTCCAGGCTGGCATATTGAGTGTTCAGCTATGTCCCAGAAATATTTAGGCGCTACTTTTGACATTCATGGAGGGGGTTACGATTTGGTTTTTCCTCACCATGAAAATGAACTGGCTCAGTCTGAAGCTTCTACTAACTGCCAGTTTGTTCGCTATTGGCTTCATAACGGCTTTATTACTATTAATCAAGAAAAAATGTCTAAATCTACAGGAAACTTTTTCCTAGTGAGGGAAATTCTAAGTAAGTATCCTGGGGATGTAGTACGCTTTTTCTTGCTTTCTACTCACTATCGCAGTCCATTAGATTTTGATTTAAGTAAGCTGGCTGAGAATCAAAAAGCTTTAGAACGGATCAAAAATACTGTGCGTAACCTTAGTGAGGTCAAAAAACAAGGTCCTGGTCAGGATTCAGCTTTAGAACAGGATGTTAAGGAATTCCAACAAAAAATAGCTGATTTTAGAGTTCAGCTTGAGGCAGCGATGGAGGATGACTTTAATACTGCTTTAGCAATCGGCATCTTATTTGATTTATGCAGAGAAATCAATAGTGGGATTGCCGCTTTCAGTAAATCAAAATATTTTGCTGAAGCTCTTGCTGAGGCCTGGGAGCTGTTGACAGTTTTTGCTCAGGACATACTAGGTATCTTAAGGGTAGATGAGCTTACCGGAACATCTGCTGCCGATAGTGAATTTGTTAATGGGCTGATGACCATAATTTTGGATTTGCGTCAGGAAGCTCGAAACAAGAAAGACTGGAACACAGCAGATTTAATCCGTAATCGCTTACAGGCGTTAGGGGTAACTATTGAGGACACACCACAAGGTGTCAGGTGGAGACGATAAATGGCAAACATGCATTTTCCTACTTATTTGCCGCCTGTTGAAAAACCTGAACAGATATCTCCTTTAGCCTTGGCTTATATCGGCGATGCTGTTTTAGAGCTTTATGTTCGAACTTATTTAGTATGGTCAGGCAAACAAAATGTTAATATTCTTCATAAAAATGCAGTTCAATTTGTAAATGCCTCTATTCAGGCTAAATTGCTGAAAAGCCTGGAGGATGATTTAACAGAAGAAGAAATAACTATTGCTAAGAGAGGAAGAAATGCCAAGTCGGGTCATGCTCCTAAAAATGCCGATATGTTGGATTATCGCTTTAGCACGGGGTTAGAGTGTTTAATTGGTTATTTATATTTAAAAGAAGATTACCGTCGTTTAGATGAGATTTTTAAGATCTTATTACAAATTGTGGAGGAAGGGAAAACAGGCGATGCGGGTAACACTAATTAATCATACACCGGAGCCTGAAAAAGTAGTGGCGGCAGCTGCCAAACTCTGCTATTCATCTTCCGGTATTGATGATTTACTAGAAAAATTAGACACACAAAATATTGCTCATTTTTTGCAGAAACTGATTAATATGGGACATGAGTCCCCTTTTGAGCATGTAACTTTTACTTTTGGGATTGAGGGCGTTAGCAGAAACCTTACTCACCAGCTGGTAAGACATAGAATTGCTTCCTACTCTCAAAAATCCCAACGTTACGTAAGTGAAAACAATTTTTCTTATATAATTCCTCCCTCAATAGCCAAAAATAAGGATGCTTTCAATTTGTACCAGCAAAAGATGAAGGAACTGCAAGAGACTTATGATGAGTTAGCCAAAATAGTACCCAAAGAAGATGCCCGTTATATATTACCTGGCGCTTGTGAAACTAAAATTATAGCTACATTTAATGCCAGAAGTCTTTTTAATTTTTTTGCTCATCGTTGTTGTAGGAGGGCCCAATGGGAAATTCGTTCTCTGGCTAATGAGATGTTGAGCTTAGTCAAAGATGTTGCTCCAGTTTTGTTCAGCAAAGCTGGTCCTACATGTGTTACTGAGGGTGTCTGCTACGAAGGGGAAATGTCCTGTGGAAGGGTTAAACATGTAGTTGTCAGATAGTATGGTCACGTATTTTTCCTTTGTAATAATAGAAAGGTGGAGGCCAAGTGGATGAGACGTTAGAAATAATTGCGGGGAAGAATCCTGTTCTAGAAGCTTTGCGCAAAGGTAGAAGTATCAATAAAATTATGTTTTCAAAAGGTACTGAAGAAAAGTCAAATCAGGAAATTATTAATTTGGCCACGGCAAAAGGTATTCCTATTGAATGGGTCCCCCGGCAATTAATAGTTCAGAAGGCAGAAACTAAGGCTCACCAAGGTATTATTGCTTTTGCCAGCCCCATTAGTTATGTTGAAATAGAGGATATTCTTGCCTTGGCAAGAGCTAAACAGCAGGATCCTTTTATCCTCTTACTTGATCATTTGGAAGATCCTCATAATCTTGGGGCGATTATACGTACTGCTGAAGCAGCCGGAGTCCATGGTGTTATTATACCTAAGCGTAGAGGTGTAAGTGTTAACACTACGGTAGCTAAAACCTCTGCTGGAGCAGTAGAATATGTACCTGTAGCAAGGGTTGCCAATTTAGTCCAAGCCATGGATAAATTAAAACAAAATGGGTGCTGGATTGTAGGGACAGATCAGGATGCCCGTGAAGAGTTTTATAATGCCGATCTTAAAGGACCGTTAACCGTTGTAGTTGGTAGTGAAGGTAAGGGGATAAGCCGGCTTGTTAAGGAAAACTGCGATTTTACAGTAAAAATTCCTATGGTAGGAAAAATAAACTCCCTCAATGCTTCCGTTGCAGCTTCCGTTATTATGTACGAGGTTTACCGGCAAAGAGAACAAGCTTTAGTTTAGTAAGGTGGGTTTAGTATTGGACGAAGTTATACTGGTTGATGGTTATAATATCATAAACTACTGGGATGAGCTGAGTAAGTTAAAAGCTGAAAGTTTAGCTCATGCCAGGGAGCGGTTGATTGATATTATGGCTAGTTTTAGTTCTCTTAAAGGTATCCAAGTAATAATTGTTTTTGATGGACATCTGGTTAAAGGCGGGGTACGAAATTCCGAATTTGTTTCCGGGGTGGAAGTAATTTACTCTGGTGAAGGTGAGACTGCTGACGCGGTGATTGAAAAGTTAATGCATCAATTACCACCCAATATTAAGCGAGTATACGTTGCTACCTCAGATTGGGATGAGCAGAGAATTGTCCTCGGGAAAGGAGCCATAAGATTTTCAGCTAGGGAACTGTTATTAGAGGTACAAAGGCTGCATAAGGAAGCTAAGAAGTTATATGCTAACAATAATACCCATAAACAACCATTAGATAGCCTAATAAATTTAAACATACTTGAAATATTAGAAAAATGGAGACGCCAATAACTATTTGGTTAGGGTCTCCAATTTTTATTAAAAAAGGTATTTTTTATTTTTGTATCTGATAACGGGAATTTATCTTATTTAGTGGCTGTAAAACTTTTAGTTTAAAAATTTTTTCTTGTTTTTCAAATTCAACAAATGCTAGATAATAGGTTAGGGGTATGATAATTCCGCCAAGCATATTTCCAAGTGTTACAGGTAAGAGGTTAGTTAAAATTATCTGCTGCCAAGAAAAAGGAAAACCTAATATATGGGCTGCCGAAAAGTAGTACATGTTAGCAATGGAGTGTTCAAATCCAGACAAAACAAAAATCATTACAGGAAAGAAGCAGGAAAGCATCTTGGATGTAACGTCTTTGGCACCGGTTGCCAGCCAAACTGCCAAGACAACTAAAATGTTGCAACAAATACCTCTAATAAAAGCCTCTGTAAATGTCAAATCAATTTTTGCTTGAGCAGTTGAGAGGACTAAAGCAAAGGTATTGGCGGTTAAGATACCGGATTTAACAACCATAAAGCCGAGTAAAAAGGAGCCAATAAAGTTGCCGAAGTAAACTGCTATCCAGCTTTTCAATAAGGAGCAGAAATTAATTTTTTTATCATATACCGCTAAAATCAGCAAATTGTTGCCTGTAAATAATTCAGATTCTGTTAATGTAATTAGTATTAAACCTACTGGAAAAACACAAGCTCCCAATAATTTAGCTATTCCAAGATTAATTCCCATTAAGTTTTGCATAACTACAATACTGGCATTTGCACCAAAAGCTATGAAAAGTCCCCCTAATATTCCTAACAGCAGCTGCTTTAAAACGTTGCTTGAAACCTTACCAATTGCCTTATTGATGATGGTTTGAATTATTTCGGTTGAAGTCAAAAACCCATCCAAGATAAATCCTCCTTAACTATTTGTGATTGTGAATTCATTCACACAATAGGAGATAAAAACCCCTAGTGATTGTGATAACTTTCACACTAATTTTACTATATAGACATAATATTGTAAACAATAAAAAATTAAAAAACTAAAAATTTTAACTTTGCTTTATTTGGAAACTTAAAACGATTTTTCCAAAATAATTATATTAGCTTCTAAAAGCCAAAAGCCTTCATATAATTATATTGCTGGGACAAGTGCAGCTACCTGTAGAGCCAAGAACGTCGCCTCATCATGACTTGAAGCAAAACTGCTTTTCATGTATAATACATGTGTGACTGGACAACCTAATAAATTAAGCCTCCAAGCATTTTGTATTTAAATTTTAACAATTTACAATTGTTTCAGTCGCAGATGGGGCGAAAGTGTGTTTTAAATATATTGTGACAAGTTTATAGGTGGAGGCGATTAGATGAGCCTTAATCCCCAAAGACAAATAAGCGAAATTTATGAAACTATGGTCGATGAGGAAATTGTTGAGGTTGCTCAAGAAGGAGATGATACAGCTCAAGAATTTCTGATCAATAAGTATAAAAATTTCGTTCGCGCTAAGGCTAGATCCTACTTTCTAATAGGTGCTGACAGAGAAGATATTATTCAAGAGGGTATGATTGGACTTTATAAAGCTATTCGTGATTTTCGCTGCGACAAGCTTTCTTCATTTCGTGCTTTTGCCGAGCTTTGTATAACAAGGCAAATTATTACTGCAATTAAAACAGCTACAAGGCAAAAACATATTCCTTTGAATTCTTATGTTTCACTAAATAAACCTATTTATGATGAAGATTCTGATCGAACTCTTTTAGATGTGATCTCTGGAACCAAAGTTACTGACCCTGAAGAATTGATTATCAGTAGGGAAGAATTTGATGATATTGAAGAAAAAATGGGGGAAATATTAAGTTCGTTAGAATGGCAGGTATTGATGTCCTATTTAGAAGGTAAATCCTACCAGGAGATAGCTGTAGATTTAAAACGTCATGTCAAATCAATTGATAATGCTTTACAGAGAGTGAAAAGAAAGCTGGAACGTTACTTAGAAAAACGTTCTGTCTAGGTAAATTAGCGTTATATTATATAAAACCAGTTGTAAGACATTTCACTTTTACAAAATACAATACTACAATAAGTTGGCAGTTGAATTTTCTGTCAATAGTTTGTGAAAATGTCACCCCAAATGGGGGTTAATTATTCCGAGAAAATGTCACCTTACAGGGCTTTGAAAAGTGTAGTTATGTCGCTTGGTAAGTCAAGGATAAATAAACGAGCAAAAAGCGCTCGCCCTTGACATACCTGCACTCCATAACAAAATGGTTAGTAAGCCCTTTAAGGCTACGCATATTTCTTTAGAAATATTTCTTCAAGCATTGTAAGAACATCAGAATGGCTTTCAGCAAAACTTAATTTAGGCCAGAGGTCTTTTCCGTATTTATAGTAGTGATCTTCCGGTGGCCGGTATGTATTTTTTTGCTTAACTGCAGAATTAGATTTAGTATTTTTCTTAGGTTTAATAAAAGGAATAACATCATAAACAAGATTTTTGAATTGTACCCTCACACCGAAAAGGGGGCTAATCAAGACATTTACTTGAGACTTAGCAGGTATAGAAGTAATTGTACCATTAGAGACTGGCTGAAAATGCCTACCTTTAAACACAAAGATTCCCCCATTATCTATGGTCCTAAGTTGTTTAAAACATAAGATATTATCGATACAAATGCCTTCTTTTACCGGAGTGAAAGCAGATTGAGGGTTTTCTGGTTCAACAGCAAATTTTTCATTAAATATT
>DUOV01000167.1 GCA_012838615.1 Clostridia bacterium | reverse complement strand
CCTACTCTCATACTCCCAATTATGGTTTTACATCTGCTTGGTCAAGAGCAGGCCGCTAAGTATTATGTGGCTATGACAATTGGGAATCTGGCTCTTATTGTACCTTCTGCTCTAAGCTTGTCTTTGTTCATCGAGGGCAGTCATGGTCAGCCTTTAAAGCAAACTATAATTAAAACCGGGAAGACGGCCTATCTTTTTCTTTTACCTTTTGTTCTCATCGAAGAAAAGTATCGTTTTGTTTTTATCGTTTTCTTCCTGTTTCTTTATGAATTATCCCTCCTTACCTTACATGGTTTCGAGCTCAGGATTATACCTTATTATGGTTTAGTTGCCATCATGGGAACACTAATTTTAGCGCAGATCTTGTTTTTCCGTAGCACGACTAGAATCCAGAATGTTACAATTATTTTCCAAATAATTATGTTGTTTTTAAATATTGTCTGGGGAGTTACGCTTAAGTACTACTTTTTTATAGGGCGGACTGATATTTTTTTTCACTCTTGGCTAGTAGAAAATTTACTTACTACCGGTCATATCAATCCAGTTTTTGATGTCTATGAAGCCTTTCCATTATTCCACATATTGTCAGCTATAATCTATGAAATTTGTGGATTTTCCATAGGTCCTCATAAAGTGCTTTTTATAACAAACGGAATTATCTTTACCGGTACTAATTATTATTTACTTATTAGTTATTCGGATTGCTGACAAAAAAACAGCCCAACTGGCAGCCTTGTTTGCCTAAAAAAAAGACTATCCGAATTTAGTGTTACTGAGTTTTGCTACCATTGGCATCATAGTTTACCATACGGCATCTATGCCGTTTATTATTACTATTCTGGTTCTTTTTTACGCCTTACAAAAACTTGGGGAAATAGATAAGAATAGATATGTAATAAATCTAAATTTTTTGCTGCTGTTAGTAGTAGCTACTGTCTCCTATTGGATGTTTATTGCTGTGCCGGTATTCAGAGCTATTGTCGGTAATTTGTTCTCCCATGCACCTACAGGCATCTTAACTAAATCAGTTGTCGAAACGCCTCTAATGGAACTGTTTAACTACCTTCAATATAGTCCTTTGCTCCTTTTCATATTGTTTGGGGTCCTGGCAGTTTTAAAGAAAGAGCAATTTAAAGATGTTTTAACCATATTTGTATTATTGAGTTTGCTGCTGGTACCTGTTACCTTTCCGGGTCCTGCCCTGCTTTTAAATAAATTAGCAGGAAATTTCAATTTAAACCGTTTCGGCGAGTATTCCTTTTTATTTAATTGTATAGCTGCCGCAGCAGGCTTTTATGCAGTATTTTACAAGCTAGGGAAATTACCTAGGTTTGGCTTTTTGGTTTTGTTTTTAGTTATGGCCTTCCTGGTCGTATCCAATGACTTTACAGCTTCCGATAATCCTTTAGTAAAAAGACCCTTTTATACCTATTACCTTACAGAAAATGAATTGATTTCCATGGGTAACCTGGCCCAGATGACAACTGGGTATCTTATGGCTGACTATATTTCTTGCCGTTATTTAGATAATTCGGTTTATGCCGATAAGACACATGTGCTGGAAACCGACTGGAATAAGCAAAAATTTTTGCTTAGCAGTAATAATGACATTTTACTTATCAGAAAAGAAGAATTGAGTAAAAGACCTCTTAAACTTTTTGTTGCACCTGGTGATAAATTTGTGTTGGAGCCTAATTTAGGTGATACTTTAGAGTATTTGCCTAATAATCTCTCTTTGTGGGAAACCTTGGAAAATTATAACGCTATTTACGACTCAGGGCCAATCATTGCTTTAAAATGATTAAAATTGGGAGGGGGTAGTTCAGATGAAGTTTTCTCTTAAAAATGAGCTCCTGGGGATCGTCTGTCTATCCCTATTACTATTCTTAGTTATAGTTTTAACTGAATTAAAAACAGTACGAATCTTGCTGGGATTTCCTTTCGTGCTCTTTTTCCCGGGCTATGTGCTGACTGCAACCCTTTATCCTGGTAAAGGTATGTTAAACGGATATAAACGTTATGCTTTGAGTATTGGACTGAGTATAGTCATTGTCCCACTAATAGGATTATTTTTAAATTATCTACCTTGGGGAATCCGGATTTATCCGGTTCTTATTGCGCTGCTCTTGTATATTTGTATCCTTGCCTGGTTAGGTTGGTATAGAAGAAATAAGCTGCCGGAGGAGGAGCGATTTAAACTATTCTGGGAGACTAGTTTCAATTGGAGTAAATTGCCTAAAAATGGGAAGGTTTTTTTTGGGCTGTTAATATTTTGCCTCCTCTTAATCTGTGGAACATTGGCTTATGTTTTCCAAACTGCTGAGTCGGTCGATAGTTTCACAGAATTTTATATTCTAGACCAAAATGGCAAAACTGAGGGCTATCCGGAGCAGCTTAAGGTAGGAGAAACCGGGAAGTTACAAATCGTCATTATCAACCATGAGGGAGAAAAAACTGATTATCTCATAGAAGTTTTAGCCGAGGATATGCGCTATGAAGCTACGGGTGTAATAAGCCTGGAAAACTCGCAAAAGTGGAAAAAGAATATAGATTTCAGATTTGAAAAACCGGGTTACCAAAAGATAGATTTTCTTCTACACAAAGCAGGTTACGATTTACAAAAGCCTTATCGTAAACTCCAGCTTTGGGTCAATGTTTTGCCTGAGTAGAACAGACTTAAAATAAGCTAAGAAAAGGTGACCTTCTGTGGGAAATACAAAGCTTTCCTTGCTAACCACAAATCCAAAACTACCCTTCTGGGGGGTTATTGCTACCTTTGCCGTAGCTGAATATGCTTTAACTTATCTTAACTTAAAAGCAGGTTTTATAATTTATCTCTTTTTATTTATATTATTGTCTACCCAAGCTTACTTGAAAAACAAAGGTGCTGAATTTTACTTGTATTTAAGCCTCACTCTAGTACCACTACTAAGAACTCTCAGCCTTTCGTTACCTTTGTCAGCAACCCCTTTAATCTATTGGTACCTTATTACTAGCATACCCCTATTTATAGTAGGTTGGCTGATTGTTAAAGCTGGTGGATTTAAACTTAACGAAATTGGTCTTAACCTTAGTAACCTACCTTTACAGTTAGCAATTGCCTTAGGAGGGGGGATTATGGGTTTTATACAGTATTTACTGATAAAACCTGCCTTTTTTATTCACGCCGGAACAGTACCGGAATTATTAATCTGGATTATAGTATTGTTAGTTTGTACAGGATTTTTAGAAGAGTTTATCTTTCGGGGAATCATGTATAACGCTGCCGAGAAAGTGCTGGGGAGCAAGGATGCATTATCATATGTAGGTTTGATCTACGCAATTCTGCATGTCTCTGCTAAATCTTTTGGTTTTATTATATATGTTTTTGTAGTGGCACTTCTATTTAATAAGCTATTCACTTGGCAGCGCTCTTTACTTGGTTTGTCCATGGCTCATGGAATACTAAATATTACACTTTACCTAATATGTCCTTTGGTTATAGGATTTTAATAATGTTTAAAGGAGTGGGTTGCCATAGGGGCTATTATTACAAAAGCGACAATAACAGCCATCAAGGCAAATGCTGCTACCCAGCTTGGCTTGGATCAAATAATGATTGTACTGCTAATCATAATGCTGGTGGTGAAAGAGTTTTTCATTAGATTTATCAAATTAGAGACTGGAATTGAAGCTAGGAAAAAAATAGTGCTCAAACAAATGCTAAATATCAGTATTTTTCCTTTGTTATATGTTTTTGGCTGTGTATTAATTTATCGTATCTGGCTGTTTCTTCCTTAGCTTGCCAATTTTTAATCCATTGACCGGAGGTGTAAGGCCTCCCGCTTTTTTTCTATTGACCTACTGGTCAAGTAAAAATATAATTTTCTCAAGAGTTGACCATGGGGTCAAAAGAGACGAGAATGGGATGATGTCCATGGAAAAACCCCTTGTAGTGGTGAAAGACGTTGTAAAAGAATATGTAATGGGCGAAATACTTGTTAAAGCTACTAATAATATGTCCTTTACAGTTGAGAAAGGTGAGTTTGTAGTTGTCCTGGGGCCTAGTGGCTCGGGAAAGAGTACGATTTTAAATATTATCGGCGGCATGGATCGGCCTACTTCAGGAGAGGTCTGGGTTGACGGAGAAAATATAGCTGACAGTACCGATCAAGAGCTGACTATTTATCGAAGAAACAAAATCGGTTTTGTCTTCCAGTTTTATAATCTGATGCCAAATCTCACAGCCCTGGAAAACGTTGACTTGATAACCCAGGTAAGCTCCAATCCCCTTGATCCTGAAGAAGTTTTGCGAGAAGTTGGTTTAGGCCATAGACTTAGCAGTTTTCCTGCTCAGCTTTCTGGTGGAGAGCAGCAGCGGGTAGCTATTGCCCGGGCCATAGCGAAGAATCCGTTGCTGCTTTTGTGTGATGAGCCTACAGGTGCTCTCGATTATGAAACCGGAAAAGCTATTCTAAAGTTACTGCACGATGTGAACAAAAAGCTGGGGAAAACAGCAATCATCATTACCCATAACGTAGCCATCGCTCAAATGGCTGATAAAGTCATACGGGTCAGAAGCGGTGAGGTTGAGTCAGTCCGGTTAAATCAAAATCCTCTGCCTCCGGAAAGGATTGAGTGGTAGTGCATGTTTTAAACAAGAAACTACTCAGAGATTTATGGCGCCAAAAGAGTCAATTTATCTCGGCCCTAATCATCGTAATTTTGGGGGTAATGTTTTACTCCGGCTTAAACTCAGCTTATCTCAATCTGGAGAGGGCAAGTGAAAGATACTATGAGGAAAACAGATTTGCCCATCTCTGGGTAAATGTATTAAGGGTTCCGGAAAACATGGTGGAAAAAGTCCAAGGGCTGCCCTTTGTGGAAATGGCCGCCGGCCGGGTAGTTGAGGACTTTAATATAGAAATTTCCGATCAAAACGCAGTAGTAAGGCTAAATACCTTGCCTGATGAAAAACAAGAAACAGTAAACGATATAGTTCTCCGCACAGGGCGTTACTTTTCCCAGGGAGAACAAAGTGAATGCCTGGTTGAGGAAAGCTTTTATCAAGCCCACAACCTAAGTCTGGGAGAATATCTCTACCCCATTATTAATGGCCGAAAGGTAAAGTTAAAGGTAGTTGGCTCAGTTTTAAATCCTGAATATGTTTATGCTATTAAAGACTCTACTGAGCTGATGCCTGATAATAGTAAGTTCGGTGTTGTCTATATCAAAGAATCTTTTGGTCAGTCTGTTTTGGGTTACGATGGTGCCATCAACAGTTTGGCTTTGACGGTTAAAAAAGGTACGGATTTAGCCAAGGCTAAGGATGAACTGGAAAAGTTGTTTAAACAGTTTGGCCTGCTGGCCTTAATTGATCGGGATTCCCAAATGAGCAGCAAGATGGTTAGTGAAGAGATAAAAGGTATTAAGGCAGTAGCAGGTGCTTTTCCCGTGGTATTTTTTATTATAGCTGCTGCCGTTATTTACATTTCCCTGTCTAGAATGGTGGAAAACCAGCGTCCGGAAATTGGTGTGCTGAAAGCTTTCGGCTTTAGCGATCGTCAAATCTTATTTCATTATTTGTCTTACCCAGGACTTATCGCCATCGTGGGAAGCATTATTGGTTCCCTTTTAGGCATGCTTTTAGGTATTGGATATACTGAGTTGATTGGGATGTATTTTAAATTTCCTGCTATCCAGCCAGAAATGTATCCTCAACTGGTAATACCTGCCTCAGTTTTAGTTTTATTCTTTTGTCTGCTGGCTGGCTACACTTCGGCTAAAGGTATTCTTAAAATCATGCCAAGTGAAGCAATGCGACCCAAAGCTCCTCTGCAGGCTAAAAAAATCCCTTTAGAAAGCATAAGCTTTATTTGGCGTAATTTGAGCAATAGCTGGAAGATGACTTTGCGTAATATTTTCAGGTATAAGAGAAGGGCTTTTCTTACTTCCATTGGAATTGTTTTTGCCACGGCTGTTGTCCTTTTTGCCCTGGCTGAAAAAAACTCTATTGATTTCCTCATTCAAGAGCAATATACCAACATTCAAAATTACGATCTTAAAGTCAGTTTTTCTAAATTTCTGACCCTTGAGGAAATAAACCAGCTAAAAAGTATTTCCCAGATCGCAGAACTGGAACCGGTCATTGAGACCGGCGTAGAGATTACTAATGGCTGGCGTCAAAAAAGTGTTGGTTTTACCGCCTTAGTCACTAATCCTGAGATGTATAAGGTGGTTGACCAGAATGGCCGGAGTGTACAATTACCTCCTTCCGGCATACTTATACCCGAAAAGCTGGCCAAGGAACTAGGGGTTCAAGAGACTGACACAGTTTATCTCCAATCTTATTTGCCTGGTAAAGACAAAAAAGAAGTAAAAGTCAGGGGGATTATAGCCCAGTATCTGGGAACAAGTGCATACAGCCATCTGGATACGGCCCATAAAATTTTAGGGGAAGGCCAAGTTGCCAATACAGCCGTCATCCGGCTTAAACCTAACAGTCAAATTGACGAGGTAGTAAAAAATATTCAGGAGATGGCGGCAGTCAATTCAGTTTTGTCCCGGATAGATGCCTTAGACAATCTGGTTAAAAATATGGAAGTAATGACTTCGGCCATCGGGGCCATGATCGTCCTTGCCGGCATCATGGCTGGGGCAGTTATCTATAATATTACTACTATTAACATTTTTGAACGCCAACGAGAACTTGCTACTTTAATGGTTCTTGGTTTTAAAGACAAAGAAGTGGGAAGCCTCATCTTTAATGAAAACTATTCCATTACTGTCTTTGGCATTTTGTTAGGCTTGCCCTTAGGCAAGTGGTTGGGGAGTAGCCTCATGGCAGCTTTTGAAACCGATGCTTATACTTTTCCTTTTGTTGTAGAACCGGAATCATATTTCCTTACAGCTTTTATAATCTTGCTGTTTACTTTTTTGGCTAATAAGGCATTAAGCAAAAAGATTAAAAATATTAAGATGGTAGAAGTTTTGAAGACTAATGAGTAATCCAAGATTTTAAGCAGGTTTACCAGCTTTAGCGCTAGTGGGGGTGGAGTTAATGGGTTTAAAGAGTAAACTAAAATCTAAATGGTTATGGGTAGCTTTAATTGTGGCAGCAGGGTCTATTGTTTTATTCAGTCTGCTGGGGGGAGGAACAGAGGCTGAAGTATATCAGGTCAGCAGAGGGAAAGTAAGCCAAAAAGTTGAGGACACAGGTGAAGTATTGCCTTTAAATGAACAGACTGTTTATCTGGAAGGGACAGGTAAGGTAAAAGATATTAAAGTTAAAGTTGGTAGCTCTGTAAAGGAAGAGGATGTGCTCCTTATTCTGGAGTCATCTGAATTAGAACTGGAGCTAAAGGATGCCGAAGCTAAGATCCAGGCTGCCCAGGCCCAGTTAGAAAGTACAGAACTGAAAAATTACGCCCAGGAAATTGAGTTGGCCAAGGCTAAGCTAACCCAGGCTGAAATAGCTTTTAATTCGGCAGCCAGAGATTATGAAAAAGCCCAGCAGCTGTATGCTGCTTTCGCTATCAGCGAAGCAGACTGGGCAAAGGCCAAGGATGCTTATGAAATGGCTAAGGCCTCCTTGGAGGCAGCCAAACTCCAGTTAAAAGAAGCCCAACAAGGGCCACCTGATTACCTTATTAGAAGCTATCAGTCCCAACTGGAGCAGGCTAATTTGGCTAAAGCTCATGTCTTGGCTAAAATGGAAAAACAAGTTTTGCGGGCACCTTTTGCCGGAGTAGTGTTGGAACAGTTGGTAGATGAAAATACTCTTATTACCCCTGCCACGCCTGCTTTTATCATTGGCAATATGGATGAATTGGAGGTTAAAGCTGATATCCTGGCCGATGAAGTTCATAAGCTCAAGGTCGGCAACCAGGTTGAGGTTACAGGCCCGGCAGTTAACGAGCAAGTTATTTTAGGCCAGGTAACGGAGATCGCCCCGCGAGCCAAAACGGTAACTTCCAGCTTAGGGGTTACCCAAAAAAGAGTACCTGTCACCATAACCTTAAAAGATCAAAGCGCTTATTTACGACCAGGCTATAATGTGGATGTCAGAATAATAACGGCTGAACGGGAACAGGTATTGCTGGTGCCTGATACGGCTATCTTTGAGTATGAGGGTAAAGAGCAGGTTTTTGTAGTGGAAAAGGGGAAGGCCGTTCTAAGGGAAGTTGTTAAGGGTTTGGAAGGTGACAGCTTTGTGGAGATTAAAGACGGTTTGCAAGAAGGAGAGATTATCCTGGCCAAACCTGACAATAATATTAGAGAGGGCCTTAAGATTAAGCCTAAAGCCCTGCAGGGAAGTGATTTTACTGTACAGTAAGTTTGAAAATTTAGAGCAGGAAAAAAAGGAAACAATCCTGGCCGCCTGTCTTGACGAGTTTGCCCAGTATGGCTATCAAAACTCTTCTACTAATAGGATTGTTAAAAAAGCGGAAATATCTAAAGGCCTTCTTTTCCATTACTTTGGCAGCAAAAGATTATTGTATCTTTATATCCTAGATTATGTCCTGGCTTATTATCTAAAGAAAATTTACCAAAGGTTAGATGGTTTACCTAGGGATTTTTTCGAGCGTGTTATGGAAATCGGACTGATTAAGCTAGAGATAGCCTATCAGGAGCCGGCTATTTACAAAATTATAATTGATGCTTTTATTTACAAACCGGCAGAACTGGAGCAAGAAATAAATGAGCGCTACAAAAAGATTTATGAAGCCAACAAACCACTTCTAGTTCAGAATCTAGATACTTCCCGCTTTCGGGATGACATAGATCAGGAAAAAGCTATGGAACTCATTCTCTTTGCTATGGAAGGAGTATCCAATAAGTATTTAGATTTATTTAAGAATATGTCTTATGATGAGATAATGAGGAAAATGGATACAATCATTAGGGAGTATCAAGATTATATGGAGATATTAAAATATGGAGTGTATAGATAAATTAGGGTTAAAATTAGCCATGTCTTATATACCATGGCTAATTTTATTTATCTTTCCAACATTTACGCCCTAGGGGAAACTGACCTTTAAGATTATTTTAAAAAATACATTTTTCTTAAAATTCTTACCTGTTATAACTAGAGGTTTTTTAGGTTAACAAGCAGAATTATAATAATAAATCTTAACAAATCTTACAGAAAGGGTGATAAAAGTGTTTGACTTACTTATCAGGCAAGCTAGAGTGGAAGGATATGAGCAGCCGGTAGATGTAGCTGTCAAAGACGGAATGATTGTTCAGATACAAAACAAAATTGAAGGCCAAGCCGGTCAGGAAATAGAAGCTAAGGGGATGTTTCTGGCCCCCGGTTTTGTAGATACTCATACTCACCTGGAAAAAGCTTTAACCGGGGAAGGGGTAGAGGTAAATTCCTTAGTCGAAGCAATTGCCACCTTTAAAAAAGGCTACGCCAAAATAACTAAGGAAGATTTTATAGCCAGAGGGAAAAAAGTTGTGGAAATGGCTGTCAAAAACGGTACCACAGCCTTAAGAACTCATATCTATGTAGATACGGTTATCGGCACAAGAGCTATTGAAGCCATTCTGGAAGTAAAAAGACAAGTTAAAAACCTGATCGATCTACAAATTGTGGCCATGCCTACTAACAATGCCTATGTTATTGATGACGAATTACTTAAATTGACGGAGAAGGCTATTGGCTTAGGGGTTGATTTGCTTGGGGGAGCGCCTCATCTTTCGGAAAAACCCCGGGAATACATTGATACTATCTTTGATTTAGCTTTGAAGAACAATTTACCTATCGATTTTCATGTTGATGAAAGCGACGAACCGGAAGTTACGACTTTGGATTATATTGCTGAAAAGACTATTGCAACCGGTATGGAAGGTAAAGTTACAGCCGGCCATTGTACATCCCTTGCTGCTGTGTCTGATAAAATAGCCGAAAAGGTAATTGCCCAATGTGCCGAGGCGGGGCTGCACATTGTTACCCTACCTTCTTGTAACCTCTATCTGATGGGCCGCAAAGATAAGCAGCCTATCCGGAGAGGGGTAACCAGGGTAAAAGACTTTTTAAAAGCCGGCGTAAACATTGCCTATGCTTCAGATAACATCCGGGATCCTTTCAGGCCTTATGGTAATGCGGATATGCTGGAGGAAGGCCTTCTAACTGCCCAGGTTTTACAGATGGGTACTCCTTCCGAGTTGGAGACGGTTTTCCGGATGGGTACCTATAACCCAGCTAAGATCTTAGGCTTAAAAAATTATGGGACCAAAGTAGGTTGTAAAGCTGACTTAGTTCTGCTGGAAGCTGCTTCACCTAGTGAAGCATTAATCTCCCAGGCTACTAAAGCCTATGTGTTTAAAAACGGTAAACCGGTAGCCAAAACCATTAAGCAACAAATTTTGCTGTAAAATAAATCTCCTTTCCTAAGGCAGGGAAGGAGATTCTTGTTTACAAAAGGTTTACTGTATAGTAAAATATAACCAAAAGTTAAACGTTTAACCTTCTGAACAACTATCAACAGTTGTAAATAAAAAACAGCAATATAAGCCCTAATGTCTAAAAGTTTAAAAATTTCAACCAAAAATGGCGGGTTCTTGACAGGTAACTAGTCCGTCAAAATCAGGGGGTAATAATGGCAACTCTTAAAGACATTGCTCATAGGGCACAAGTTAGCGTTTGTACCGTATCTCGTTACTTAAACGGCAAAATCAAGATCCGACCTGATACAGAAGCAAGAATCCAAGCGGCCATAGAAGAACTTGGATATATTCCCAATACTTTAGCCAAATCATTAAAAACTAACACATCTCAAAACGTAGCACTCATTATTCCAACCATTAACAATTCTTATTTTTCCGAAATAGCAGCAGGTGTTGATTCTGTTTTACAAAGGAAAAAATATGCTCTTTTTATCTTCCAGCATTACAACAAAACGGAAGTTGAGTTTCAGGTTGCCAGGAAGCTTATAGAAAATAGGATAGCAGGTGCCATTTTTGTAGGCCTACCTCAGGAACAGAAAAATACCGAAATTTTTAAAGAACTGAGTAAAAACGGAATAGCTGTAGTATTTGCTAACCGTATTTTTGAACCAATATCTCATCCTTTAGTTATTTCTGATTATCATGGCGGAGGCCGTCAGGCAGCAGAACATCTGCTCAGTCTAGGCTACCGAAAAATTGGCATTATTTCCGGTTTTAAAAATCATCCCGAGTCAGACAACAGGCTGCATGGATGCTTGAGCAGGCTGGCGGATGAAGGTGTTACAGTAGAGCCGGAAAACATCTGTTACGGCCGTTATGACCACCAGGTTGCCGGCAAAAAAGCAATAAAATTAGTAGAACAAGGTGTAGAAGCTATTTTTGCAGTAAGCGATTTAATGGCTGTTGGGTCCCTCAAAGCTATGCAGCGTAAAGGTGTCAGAATTCCTGATGATATTGCCTTGGTGGGTTTTGGCAATACCTTACACAGCCGTTTAACTACACCTGAACTTACTTCCATTGACCTCCAAAGTCATCAAGTGGGCTCTCGTAGTGCCACCGTTCTTCTAAATATTATCGAGGGCAAGGAAGTTAAAGCAGTTAATACCCTTTCCACCAAGCTGGTTAGAAGAGAGTCAACCTAGGCTCTTTTAATTATAAAGGGAGGTGGTCTTACAGCTTATAATCGTCTTTACCTAAAATTGCTCAAAAACCATTTAGGAGGATGGGAAATGAAAAAGCTTAAAAAAACCTTGTGCCTATTACTGATTTTTGCTTTAAGTCTGTTGTTGTTGGCAGGTTGTGGAGGGAGTAGTGAACCTAGTGAGCCTGAAAAGTCCCAACAACCTGAAGAACAAGCAGACCAGCAACCTGAGGTTGAATTACCGAAAGTAGCTTTACTTTTGCCAGGTCCTATTAATGATGGTGGTTGGAATGCTATTGCCTATAACGGTTTAAAGTTAATTGAAGAAAATTACGGTGTAGAAATCGCTTATGCTGAACACGTTGCTACTTCTGATATGGAAGAAATGTTCCATAATTATGCTAGCCAAGGTTTTGGCGTAGTTATGGGTCATGGTTTTGAATTTAGCGATGCTGCTTATAAAGTAGCACCCAATTTCCCTGATGTAAAATTTGTTGTTACAAGCTCAGACATAACTAACGGCAGCAACCTGGCTGCTATTAGAGTTAATACAGCTGAACAAGGTTTTCTTGCAGGTGCAACTGCAGCCTTACTTAGTGAAACAGGTACTGTTGCAGCTTTAGGAGGTATGGAAATACCACCTATAGTTAATTTTATCGGAGGTTTTGGAGCGGGAGCAAAATATGCAAATCCCGACGTTAAGGTGTTAACCGGTTTTACCGGCAGTATGGAAGACGCAGCTAAAATGAAAGAAATGATGACTACCTTTATTGAACAGGGCGTAGACGTTGGAGTAGCTAACGGTGACCAATCAGGTCTTGGTGGCCTCGAGGCTTTAGTTGAAGCAGGTAAGCTGGCCATTGGAGCCAATTACGACCAGAGTGAATTTGCTCCGGAACGCATACCTTTAAGCGTAGGTCAGAGTTATCCTCTTGCTTTAGATTATCTCTACAGTTTAATTATTGATAACAAATTTGAATCTAAACCATATGAAATGGGTGTAGATGCAGGGGCGGTTACTGTCATCTACAACGATGCTTATGAACTGCCTGGTGAAGCAAAAGCAAAATTAGAAGAAATCGTAAACGATATTAAAGATGGCAAGATTGACGTTAAGGCTCTTGTAGAAGCCAATAAATAAGGCAAAATAATAATCATTGATAACCTCCAGGTGTAACCGTAGCTTTGGTCACACCTGGAGGTTTTCTATATTTTACATCGGCATTTTCTATTTTTTTAATGAATATTACTTTCTAAAACGTTATAATTGTATTGCCTTAATATTTTAGGCTCAGAAGAGAAACCATACTAAATATAACAGGGGGATCCCCATGCCTATCATTTTATTAAGTTCCTTAGGCGCTTGGCTGCTTGCCCAGTCTATCAAATTTTTATATTCTTTAATCCGTTACAAAAAAATTGATTTTCGTAAGTTTATTTCACCGGGGGGAATGCCTAGCGCTCACTCAGCTCTGGTCTCCTGTGTCAGTACGAAGGTAGGTCTGTTGGAAGGCTTTGATTCAACACTTTTTTCCCTTAGTGTTGTTTTTTCTCTTATTATCATGTATGACGCTGCCGGTGTCAGGCATGCGGCAGGAAAGCAGGCCCAGATTTTAAACCGTTTAGTGGAAGATTTTTACGAGAGTCATACTATTTCTGAAAAGCGTTTAAAAGAACTTTTAGGGCATACTCCTATTGAAGTTTTTATCGGTATGCTTTTAGGAATAAGTTTTGCTTTAATATTCTAGAACTTGCTTCAAGGGGAGAGACAAATGCGGCTACGTAGAAAACCAGGTACAATAGAATATTTAATGGCCAGTCCTTTAGTAGTTAATGAACCAGAAGAGTGGCAGGGAAAATGGCAAGAGTATTTTGCCAATAACAACCCTCTCCATGTAGAGTTGGGGGCAGGTAAGGGAAAGTTTATTACCACTATGACGAAGCTCTTTAAGGATATTAATTATCTCGGTGTGGAAAAAGTACCGGAAGTGCTTTTAAAAGCAGTAAAAAAAGCTGAAAGGATAGAAGTTAATAGTCTAGCTTTTCTGATGCTGGATATTTTTAACCTACCCCAGGTTTTTAGCCCTGGGGAAGTGGAACGTTTTTACTTAAACTTCTCCGATCCCTGGCCTAAAAACCGCCATGCCAAGAGGCGGTTGACCAACCCTAAGCTTCTTGACTATTATCGTACAATATTAAAGCCAGGAGGAGAAATTCATCTCAAAACCGATAATGAGCAGTTTTTTGAATACTCCTTAAACCAGTTTGCCCTTAAAGGTTGGCAATTACAAAATATCTGCTTGGACATTGCCAAAAGAGGACCGGAGTTTAACGTTACAACAGAGTATGAGGAAAAGTTTAGGGCGCAGGGTATGAAAATTTTCCGTCTTGAGGCCCTAAACTCTTAAAGAGATGTAGGTGATTTTTTGCTAAAAACTTTTTACCAGCTAAAGCTTATAGCAAATTTTATCACAAAGGTTTTTCCCTTGGTCGATGATTGTCTGGCTGCCTGGAAAACAAGCCTGGAATACTGTCCCGATGAAAACTTAAAAAGGCAAGCCTTAGCCAGCCTTAAACATAAAAGGTTTCATGCCCAGGGGGGCAGTATCTATGCCTTATATCCGGGAGTTCCCAAAGATAATTTAGTGGACTTTATCGTCGCTTTACAGACTATTAGCGATTATCTTGATAATCTGTGTGACCGAGCTGGATGCTTTGATCTTAAAGCTTTTGATAAGTTACATATTTCTATGTTTGATGCCTTAGGCATAACTGCCAGTAAGCATATACCTTCCGTTAATTATTATGCTTTATACCCTTATCGGGAGGATGGAGGATACTTACTCAATTTAGTTCTAGCCTGCCGTAACCAGCTTGCCAAGTTTCCCAATTACCCTTTGGTGGAAAAACAAGCTTTAGAGCTAGTCCAACTTTATAGCGCTCTTCAAGCTTATAAGCATACATATAAAGAGGAACGGGAAAAACTCCTGGCTGACTGGATAAGACCTAAGCTTACAAACTTTCCTGAACTTTCTGTTTGGGAATTTGCTGCCGCCACCGGTTCAACTTTAGGAATCTTTATGCTGGTTGCAGCCTCTTCTTTAACCACCCTGACTGTCCAAGATGTAGCACATATTACCAGGGCTTATTTCCCCTGGATATGTAGTCTCCACATTATGCTCGATTACTTCATTGATCAGGAAGAAGACAAAGCTGAGGCTGATTTTAATTTTGTGTCTTTTTATAAAGATGAGGAGGAATGCTGCCGGCGCCTGGTTTTTTTGTGGCAAAAGGCCAAAGAAATGGTCCTTACTTTACCAAATTCCTCCTTCCACTTAACTGTAATCGAAGGTTTACTAGCCCTATATCTTTCTGATCCGAAAGCTTTGCAAAAGGACAATTACCGGGTGACTAAAGCTTTGTTACAGGAAGCAGGCAGCAAAGTTAGAAAGCTTCATAGCTTATGTATTTTGCTACGTAAAAAATCTATTATTTAAATTAAAGATTGTAGTTAACAATAATCTTCTGAACTATATTTTTTTAAGAGGAAAGATAGATGTTTTGCCGAATATTGTAAATAATACTTGTTAACAAAAGGAGGCTTGGGTTTTTGGGAAACCCCATCCTATTGACAGCTGTACTTTTGGTTTTAGCAGTAATTGGGGCAAATCTGCATAAAAGGCTTTTAAAACGCAAACTGGAAAAAGCTACTGTGTTTTTGCGACAACAGCACGATTTTCTGCAATCCACGTTAAACAGTATAGCCGAAGGTGTTATTGTAACCAATTCTGAAGGTATTATTATTTTTTCCAACCGACCGGCCTGGAATTTTTCAGGCTTTGGCCCCCAGGAAATGACAGGCAAACACTTTTCAGAAGTCCTTAAGTTTAAAAAAGAATTAACAGGCCAGGATATTACTATTCCTTACCAAGATATTATGGAAAGTCGCTATGTTTTACGCCGGGAAGATGACATTTTGCTAGAAAATAAAGAAGGTTCAGAACTTTTTGTCGGCTTTTCCGTTGCGCCTATTATAAAGGACAAGGATCTCTCCGAAGGAGTTGTTATTGTTTTTTGGGATTTATCAGCCCAAAGGGATGTAAGGCTGGCCCTGGCTGAAAGTGAAGCCAAATTCCGTGGCATTTTTGAAGTTGCTAGTGACGCTATTTATTTAATCGGTTTAGATGGAGTTGTCGTTGACGCCAATCCGGCTGCTGCCAAGATGTTGTTCTATACCCGCGACCAGTTAATCGGTAAACGGCTGTCAGATTTTACAAGTAAGGAAGGTTATCGGAAAATTAAAAAGATTATGGAAGAAGCTGATGGTTATAAGGCGGTGGCCTTGACTGTGGATCAGAAGCGTAAGGACGGTACTTTCGTTGCTGCGGAAGTAAGCCTTCGCCTTTGTACGATGGGACAGGAAAAGCGAATGGTCATGTTAGCCAGGGATGTGACCGAGCGTAAAAAGTATGACCAGGCTATTAAACATTTGGCTCTCTACGATGCCCTGACTAATTTACCTAACCGCAACTTATTTAATGAACAGATAAAAAAAGCCCTCCACAGGGCTAAGCGCAACAAATATAAAACAGCTGTTATGTTTTTAGATCTGGACTGTTTCAAGTCGATTAACGATAAATACGGCCATCGAATAGGAGATTTGCTTCTTAAAGGGGTAGGACAACGTATATCCGGAATTTTAAGACAGGAAGACACAGTCGCTCGCCTTGGAGGAGATGAGTTTGCTGTTCTTCTGCCCCAAATCACGACAGCAGCTGACGCCGGCGTAGTAGCCGAGAAAATCTGCCGGGAAATTCGGAAACCCTGGTTTATTAGCGGTTATAATTTTACCGTTACTTTAAGCATTGGTATTGCTATTTATCCTCAAGACGGTGAAAATGGTGAGGAATTGTTGAAAAATGCGGATCTGGCCATGTATAATACCAAGTTAAACGGTAAAGACAACTACCAGTTTTATGGCTCCAAGGTTTAACAGTTACTTAGTCAGTTGCTAATAAGTCCTTTCCACCACCTTAAGGGCTAAATTGCTCAATTTTTCTTTAGACTCATTAGCGGGTATATTATTTAAGGAAGCAATAGCAGCCGTTGCAAAACTGGCGGCTTTTTCTACTGCATACTGTAAAGCACCGGATTCGACTATTACCCTTTTTAGTTCAGTTATGATTTCGGAGTTAGCCTGCTTCCCTTCCAACACGTTTTTAAACCAGGAGCCGTATTTAGGACTTCTTAATAGGTTTAGCATAGGCAGGGTTAGTGTTCCTTGAGCCAAATCTAACCCGGTAGGTTTGCCTAATTCTTTTTTTTGCCCTGTTAGGTCTAAAATATCATCAGTAATTTGAAAAGCACATCCTAAGTTTAGACCAAAATTGCGTAAATAGGTGGCATATTCTTTTCCTGCGGAGGTAGCAAGGGAACCTGCCTGACAGCAGACAGCCAATAACTTGGCTGTTTTTTTGCTGATTTTACGGTAATAACTTTCTTCTTCCTGTTCATGGTTAAAACTATCCATAGCCTGCTCAATTTCTCCGGAACACATGTCTTCAATAGCTTCTACCATCAGATCCAGCACTTCATAGAGGCGGTTTTTAGATAAGATCTTAAAGGCTTTAGCAAACAGATTGTCTCCGGCTAGGACGGCGATCTTATTGTTCCAGCGGCTGTTGAGTGACTTTTGCCCGTGCCTCATACCGGAATTGTCGATAATATCATCATGAATAAGGGAAGCAAGGTGAATCAATTCAGCTGCTACTGCTGCAGGTATGGACTCAGGAGGTGCAACACTACCGTTAAAGCAGCGGCTTGACAAAATGACAAGAGTTGGCCGCAGCCGTTTTCCTCCTGCTTGTAAAGCATAGAGACATATATCCCTGGTGGGCCCATCAGAATCGGCGACAATTTTATACAACTCTTCTTCAACAGTTTTTAACTCAGGTAATTCCATATTAAGCGGTAGCTTTCGGCCCATCTTCTAACCTCACTTAAGTTTCTAGTTTGATATCATTGCTGTTTTACAAATTCGGCGGGTAAGCGGGCGAATGGTTGTTTCGCCCCGCCCAAGCCCTATAAAATCATTACTCTTAACTTTTAACTTTTAACCCCAATATCGAACGTG
>DUOV01000166.1 GCA_012838615.1 Clostridia bacterium | reverse complement strand
GTGTAGCCATGGTCCTATTAGGACTTTCGGCCGGGTCCATGGCCTACTTCACAAGTGAAGCTACAACAGAGACTAACCAAATTTCAGCTGGTACCATGTATATTGGTAGTGAAAATGATGAGCGGGGAGTATTAGATCAGCCTGTGGCTTTGGAAGATTTGATACCGGGAAAACCTGAAACCGTAACTGTGAAGGTGAAAAACCTAGGAACAATGCCCACTTATCTCAGGGGAATTTCGGCTGCTATCGTGGAAGCAAACGAAATGTTTATTGCCAACGCTTTACATACTAAGTGTATGTATGAGGGAGACACACTTTTTGAGGGTTCTCTCTTGGCGCTGGATGGCAATATTGTACCATTTGCTCAGCCTGTAAAGCTTGAACCGGAAGAAACAGTAGAACTTGAACTGGAAATCGGGTTAGACATCCGGGTAGGCAACTGGTATAAAGGTAAAAGCATTGATTACACAATTATTGTTCACGCTTTTCAAGAGCCTGACCAGGAAATTGGTGGGTGTACCCTTATTGCCGACACATCAAATTATCAAGAGGTGATAGATACGGCTCAGCCCGGTGATGTAATTCTTCTTGCAGCGGGAGACTATGGGGAGCTAAAACTAAATGTGCCTATTACCCTTAAAGCAAAAGATGTAGTTTACGATGTGGCCGTTGACAAGATAGAAATTGGTGAAAAACTTAGCAGCGAGACTGCTGAAAATCCAATCCGAATTCAAGGTATGACCCTGAATAAAGATGGCACCAGTTATGCTGTTAAAATACAAACTTCTAAAAATCTAGTAATTTCTGATGATATTATCTTTGCTAAAGGAAACGCAATTATCGTTAGTGATGAAAAAGCTGTTCTCGTAACCCGCAATGATCTGACAGGCGTGCATAATTTATCTAATAAAAGCCCTGAAGCCTTTTACAATTTAGGATTAGATTTAGACCCAGCTGAACATGCTTTATAGCTTAATAAGAGGGGGTGAAAACATGGACCTTAGATCTTTTTTAACTCCTAAAAAGAAAAAGCAGACAAGTCCTTTTTGGAAAAAACTAAAGATTATTACTTTTTTGTGCCTTTTTATTTTAGCAGGAATCGGCTTTAAAGAAACTTATGCTATCTATAGCACATTAGCTAGGACACCGCCGGCAGAAGCCAGCACTATTTCGGAAATTCTGAAAGTAAATGGTGAATTTGATGTGGAAGAATGGCTGGATAGCGGGAATAGTGGACTGGAGATAAGCAACGTTTCTGCGGCCAAAATATGGGTTTATTTTAATATTGAGGGCGAGTTAATCCAAGCTATCCAGCATATAGAGCCTGTTTGCCTTGAGCCTGGCCAAACTTACATGATTCCTCTTGTGCCTGTTAACACTCCCCCTTTGAAAGCCAGAGGTGCAGTTAACGAGTTAGGGTTACTTGGCTGGAAAAACAATAAACAGGAGTTTTCCGGAAGAATAATAGCCGGCGTGTTAAATGGCTACGCCGGGTATGAGATAGGAATCGTCTCAGTAAACGGTGAAGACATTTATAAACACTTTGTCCTGGAAAAAGAAAAGGGAATCCAAATTGAAAAGGCAGGAGAGCCTTCAGAAGTAACAAGTGCCAATAGTCTAAGTGAAATAGAAAACATCAACGATATTTTGCTTTTGATTGCTGATAAAATAGCTTTACTTAAAGAGAGGGACGAATTACGTGCCCAAATAGATAGATTAATTTTAGAAAATGAGGAGTTGGTCAAAGAAAATACACGGCTAAGAAGACGCGTAGACTCTCTGGAAGCGGATGTCAGTTCCTTACAGGATAGTTTGGAGGGCGCCAAAAAGCAGATTGATGAACTGCAAAAACCACCTGCAGAAGAGCCGCCAACAGAAGAACCGTCTGAACCTGCTCCTGGTAACGAAAAGCCTGACCCCCAAGAAAATGACGGCGATTCTGGTGATCAACCAGGTAATGGTTCGGGTGATCAATCCGGGGAACCACCTAAAGACAATACCGGTAGTACGCCAATTAATGACTCTGCTCCCGGTAACAAAAAACCTGACCCCCAAGATAGCGTCAGTAATCCTGGTGACCAAACAGGTAATGGTTCGGGTAACCAATCTGGGGAACCAGCTAAAGATGATACCGGTAGTACACCGATAAATGAACCTGCTTCACCACCTACAAGTAATGGTAACTCTGACTCTGAGCCTGGCGGTCAAAGTACTACCCAGCCTTCTACCGGTCAGGAAGGTGAGTAAATGATTGTAAGTAAGAAAATATCATTTATTTTGCTGATCATAGCTGCCTGTCTGCTTACCGTATTTAGTGTAGCGGGAAGTTTATTTGCCAGTCAGAAACCGGTAGCTGAAATATATCTGGGTGAAGATAAGGCATCTACACCTATGTTTAAAGAAGAATATGACGGACTTTGGTACCCGGGAAAAACAGCCAAGGGTACGTTCCGTATTCATAATAGACATCCTTTTGATGTTCAGATTGAGCAGCTGTCTTTAAATATGGAATTAGAAAACTCAGTCGGAAACCAAGACAAGGAACTAAGGGATAATTATGCTAAAAATATGCTACTTAAAATTCGTAAAGGGTCTTTACCGGTCTTTAACAAGACTATCTACGATGGTAATTTTTATGGAATGCTTTATGACGGCCAAGAATCTGAATTTCATGGATTTACCTTACCAAAGAATCAACGCATAACTATCAAAAGAGGAGACTCAATTGATCTGGAATATACAGTTCAGATGGATGAGAACGCTGGAAATGAGCTGCAAGGGCTTATAGCAGTAGTTGATTTCAACGTACGAATATTTGGCTCTGAAGGAGATAATGGCAACGGTGGTAAAGGTCATCATTGGGAGTATAGAGACCTGGATCACTGGGCCCATGATTGCATCATAACCCTTCTCAAACACGGTGTTATTACCGGCTATCCTGATAACACCATTCGACCCAACAATCATATTACACGCGCAGAAGCAGCTTCTATCGTATATAAGGGCTTGAGGTTGGAATTAAGTAGCTCCTACACCAATCCGTATGTTGACAATCTGCCTGAGTGGGCAAGGAATGCTATTCTTTCCAATAGTGAAAAGGGAATATTTGTTGGCTATCCACAGAATCTTTTTAAGGCAAACCAATATATAACCAGGGAAGAAATGACCTGTATTCTGATTAAGGCTTTTGAGCATAAACTTGATGACAGTAAGGAAAATATAGAGATTACATTTGTCGATAAGGATCAGATAAGCCCCTGGGCAGAAAAGTTTGTTCTCAAAGCAGTACAAAACGATATTCTGTCAGGATATCCGGACAAAACCTATAAACCACGGGATAATATTACCCGGGCAGAAGCTTTTACAATTATCTGTAAGCTGCTTGGATACCATAACGAGCATACGGATGAAGTCTATCAAGGAGAATAAGTAAAAATTAAGAGTCCCACTACTTTAAGTCTAGTGGGACTTAATTTTTAAATTTATTTTTTGCAAAGAATGTATTTCTTTGCGTTTTTATAAAGCCAGCTAATTTTAAATCTTCTTCATGTACCTGATCCAGAGTAAAGGTCTCTCCCTTTTTACGTAAACCTAAGATAAAGTTTGCATTACGACAAGCTATCGCACCTAGATCATTCATGCCTTTTTCCTCAACAAGCTTTAATAGAATATCCAGGCTTTTACCCAGGTTTGTTCCGAAAGTTGTAAAACGAAAAGCAAACTTTTCAGCAAGCTTAGGTAGCTTATGTAAAGTTTTTGCTGTTTACTGAGCCGTCCAGCCTCCGTCTATAGTTAATTCAGAACCGGTAACAAAAAGAGATTCATCAGAAGCAAGGTAGAGGTCTGCATAGGCAATATCAATGGGGCGTCCAATATAACCGATAGGGTGTTGACTTCCCACCTTAGCAAAATATTCTTCAGGGGTTAGGCCTGAGTCAGCAGCCTCCTTTTCTGTTAAGGCAGTATGAACATAGCCTGGATGTACTGAATTGACCCTGATTTTATATCTTTTTTCGCCACAATGTAAAGCGGCTGATTTAGTCAAAATAGTTACAGCTCCTTTAGACGCGCAGTAAGCAAACAGACCAGACTCAGCAATTTGTCCGTCAATGGAAGAGCGATTGATAATGGAGCAGTTTTCCCCATTGTTTTTCATGGCCATAATGGCATATTTGGTGCCAAGGAATACACCGGTAGCGTTGATGCCCATGAGCCAGTTCCATTCGTCTAAGGTTGTGTCTTCAATATTTTTTCCTAAAGACACACCTGCATTGTTGACAAGAATGTTCAATTTGCCGAACTCTTTAAGGGTTTTCTCGATAAGTATTTGCCAATCTTTTTCCTGAGAGACGTCTGTCTTGATAAAAATTGCCTGGCCACCGGCTTGGGCTTGGTTAATTTGATTAGCAACTCGTTTTCCTTCAGACTCGTTAATGTCAGCAACTACTACTTTTGCTCCCTCTTGGGCAAATAACATACAATCTGCTTCTCCAATGCCTAATGCTCCTCCTGTAATAATTGCTACCTTACCGTCTAACCGTCCCATTAAATTACCTCCCTTTATCTATTTTTACCCGGTTTTTGGGATAACCAGTACGACTTTTGTTCCTTTGTTAACTTTACTTGTAACGTGAAAACGGTAGTTTTCTCCAAAAAACAATTTAAGTCGCATATTAACATTTCTAAAACCGATGCTTTGTTTATCCGCTTCAAAATTAGGATTGATAAGCTTTTGTAAGGTATTAGCTGGCATTCCAATTCCATTATCTTCAATAATTATATGAATACCATCTTTAACAGTTTTTGTAGTTATAAACAAATTTCCACCTGCCTCTTTAGGTTCTAGTCCATGGATCATAGAATTTTCGACTAGTGGCTGGAGAGTAAAGCAAGGTATCTCCAAACTCAGCGTATTAGGTTCAATATCTAATTTATATTTAATGCGGTTTCCAAACCTTAAGCTTTGGATATATAAGTATTTTTTTATGTAACTTAGCTCTTGTTCAAGAGTTACAACATTTTCGATGTCACTAGCACTATAGCGCAACATTTCAGTAAAAGCAGTTAAAACACTTTGAGCTGTGTCATATTCTTCCAGATGAACCAGTCTGTTAATCATATTTAGAACATTAAAAAGGAAGTGAGGATTTATCTGATGTTGTAGCGCTTTTAGTTCTGCTTCTTTTAATGATTTTTCCAGTTTGTGTTTATGTTTAATTTCGGCAATTAATAATTTGTTTTGCTCGTTAAGTTTGATTTGGCTTGATTCCGCAATACTTTTCTCTACTATGTAATTAGTCATCAAAAACAGGGTTTGGGCAGCTGCTTCTATTTTTTTCCGGGGCAAAGTCTCAATTTTATTGTAAAAGGCTAAACATTCCGGTTCTTCTTTCCAATTGAACTTAGTGGGCATTTTTTTTATTTTGGGAAATTCTTCTTCATTGCACTTAATCTGGCCAGCTAACATAGAGCCTATGAATTTAGAATCAACAATGATGGGGACAACCATATCAATTAAGCCGGCGTGACACTTATAGACATATGGTTTTTTATTTTTCCTGGCAATGCTGGCGGCAATGTAATTTGACATGGTGCAGGAATCACGACCTTGCTGGTGGGAACGGATTTTATTACAAAAATCTGAAAAACCTGAGCCAGGGCCGATATGAACACCTCGTACATCTGCTAATACTGAAGCAAGGCCTGTGGCAGTAGAAAAAGATTCTTGAATTTCCATTAAAATATTTAAATCATTAAAATCTTTTAAATCAAAATTATCATCCATCATAACCTAGCTCCTGTTAGCGATTTTTAAGGAGGGCTCTTTACTTTCCTTAAATAGGTTGCGATATTTAGAAGGACTCAAGCCTAAAGTTTTCTTAAAGATTCGGTTAAAATGGGAAACTTCATTATAACCAACAGAACTGGCTATTACATTGATATCTAAATCGGAATTACGGAGGAGTTCTTTGGCTTCGGCCAATCTTATTTTGTTTAAATATTGGGGGAAGGTTAGCCCGGTCTTTTTTCGGATAAGCCTTGAAATGTGACAGGGGCTAAAATGAAAATATGAGGAAATTTCACTTAGGGAAATATTATCTGCTTTATGGGTGTTTATAAAAGAAATTATAAGATCGGAGTATTCGGCACTACTCAATTCGCTTAAATTAACAAGTTTCAGCAAATCATCTTTAAATTGGTTTAAATATTCCTTGAAAACTTCTAAGGAGTTTAAATTTTCCATTTCCCGGAATTTGGTGAGCTTAAAATTTCGAACTTCTGCCGGGTTATAGCCGGTATTATTTAAGACTCTGGAAATAATAATTACAAGTTCATAAATTCTCATTTTTACTGTTCCAATATTACGACAGTTAGCAAAAAGCTCTTGGATTAGTTTATCAGTAGCGTTATTAAATAATTTGTAGTCTTTCTTTTCCAAAGCTGTAATAATTTCTTTTTCGAGTTCCAGGGGATAGTTAGCAGAAATGAAATCATTAGAGTCAATTTTTGAAAAAAAACCGTTAAAATTGTTTAATTGAGAGTAACTGCTCTTAGTAATTGAACTTAATGCTTCGAAGATATCTTTTGGCTGGGCGGGTTTTAGCAAGTATTCGTCAACACCAAGGTGGATTGCTTGCTTAGCATAATTAAAATCATCATAAGCAGTTAAGATCAGTATTTTCACGTTAGGATTACTGGTCTTAATGGATTTTGTTGCACTTAAGCCGTCAATGCCTGGCATTCTGATATCCATAAAAACAATATCCGGTTGAAGTTTTGAGTGCAACTCGATTCCTTCCCTGCCGTTACAAGCTTCTCCCACTACTTTATAACCCCAGGATGACTTTTCTAAGAGGGATTTTAAATATCTCCTTTCAAGCTCTTCGTCTTCTACCAGTAGTACCGTAAACAAGTTATCACCTCCTTGTTGTTTTATCCATGCCACATAAAAGTGAATAAAAAAATTCTCCCATTTTAATGTAAATTCCTTCCAATTGTAAAAAAAGTATAAAAAAAATCAATTTAATTCTCAAAAATGCAAAAAAAGTCAACCGTTAATTGACCGGTCAGTTTGGACCAGCATTGTACTAGTCCAATTAGGTCAATAATGGGAGGGATATTATCAAAGGCTTAACAGCTAAATAAGAGAATATTTGCAGCAATTAATATGTGTATAATTTCAAATCTAAATAGGAGGAGGTGACGGAAGGCTGGCGCTTAGGTCATAGGCACACAAGATATTTAGTTTAGTACAAATTTTTGAAATGGGGGTAAAAAAATGAGTAAGATTGCAGGACATCCGTATATTCCAAACTCTGTTCCTGAAATAAAGGAGCAGATGCTGAAAGAAATTGGGATTGATAGTGTTGAAGACATTTTTAAAGAGATTCCGGACCATTTAAGATTTAAAGGCCAAATGAACCTACCTGAACCAATTCTTTCCGAATATGCTCTGAGAAGACATGTGGAAGGTATACTTGCTAAAAACAAAAATTGTAAAGACAATATCAGTTTCCTTGGTGGAGGAACTTGGCAGCATTATGTACCTTCTGTCTGCGACACCATAGCTTCCCGGGATGAGTTTCTAACTGCTTATGTTGGTGATGCTTACTCTGATCATGGAAAATTCCAGGCCTTGTTTGAGTCGGCCAGCATGATTGGCGAACTGGTTGATATGGATGTGGTTAACACACCGACTTATGACTGGGCTAACGCTATTGCTATCTCTTGTCGTATGGCTGCCAGGATTAACGGCAGAAAAGAGATTCTAGTACCAAAATCAATGAGCCCAGGTCGTTTGATGGTAGTTAACAACTACTGCAAACCTGAGATAAGGGTTATTCCCGTCGATTACGATGTAAATACGGGCTTATTAAACTTAGCTGATTTAAGACGTAAGATCTCTTCCAACACTAGTGCAGTCTATTTTGAAAACCCATCTTTCCTTGGTGTTATTGAAACCCAGGTTGAAGAAATATCCAAAATAGCCAAAGAAAATGGGGCTCTTGTTATTGTTGGTGTCGATCCATCTTCCTTAGGCGTTTTGGAAGCTCCGGCAAAATATGGAGCAGACATTGTTTGTGGTGAGTTGCAGCCCTTCGGTATGCATATGCAGTGGGGCGGTGGGTTAAGTGGTTTTATTGCAACCAGAGATGAGAAAGAGTTTGTGGCTGAATATCCTTCTTTATTGTTTGGTATTACAACAACTACCAAAGAAGGGGAATACGGTTTTGGTGAAGTCTTCTATGAAAGAACGTCTTATGCTTCCAGGGAAAAAGGAAAAGACTTTATCGGAACATGTACTGCTTTATATGGAATCGTAGCCGGAGTTTACCTGGCCTTGATGGGGCCTCAAGGTATGCAAGAGTTAGGTGAAGGCATTATGCAGCGTGTCCAGTACGCAATCAGTAAACTATCCAAAATTAAAGGTGTTAAATTAGCCTTTGACGGATATCACTTTAAAGAATTTGTTCTAAATTTTGACAAAACAGGCAAAACAGTAGCCGAAATCAATGCAGGCCTGAAGGCTCTTAATATTTTTGGTGGCAAAGACCTAAGCAAAGACTTCCCAGAACTCGGCCAAAGTGCCTTATACTGCATAACTGAAGTTCATACCCAAGAAGATATCGATAAACTTGTCGAGGCCTTAGAAACGTTTTGCTAAATCTTTTTTCTTATTTGGCTAGAAAATAAAAATGAAAGGGGATTTATAGATGGGTATTGTTAAAATTCGTAGTGACTTCCAGCAAGCTCGCTGGAATGAGCCTATTATTTACGAAATGTCTACACCGGGCGTAAGAGGTATTATTCCTCCGGAACCCGAGACTGCTATTAAGGCTATAGCAGGCGATGTAGTTGGTAAATTACCAGAGATTATTCGCCGTAAAACTGCTCCTTATCTCCCTGAAGTTTCCCAAAAACATGTGTTAGCTCACTGGCTCCGCTTGTCACAAGAAACTATGGGCTCTAATATCGGAAATGATATTAGTGAAGGAACCTGTACCATGAAATATAATCCACGGGTTAATGAAGCTTTAGTCGCTGAGCCTAATTTTGCAGAACTGCACCCATTCCAAGATGAGGATACTGTGCAAGGGATTTTAGAAATCTATTACAAATTTGAGCAATTTATTAAAGAAATCTCAGGCTTAGATAAAGTGACCTTCCAGCCTGGTGGCGGTAACCATGCTGTGTACACAGCTGCATCTGTAGTAAGGGCTTATTGGGAGGCCAAAGGTGAGCTTGATAAGAGGACTGAAGTTATAACAACTATTTTCTCCCATCCATGTGATGCTGCGACACCAGCTACGGCAGGTTTTAAGATTATTACAATTTATCCGGATGAAAAAGGCATTCCCGATATTGAAGCGTTGAAAGCAGCTGTTTCCGAACGCACGGCAGCCATCTTTATGACTAACCCTGAGGACATCGGTATTTACAATCCTAAAGTAGATGAATTTGTCAAGATTGTCCACGATGTTGGCGGATTGTGCTTCTATGACCAGGCTAATGCTAACGCTTTCTTAGGTGTAGCCAGAGCAAAAGAAGCCGGTTTTGATATGTGTCACTTTAACGTACATAAGACATTTGGTGCTCCTCACGGCTGTTCAGGCCCGGCTACCGGTGCTTTCTGCTGCACCGAAGAGCTGGCTAAGTATTTGCCGGTTCCTACAGTTGAGTTTGATGGCAACAAATATTATCTTGATTACAACCGTCCGGAAAGCTTTGGCAAGGTAAGAGATTTTTACGGGGTGGCCGGCGTTGTGCTGAAGGCCTATGCCTGGACCATGAATCTCGGAGCAGAAGGCTTAAGAGCCTGTGCTGACATTTCAGTTATCAACAACAACTATATGGAGAAAAAAGTTCTGGCTATTCCTGGCATAACCAGCGCTTTCCAAGGTAACGGTATTACCAGACAGGAACAAATACGCTACAGCTTTGAAAAATTACACGCTGATACCGGAGTGGGAACTGATGATGTTAACGCGAGAATTGTTGACTATGGTATCCCAAGTTACTGGACCAGTCACCATCCGTGGGTAATTCCTGAACCAATGACCTTAGAGCCTTGTGAAACCTACTCCAAGGATGACATAGACGAATATGCGGCCGTTTTAGCTCAAATTTCTAAAGAAGCCTATGAAAATCCCGAAATTGTTAAAACAGCTCCCCATAGATCATCCAGCCATAGAAGAAATGATGAGGCTAGCCTTGATGATCCGGAAAAATGGGCAGTAACCTGGAGAGCTTACGTGAAAAAACATTTAAGCAAAAAGAAAGAAATGGATAGTGTGTCCTAGTGTAAATGCTGTTATCCTGCTGCTATACCTTTTGGTATAGCAGCAGGAATAATCTTTTACCAGTTGCAAAGGGGTGGGTGGACGCAGATGAAAAAAAAGTTAGGTTTGATCGTAAATCCAGTTGCAGGGATGGGAGGAAGAGTAGGGCTCAAAGGTAGTGACGGGCCTGAAATCCTAATGAAGGCTATAGAGCTAGGTGCGAAGCCTCAGTCGCCTAAAAGGGCAATTCAGGCTCTACAGAGACTATTAGATATAAAAGATCAAATAGATATTATAACCTACCCTGATGATATGGGTGAAAATGAAGTAAGAGAATTGGGGATGTCTCCGGTAGTTATTGGCTCGATTGTTAAGGGAATGACAACTCCTGAGGACACCCAAATTGCTGCTATGCAAATGAAGGAAATAGGTGTAGATCTAATCCTTTTTGCTGGCGGCGATGGGACTGCCCGAAACATTTACAACGCTATAGGGGATCAAGTTATAGTCCTGGGTATTCCAGCAGGCGTTAAAATTCATTCTGCTGTTTACGGGCAAAATCCTAAAAGTTCCGGTGAATTAGCTGCTCTCTTCCTACAGGATAAAGTTAAAGAAGTGCAGGAAGCTGAAGTAATGGATATTGATGAGGAAGCCTTTAGAGCCGGTCGTGTTTCTGCTAAGCTATATGGCTACTTAAAAGTTCCTTATGAAAAACGCTACGTTCAAAACTTAAAGTCAGGTGGAGTAGCAGGGGAAAAAGCCACCTTGGAGCAAATTGCTAACTACATTATCGATAACATGGATGATGAGCATTATTATATCATCGGACCTGGAACAACTACCAGGCCCATTATGGAGAAGTTAGGTCTTAAGAATACTCTTTTAGGAGTAGACGTGGTCTACCGTAAGAAGCTAGTAGCTAATGATGTTAACGAACAAAGCTTACTTAAAATAATTGAAGGGCAAAAAGCTAAGATTATTGTCACTACCATAGGCGGGCAAGGTTATATCTTTGGCAGGGGCAACCAGCAGTTAAGTCCTGAGGTACTGACCAAAGTAGGTAAGGAAAATATCATTATTGTTTCAACCAGGGATAAGTTAAATACTAATTTTGGCAGCCCCTTATTAGTAGATACCGGTGACGAGGAAATCAATGAGTGGCTAAGCGGTTATTATCGGGTTATTGTAGGATATGAAGATTCAATTATGCACCGTGTTTCCTCGTAAAAGAGGCAGAGATGAAAACCTAAATTTTACAAAGATTCTTAAAATATTGGGTTTAGAAAAATAATGGGAGGTATAAATATGGCGGAACCTGGATTAAATCAAGAAGTCCAAACTCGCAGCGAAGCGGGCGTTTTAAGTAAATCTTTAAGGTTATTGTACGTATATGCCTTAGCAACAGGGGCAATCTTTACCTTTATGTGTTACTGGGACGGTACTTTCCTGTCCTACTGCGGTCCAGGGACATTTTTTGCCTTTGGCTTAATGACATTAGCAATTATCCCTATTGCTTTTGTCTATGCCGAACTTTCTACTATGTTGCCTAATGTTGGGGCAGAGCTTGTCTTTAACACTATTGGTCTTAATAAACACTGGGGTTTTTTCTCTGCCTGGTTGGTTATGATGGCTTGGATTGCTGTCCCCCCGGCCGGAACAATGGGGATAATCTCTTGGATTAACTTTGCTTTCAATTTAAATATGTCTTACGGGGCAATTGTTGTGGTGAGTATTATTGCTTTAACAGCTTGGTTGGCATTAAGTTTGTATAAAAACGTGGCAGCCGGTCAAGTCCAAACTTTTATGCTCTTTGCCGGATTAGCCGGTGTTTTACTTACTTCTGTTTTATATGTTATCAGTCCTCAGTGGAGCTGGAGCAATTTCACGCCATTCTTCCAGACAGGTTTGGAAGGAGGGGCATTTAAAGGCTGGGTTATCGGTCTGGCTTTAATTATCACCCCGTATTTTGGCTTCGAAACGGTACCCCAGTTAGTAGAGGAAGGAACTTTTCCCATTAAAGATCAGGCTAAGG
>DUOV01000165.1 GCA_012838615.1 Clostridia bacterium | reverse complement strand
ATTTTTAGACGTCCCTTCATCAGTTCGCCAAACCTCGCCTTTAGTAGTTACAATCCGGAAACTGGCACCATATTCGTCCATAGAAAACTGATTCAGTATTTGACCAGGTACTTCCCCTTGACATTGAAAATCTGCCTCTCCTTTTTCCAGGGAAAATTTATAAACCATAGTACTAGGATCTGAATAATTTATTTTGCTTGCTGCCTTAAAATCTAAAGGAACAGCCTCAACCCTTCTATTATAATTAGTCAAAGCAATATATAAATTCTTCTCAGAAGCATAAACATTTTCCCCTGCTCCCAAATACGTAGATACATTAACTTCTTCCTGTGGCTTAGTCAGGTCTAAGCCGGCTATGAACAAGTAATTAGGTGTTAAAAAATCGGGAAAATACCTGATTTTTTCATACCCAATTTTAATAAGGTTATCACCCTTGGCTGAATCACGATAAGCAGGGGTAAGGTTCCCAATCTCTTCCTCCATGATACGATAATAGTCAATATGTTTATTAGCTATAAGATATAAAGATGAGCCAATCTTACGGGAAGTAAGATACTCTCCTTCCAATTCAATTTCCCGAACTTTTTTAAGAGCCGATTTAACACTTAAATCGTAAATACAAGCCTTTGTCCTAACTTCCGGATAATAAGGTGGGTAAATGCGGAGCAGCAACTTTTCTTGACTTTCGTAGTAAGGTTTTTGTCTGTACTCACATCCAATGACTACTAAATAATCCTCATCCACATATAATTCTTTGGGCTGGAATTCCTCCCCAAAATTAACGGTGTTTACAACCTCCATCTCTTCTGCCGGATAAGCCTTAACTATTACTACTTTTTGCCCGTTTATCTGATAAATGTACTCGCCGTCTGTTTTCACCAGGTCAGCCTCATCTACACCTTCTACTTGTACATTTGTTGCTGAATATTCAGCTTGGGTTTGAGCTTGCAAAGTTTGTTTTTCCACAGCTACATCAAGGGTTACGGCATTTCTCAATCCCATGTTTGCCATAGGATTATGTTGGCAGGCTTCTTCCAACAAACTTTTTAAATTAGCAAAACTACCGACTACAGGTAAACTATCGACTTGTTTAGTTAAAGTAGTGCCTGTAGCGCCGGAAGCTGAAATTGATGGTAAGAGTAAAAATGATGCCATAAAACAAAGCAGAACAAGTTTTTTCCACATCAAAATCACCTCATCCAATTACTTATAACTTAGACGTAGAAAAACCAGGAATTGTTTCTAAGTTTCCCCTAATACTTGCATCTTTTACCAGAAGTAGGAGTAACCCCTTTAAGTATAACCAGGCCTTAAATATAACAAATTAAACTTATGAAAATATACCGATTCTTCTTATATGGCTTAATAGGTTGGTGTATTGAAATAACCTGGACCGGATTTAGTTCAATGCTGAGAGGTGATTGGTCGCTAGCGGGAAAAACTTATCTTTGGATGTTACCAATTTACGGTCTGGGAGTATTGTTAGAGCCAATTCATGATTATATTCGGAGTTGGTCCTGGGTTTTAAGAGGATTTGTCTGGCTTAGTCTGATCTGGTTTATAGAGTTTTTGACTGGAGGCACCCTGGCAGTAACCGTAGGTACCTGCCCTTGGGATTATTCCGGTAAAACTCCTTATTCTGTTTTAGGGCTAATCAGACTAGACTACGCACCGGCCTGGTTTGTTCTAGGTCTTTTATTTGAAAGGTTACATGACTGGTTGAAAAAGATAGAATAGAAATGTACCTTCACTCTTCAGAAAGTCTTTCAACATATTCCCATTAAAACCATATAATAAATAAAGTTAATTGAGGAGTGAAGTACATGAAGCTATACCCCTGCGACAGAGGTTTTCTCTATTTAAACAACACCATGCGCATGCTTTGGGAGCAGCACGCAGCTTGGACACGCATGACGATCATCAGCATTGTAGATCGTCTACCTGATGAAAATTTAACAACTGAGCGACTGCTTCGTAATCCTAAGGATATAGCCGAGGTTTTTCAATCTTACTACGGAAAAAAGGTGGCTGATAGGCTGGAAAGCTTATTAACAGACCACCTGGTCCTTGCAGCAGAGCTTGTCAAAGCTGCCCAAGCCGGTGACAGCATCAAGGCTCAGGAAATTGAACGCAGATGGTACGCCAACGCCGATGAAATTGCAGAGTTTCTCAGTAGTATTAACCCTTATTGGCACAAAGAAAGTATGCGCCAAATGTGGTTTAAGCACCTTGATCAGGTCAAGGCTCAGGCTGTAGCCAGACTAAATGGAGATTATGCCGCAAGCATTGCTTTCTACGATGAGGGAGAAATTTTAATTCTCCAAATGGCAGATGAACTTACAATAGGTATAGTTAAACAATTCCCCCAGTTCTTTGAATAACTGAAAAATGCACTAGCAAGGATTAACCTGCTAGTGCATTTTAATTAGAAAAGTTTACTTTTCAGCTTTGAGAGCCAAAGCTGCTTTAATTTTTTCCGGTGTTACAGGCATATCGAAGAACTCACAGTCAATGGCATCAGTAATAGCATTGATTACAGCCGGTGCAACTGAGTCAGTTGCTGCCTCGCCAATACTCTTGGCACCAAAAGGTCCATGTTCCTCTCCGTTTTCAATTAAAACTATATCGATCTTCGGCATATCTTTCGCCTTGTAAATTTTGTACTTCTTAAAGCTATTATTTAATGGCTTACCTGTAACCGGATCTAATAGGATCTCTTCACTTGTACCGTAGCCTAAACCCATCTGAATACCACCGTGGATTTGGCCTTCGGTAGTAAGTCTATTGATGGCTTTACCAATATCATGAGCTGCTACAAAGTACAATACTTTTACTTCGCCCGTTTCTGTGTCTACTTCTACTTCAGCAAAATTAGCAATGTAGGAACCTGGATCAAAGAAAGACTGATAGCTTTCAGTAGCATATAAACAACGAGAGTTAGGACCAGCCTGAGCTTTTAACACTACCTCTTCCAGGGTTATTCTATTGGAAGGCTTAGTAGCTTGCATGACATAACCGTCTTTAAGAATTAGCCCTTCAGGACCGATATTCATGATTTGGCTGGCTACCTCACGAATTTTCTCATGTAATTTTTTAGCTGCCTTAACGGTAGCGTTTCCTGCGACAAAGGTAGTGCGGCTGGCATGGGCTCCGTTATCCCAGTAAATAGCATCTGTATCAGAGTCGACAAGAGTAATACGCTCAACAGGAATACCTAGTATTTCTGAAACCATAAGCGTCAAAGTGGAACTTACACCTTGGCCAAGTTCATGGACCCCGGTTATTAAGCTACAGGATCCGTCTTCATTCATTTTTATACTGATAGTAGAGTAGTCAAACTGAGCATGGATAAAGCCTGCACCGTGAAGACCACTAGACACGCCAATACCACGGCGGTAACGGCCTGTGTCTTTTGGTCGTTTTGCTTTTTCAAACCAACCGAATTTCTCGGCACCTTTAAGGAGGCATTCCTTAGCGTAAGCGCCACCCAAGGTCTCACCATAACGGTAATTGATACCATCAGGCTCAACCAGATTTTTCAAGCGAAATTCTACTGGATCGTAACCTAAAGCCCGACAAATAGAATTAAAATGAATTTCCCGAGCTGCAGTAATTTCAGGAGTACCATACCCGCGCATAGCCCCGGAAATTTGAGTATTGGTATAGGTAGGAATACCGTGTACTCTGAAGTTTGGAATATCATAAAGACGTGTTACCTTATCCATCATAGCCCCGGTTACGTCGAACGCCGAACTGCAATAGGCACCGGTATCTACTAAGGCTCTAACGTCTTGAGCTGTAACTTTACCGTCTTTATCTACTGCAGAGGTAATAGTAAAGTCCATGCCGTGACGGCAGCGGGAGGCATAAATTACTTCTCTGCGACTCATTTCTACCTTTACAGGTCTGCCTGCTTGCATAGCAAGGGCTGCTGCTACAGGCTCTAAAATGACTTCTAACTTACCACCAAAAGCGCCACCTACAGTAGGACGAATTATCTTAATCTTGTTCATGGGTATAGAGAAAATCTCGGACAATATTGCCCTGAAGGGGAAGTTGTTCTGAGTAGGCGTCCAGACCGTCAAATGCCCATTTTTATAATCTGCAATACAGCCATGTAATTCAATAGCCGCATGGTGAACTTTTTGAGTATGAACCTTATGTGTAAACACATGGGCAGCCTTATTAAGCTCCTCGTCTACATTACCGCCTTCGGCACTCATGTCAGCAATTTGATTACCGCCGGGCCAAATTTCCGGTGCACCTTCCTTTAAGGCTTCTTCCGCATTAAATACAGCCGGTAACTCTTCGTATTCTACTTTAATCAGTTTTAAGGCCTTGTTAGCCGTTTCTTCATCTACTGCAGCAACTGCAGCTACCCGATCCCCTACGAAACGAACCATGTCAGAAAAGATGGTCTCGTTCTTTAAAATATTTTGGCCGGCATAAGTCATATAGCTGTTATAGGGAGTCTTGGGCGTATTCAAGTGATGAACAATTGCTTTAACTCCTGGGAGTTTTTCAGCTTCGCTAGTATCAATACTCTTAATCTTAGCATGGGCTACAGGGCTTAAGAACAGTTTCCCAACGAGCATATGGGGAAGTTCCATATCCCCTACATAAATTGCTTCGCCTTTTGCTTTTGGTACAGCATCTAAAATTGGCATCCTGCTGCCTACTTTATGTTCCGAATCCGTATCAACGAAAGGTGCTACATCTTCGCCCCGCATACGTCTGGCAGCGAGCTTAATAGCTTCTACAATTTTAACATACCCGGTGCAGCGGCAAAGGTTACCGTCTAGGGCTTGCTTAATCTCTTCTTCAGTAGGATCAGGATTTTTGTTTAAGAGTCCTACTGCGCTAATAATCATACCTGGTGTACAGAAGCCACACTGAACAGCACCTGTTTCCACAAAGGCCTGCTGAACTGGATGAAGGCCATCCTTACCTGCTAAACCTTCAATAGTAATAATTTTTTTGCCTTCGCAGTTTTTAGCTAAGATCGCACAAGAATTTTTAGGTTCACCGTCAACTAATACTTTACAAGCGCCACAATCATTAGTAGCGCAACCACATTTTGTACCTTTAAGGCCTAATACGTCTCTGATTACTTTCATTAACGTCCATCTAGGCTCAATATTTACATTAAAAATCTCATCATTAACATTAATAGTTAATTGTTGCATCTTGAAAGTCACCCCTAGTTTATACTGTATTAAAGAAAACGTTTGCAGACCTTATCATTTCATTATAACTGATTAGACCTTGGAATTAAACATTTTTCGACAAATTTCTACTTTTTACTACAATCTAATGGCCCTTCCATTGTTCCATACCACAATTATACTACTTAAAAAAGTCAAGGGGTGTAACCGTTTACAACCAACAACTAAATAATGTTAAAAAACCGACTAGTTTTATAATCTAGTCGGTTTGTAAAAAGCTTCTTGGAAGATTTATCTAGGATCATAGCCTACGACAGTCCAAATACCTGTTTCATCTTGTCTGATAAGCCTTTCCAGATAAACTTTAGCTATGGGACCTTCAGATACTTTTACTACAGCTACAGCCCCGTTGTTGGATTCTACTTCAAAAGAAGCCATAGGTATAGTCGGTTCACCTACAATTCCTTCTGGAGTTACCTCCAGATTGACAAAGGTAAGGGCTACTTGCATAGGATCAAGCTGCCATGGACTGCTGCCCCTGTCAACCTGTTGTTGACTTGCTTTAACGATTTCCATGTCAACCGGAACTTTAACTTGACCCTTATTACCTTGCTTGTCTAAATCCGGCAAAGTTAAGTCTGGAGCTATTTGCTGTGCTAATTCTACCCTTTGAGGGCCTTCTACTTGTATTTCCAAACCTGTTTGCCTCCAGCGTAAGCTTTCCCACCAAACTTCCAAAGGTCCGCCGGCGGCAGTACCAAGTGCCGAATTAGGAGCCGGTTTAAAGGAGCCACTAGCTAAAGACTCTGTAATTGTCGTATCCTCATAGTCTAAGACAATTTTATTCTCAAAAGCAAAAACTCGTTTTGGTGCTTTGTGAGGTAAGATGGGAGTTAACCCGCTAATAGCAGCTGCTTCTTCCACGGTAGCTACCAACTGACCTGGATCCTCGGCAATTACTTTATAACCTTCCGGCACTTGGTAAGCAAATATATTGGCTTCAAACTTGGTGTTTGGTTTAAAGCTAATAAAAGTATAGGTGGTTTGCAAACCGTTTTGCATAGCTGTTTGCAATTGAATTGGTAAGTCTGTCTCATTGTCCACCCAGAGATAGTAAGACAAACCTCCTGGCGGAGTTATCTCCAGCTTAGTAGCCTGACGACCCGCAACCACTTCCGAGCCGACAACCTTATGCGGGTACTCTTTGGCCCTTTTTGCTTCATCCCGTAAGTCAAAACTGCTCCTGGTAGGATCAGGTACAACCGGTAGTATTGCCACTTCCCCGCTTTGGGGCCTGATCTGCCACTTCTGTTCCCCGTTATTAACGGTCAAAGTCCCATCATCCTGGCGCAAGGCGTATTTATTACCCTCACTCCACAGTTCCACCTGACGGACTACCCACTCTTCACCATTAGCATTTTTAGTACGCATTTCTAAAATACCATGGTAGTTTTCTAACTGGGCAACAGCCTTTTCCATGGCATAAACGACATCCTGTTGTAACAGACCGCCCCAACTGGTCAGTAGAGCAAATAATAGTAGCCCAGCCACTAAGACTGTAGCAGGTTTGAAAAACCGACCAAAAGTTCTTCTGGGGGTAACCTTCTTTTGCATTTTGCGGGTGACGGCCTCAGATAATCTTTTAGGATAGTCGGAATCTGGCATTTCCGGTTCTCTTAAAGTTCGAACCTGCCTAACTGTAGCTGCAAGCTTTTCTAATTCCTCATCACTCGTCAGTAAATCTCTTTCCGGCTTTCGCTCAGCATTTAAAGCATCTATATAAGCTGAAATCTTTCTTTCAACTTCATTCACCCTGTATCCCTCCTTACTCATTTTTAGCGGTTAAAATTTTGGACAAAACTCGTAGCGCTCTGTGCTGGATAGTACGGACGGCACCTTCCGATTTTCCGATAAGCTTTGCAGTATCTGCAACTGAATAACCTTTAATAATTCTAAGTTCCAAAATGGTTCGTTGTTCCTCCTTTAACTGGGCTAGGGCTTCCTCAACTTGCAGGCGCTCAGTAATTGTGTCTTGGCAATCTTGGCTGGCCATTTTACTAGGATTAATATCTTCGATGTTCACTAGTGTTCCTCGCCTTTTATTCCTACGCCATTTGTCCCGTATAACATTAAGAGCAACAACCTTTAAATAGCCTCCAATATTATCGATGGGAGTACTTTGCTGATTAAGGGAACTCAAAAATTTTACATAAGTCTCTTGAGTAATATCTTCAGCTTCCTCCCTATTTTGGACTTTATAGTAAACAAACCTATAAGTAGTTTCCCAAGTATCTAGACAAAAATCTTCAATAGCTCTCGGGTCACCTGCCTTAGCTTTAATTAGATCTTTAAAAGTAAGCAAGTTTTAACACCTTCTTTCCCGGCCGGTCTTACATCTTTATTAACGCTTACTATCTATAAAATGTTACAAAAAAATAAAAACAAATAAAAAACTCTATATTTTTTTTGGTAAAGAATTGAAGAACCTCTTACAAAACTTTTTAATGAATAAATAATCCTTTTACAACAATACTTTAAAATAGTTTCTAATTTAGCAAGGCTACTTTACCTTTTACTATTTAAAGGAGTTGAATCAATGCTAATTTCTTTTGTACGCACCTTAATCCTTTATGGGTTAGTAGTCCTGGTAACGCGTGTAATGGGAAAAAGACAAATAAGCCAGTTACAGCCCTTCGAGCTGGTTGTAGCCATTATGCTTTCTGAGTTAGCTACAATTCCAATGCAAAATACTTCTGTCCCTTTAGTTAGTGGTATAATACCAATCTTTACCTTAATGATTATTCAAATTACTTTTTCTTATCTTTCCTTAAAAAGCGAAAAAGCCAGGAAAATAATCTGTGGTTCACCCAGTATTTTAATAGAGAATGGAAAGATTGTGGAAGAAGAGCTTACTAAGCTACGCCTAAGCTTATCGGATTTAATGGAAATTCTAAGGATAAAAGACTATTACAATATCGATGATATTGAATTTGCTATTTTGGAAACTAGCGGAGAAATAAGTGTTATTCCTAAAGCACCCAAAAGGCCTCTTACTCCTGAAGATTTAAATTTACCTACACCTAATGAGGGATTACCCTATGCCATGATCATGGACGGGAAAATAGACTACGAGGGTCTGGTCAAATCTAACCATAGCCTGGCCTGGCTGCAAAAAGAATTAAAAAAGCGTGGTGTAAAAGACCCCAGGGAAGTTTTTTTTGCTTTTGTAGATACTACTGGGAAGCTTTATCTCCAGTTAAGAAACGCAGATAAAGAAAAAGGAGGTACAAGCAAATGAAGGTCGTAAGTTTTATTGTAATATCCCTAGTCCTGATTATAGGATTTGGTATCTTTACTACAACTTCTATTAATTCGTCGGCAGAAAAATTAACTCACCATATAGATATCTTAGAAGAAAATATTGCAGAGGAAAAGTGGAAGGAGTCATCCCAAAGTAGCAAAGAAATATCTAGACTCTGGTCAGAAACAAAAAAAACCTGGCTGCTATTTTTAGACCACCAGGAAATTGACAATATAGATCTAACTTATGCCCGCTTAAATAAATACATAGAGGCCAAAGATCTCCCTTCAGCTCTGGCTGAAGTTGCTGCCTTAAAGCTTCTCGTAAAACATATTCCCGATATTTCTGCCTTAACTTTACGCAATATCTTTTAAATCGGTTTACTCAATAGTTACAGCAGTTCCCGAAGCAGTTACCATTAGCATATTGCCGCCTTGACCTAAAACCTCGTAATCCACATCTACTCCCACAATAGCGTTAGCACCAAGTTTGGCAGCTCTTTTTTCCATTTCTCGAAGGGCTGCTTCTCTTGCTGCCAGCAATTCACTTTCATAGGATCCAGAACGACCGCCAAAAAAATTTCTAAGGCCTGCCGCAAAATCCTTAATAAAATCGACTCCTGATATAACTTCACCGAAAACTATTCCTTTATAAGCAGTAATCCTTTTACCTTCGATACTGGGGGTGGTAGTGATAAGCATTTGAGATACCTCCTTAGATATGATCTGCGTTACTCTTTTTAGACTAAACTCTATTGTCATAATAAACCAGATTGTTATATAGTAAAAGTAAAAAAATAAGGAGCAAATATTTTGAACGTACCAGAAAAGAATTACCAACTTTTTTTTAAACTGTTTTTGTACACCTTTTACCTTAGTGCTTTTACTTTTGGCGGGGGCTATGTGATTGTACCTCTAATGCGCAAGAAATTCGTGGAACAATTGCAATGGATTGAGGAAGATGAAATGCTTAATCTCATCTCTATAGCCCAGTCAGCCCCCGGAGCTATGGCCGTAAACACCTCTATATTAGTTGGTTATCACTTGGCAGGTTTTTTAGGCGCCTTTGTCACCATACTGGGAACAATCCTGCCACCCTTAATCACTTTATCCCTAATCGCCCTAATTTACACCGCCTTCAAAGAAAGTCGGGTTGTAAATGCTGTGTTGAAAGGAATGAGTGCAGGAGTTGCGGCTGTTGTATTAGATGCGGTAATTAAAATGGGAAAGAGGATTTGGCAAGAAAAGAAAATATTTATGCAATTGCTTATGGCAGGTGCTTTTATAGCTATTTTCTTTTTTGAAGTTGATGTTAAAGTTATTATCCTGGCTAGCGGTATATTGGGACTTGGTTTTACATTTTACCAGAGAATAGATAAAAGGACGGAAGTAAATTGATCTATCTAGAGTTATTTTGGAGTTTTTTGCAAATTGGCTTATTTAGTTTTGGTGGAGGTTATGCTTCTTTGCCCCTTATCCAAAAACAAGTGGTGGAAACCCACCACTGGCTTACAATGAATGAATTTATTGATATTATAACAATTTCCCAAATGACCCCCGGGCCCATCGCTATTAATGCGGCAACCTTTGTTGGAACCAGACTAGGAGGCTTGTTGGGTGCAATTGTCGCAACCTTAGGTAGTGTTACTCCTTCCTTACTCATCGTCCTGACTATTGCCTACTTCTATTCTAAATATAAAGATTTGTGGTTAGTTGGGGGAGTTTTACAAGGTTTACGGCCTGCTGTAGTAGCGCTTATAGCTTCTTCCGCGTTGGCTATCACCTTGACTGCATTTTTTGGAGATGAAGCTACTTCATGGCTTAGAGTAGATTTTGCTGACCTTGACAAAACTGCCCTCCTGATCTTTCTAGGAGCTTTGTTTGTTCTCCGCAAATTTAAACTTGACCCCATCATCGTTATGGTTATCTCAGGGGTTGTAGGAATAATATTTTATCTCCCTTAGTGTAGTATTTGCTTACGGCGTTCCTTTTTTTCTTCTTCCATTCTGTCTTTAAACCATTTTAAATGGTTATGATCCTCTTCCAGCATCTGTTTTACTTTTGCTTGATGAACAGGATCAAGCTTTTCCAAACGCTCTAAATAAGCATTAACTCCCTTATCTTCACCATCATAAACCTGACGCAACAGGTGCTCCGGTCCTCGGAGAGAGTTAATAAAAGACATAACATTAGCCATTAACCCAGGCATACCGAGTTTGGCATTAGGCTCACCACCTAATTCTTTTACCATTTTAGTTAGCTCTTTAGCATGTAATTTATGGTCTTGTTCAAATCTAGCTAGCATATGGGCTACCTGAGCATCTTCTTGTAATTTTTTTGTACGGCTGTAAATATGTATTGCCATCTGTTCTCCTTTTAGTAACTCGTTGAGGGTATCAATTAAATGCTCCTGTTCCATTAGGCTAAACCTCCCTAATTGTTTTTAGGGATATTATGTCCAAGATGGAAAATTTTAAAAGCCAAATTTACTAGATAAGACCTTGTAAAAATCTCTTTCTTAAGTCATTTTCAAACTTCTCAATAGCATAGCGTAACATAGTTCTAGGCATGTCTTTATAGTGTTCAACTAAAAAATTATATTCTACCGTAAAATCTCGCTTTCCAATCTCTCTGAGCATCCAACCTACTGCCTTATGAATTAGGTCATGCTTATGATGTAACAAGATTTTTGCTATGGCCAAAGTATCCTCAAAATGATTCTGCTTGATAAAATAAAAAGTTGCAATGATGGCTACTCTCTGCCGCCAAAGGTCACCTGACTTGGCAAAATCATAAAGAATATTTTTCTCCTTATCATAATCAAAAAGGTATCTGCCTAAGATTTTATCTGCCGAAGAATCCACTAGATCCCAGTTGTTTACGAACTTGAGATTGTTAAGATATAAATCAACAATCTCTTTCCGTTCAGCTTCATTTTTCAAGTGTTCAAATTTACTGACCAGAATAAACAGGGCTGTTAGCCGGTATTCGTGGATAGGTTCTTGTAAGAGTTTTTCTACCTCTTTTAGGCTGATTTTAGGCCAGTACTTTTTAGCAACTCTACGCTGGCTGGGTACTGTCACACCGAGAAACTGGTCCCCTTCCCCATAACCACCCGGAAAAGCTTGGAAAAACTTAGGAAAGTATTCAGCTTTAGCTGGAATAACCTGCTCTTTTAGTTCCTGCTTGATAGCTTCAATAGTATCCACTCATTTCACCTCAAAGAATCACTAATCTTTTTCCTCATAGGCTTCTCTATACAGCTTGAATTTTTCCAAAACATCAGGATGTTCCTTCAAAAACTCATTTAGTATCTCAATCTTGCGCAAAGCTTCCTCAGTAACATTATGCTCTATCAATTCCACATTTACCAGTAGCTTTTGCTCTACCCCTATGTTTGTTAGAAATTCCTCAATGGTTTCATGGCGTTCCAAAAGAAACTTACCTATTTTTTCACCTTCCGGCGTTAATTGAACTATCCCATATTTTTCATAATTGAGAAGCCCTAGCCTTCCCAACTTCTGCACCATTTTTGTTGCCGAGGGAGCTTGAACATTTAACAGCTCAGCAAGGGTATTAATCCGCACATAGCCATCTACTAAACTGTTCCGGTAAATCATCTCCAGATAATCCTCCATACTATGGGATAGGGCTGTCTTCTTTTTACCTAAAATCTCATATCCCCGAACAGTACGAAAACCTTGATTATCACTCATGCGCCACACCTTATTTAAAATTTTTCCTTGTTAGATTATATGACTCACCTCTTTTTATATTAGTCATATATTAGTCATAGGTAAAAGTCTTTCCCTCGACTAACTTTTAGCAAATCAGCTTAACTTGGCAACAGGAGGTCACTATAATGGATAACAACTATTTTCCACTCCATTTAATTCCCTGCGGTAAGCTGGCTCAGGTAAAAGAACTGTTAGCCGCAGGCAATAGTAGAAGAAGAATGTTAGACCTGGGTGTTATCACAGGTACTGTCATCCAGGCTTTAAGACGCAGTCCCTCAGGGGATCCTACAGCTTACGAAATTCGTGGCGCAGTAATCGCTCTTCGGTCTGAAGAAGCCTCCCAAATCTTAGTAGAACTGCTCTAAGAGGAGGCGGAAATATGGGACTAACAGCTCAATCTACAGGGCTATCCGCTTCAAAAGAAATGATCGACCTTCAGATAAATCCGGAGCAAGACATAGTAGTAGCCTTAGCAGGAAATCCAAATACCGGTAAAAGCACAGTCTTTAACAGTCTGACCGGTTTAAATCAGCATACAGGCAATTGGACCGGCAAGACCGTTACTACAGCCTATGGCAGATATAAATACGGTGATATGAATTTCGTCTTGGTAGACTTGCCAGGTACCTATTCTTTACTATCTAATTCAGTAGAAGAAGAAATAGCTCGGGATTATATCTGTTTTGGTAACCCCCAGGCCACAGTAGTTGTTACAGATGGCACTCGCCTGGAGCGGAACCTTAACTTAGTTCTCCAAATTTTAGAAATGACGGATAAAGTTGTGGTGTGCGTCAATCTGATGGACGAAGCTAAGCGCAAGAAAATCCAAATAGATTTGGACAATCTAGCCAGGATTTTAGGAGTTCCCGTGGTAGGCACTAACGCCAGAAGTGGCCAAGGTTTAAAAGAATTGATGGAAGTTGTCCAAAAGGTAGCTCAAGAGAAGCTTCCAAGTAAACCTTTCAAGGTAAACTATAACAGTAAGATCGAAGAAATCATCCGACAGATTGAAGAAAAAATTAAGGCTTCTGTTAATTCTAAACTAAATACCCGCTGGGTGAGTTTGAAACTGCTAGACAGGGATAAAGCCATAATAAATTCTATAGAAAAGTATCTGGAAACCGATTTCGGCCAAGTACTAGCCCAACTAGATAATTTTGATAATGAAACTTTACGTGATCAAATAGTAACTTCCATTGTCAAAACAGCAGAACAAATAAGTAGGCAAGTTGTTAGTTTCGGTAACAAAAAGCACAACGAACTGGACAAAAAAATAGATGATATTCTTACTTCTAAAACTTTTGGCATCCCCACTATGCTGGTTTTGTTAGGGCTGATTTTCTGGCTGACTATAGAAGGAGCAAACATACCTTCCCAAGCCCTTTCTGACCTGTTATTTGGCATAGAAGGTAAGTTAAGCAGTTTGTTTCTATCTAGCAATTTACCAGGGTGGCTTCATGACATTTTTGTACTGGGCGTATACAGAACCCTCGCTTGGGTTATCTCAGTTATGTTACCTCCCATGGCTATTTTTTTCCCTCTCCTTACCTTACTGGAAGATTTGGGATATTTACCGCGCATTGCTTTTAACCTGGATAATTTTTTCAAAAAAGCATGTGCTCACGGTAAGCAGGCCTTAACTATGTGCATGGGGTTTGGATGTAATGCAGCCGGAGTAATAGGTTGCAGAATTATTGATTCTCCCAGAGAACGGTTAATCGCCATCCTTACTAATGCCTTTGTCCCATGCAATGGTCGCTTTCCCACCCTGATTGCTATCGCAACCATCTTTATGGCAGGTTCCAGTCGGGGGCTTACCCAGTCTCTTATTGCCACCTTGACAGTAACCGGTGTCATTGTGTTAGGGGTAGTGATGACCTTGATTGCTTCCAGAATATTATCAAGTACCATCTTAAAAGGTCTGCCTTCTTCCTTTACCTTGGAACTACCGCCTTACCGTAAACCGCAAATCGGCAGAATAATAGTACGGTCGATTTTTGACCGAACAATATTTGTTTTAGGTCGGGCTGTTGTAGTAGCTGCACCGGCAGGGCTTCTCATCTGGATAATGGCTAATATTAAGCTCAATGGTTTAAGTTTGCTAAGCATAAGTGCCAACTTCTTGCAACCTTTTGCCAATCTCCTAGGCTTGGACGGGTACATTCTAATGGCTTTTATTCTTGGTCTACCGGCCAATGAGATTGTTATGCCTATTCTCATTATGAGTTATATGTCCATGGGTACCATGATTGAGTTGGAAAGCTTAGAAGCGTTACGTAATCTTTTGGTATCTAATGGCTGGACTTGGCTGACAGCAGTCAATGTTATGCTCTTTTGCTTACTCCATTTCCCCTGTGGAACAACTCTCCTAACCATTAGAAAAGAAACAAAAAGCTGGAAATGGACTCTTTTAGCCTTAGTAATTCCTACCCTAGCAGGAATTGCCCTTACTTTTACAGTAACTCAGGTCGTTCGCTTACTGGGGTATTAAAAACTGACCCTCCAATCGTTAGATTTTTAGGTCTAACTTTTGGGGGTCACATCATAGTTCACTCTTTTACTACAAAGAATTATTTCTTTGCTCATTTAAGCAAAATCAGCGAAATATAGTGTGGAAATGCGTGCAAGGAAGGAACTGAACTTGCACGCATTTCTTATTACTTCATTTCAGCTGACTGACTGCATCCTTATATTAACAATTTAAACCGTCCCAATGTACAATCTCTTCTAAAGGCTTTCTTCTGCTACTGTGCCGCTCTGGGTCAGACTCTACTACAGGATACCCTAGAGGAATAATGGCAATAGGCTCAAGTTCAGCAGGTAAGCTCAAGATCTCTTTGCATTTTACAGCATCAAAATCACAAACCCAACAGCTCCCCAAGCCTAAATCGGCAGCTTGTAAAGTAATATGGTCAACAGTTATTGCTAAATCAATATCACAATGGTCTTTACCGTCATCCCTGTGCCAGGCTTCCTTATGATCTCCACAAGCTACAAGCAAAACGGGAGCAGCCTTAAGCCAGTCTCTTTTATAAGATTGAGCAACTTTTTTTCTCATTTCGGAATCCTGAATGACAATAAAATGCCAAGGCTGTTTGTTGTGAGCCGAGGGTGCCACTCTCCCTGCCTCCAAAACCTTTAAGAGGATTTCTTTTTCTACAGGCTTGTCCAAAAACTTACGGACCGAGCACCTTTTCTTAGCCAATTCTAAAAATGACATCCAAATCTCCCCTTCTACTGCTAATAGGTAACAAAAATATATAAAATATATATTTATCTTATTATATAGTATTATAACTCTTTAGTAGGCTGAATGCCCATTTAGTCTACTAGCTGCCAAACCTCTTCCAGTTTTCTTCTTGTTTTTGGCCGATGATCTCGATTGGTATAGCCAAAAGCTATCATGCAGGATAATCTGAAATGTTCAGGATCGTAAACTCCTTCTGAAATAAGAATTTCCTCTACTTTTTCTTTATTAAATCCTTCAATGGAAGTGGAATCTACTCCTAAGATAGCTGCCGCAGTCAGCATATTAGCTAGGGGTATATAGGTTTGCTTACAGGTCCAGTCTAGTAAAGCCCTTTCGCTTTCAAACAGCTTAAAGTCATTTTCTTGAAAGTTTCTAAATTTTTCCCTTCTTTGCTCGATCATCTCATCTGGAAACTTTTGAACCTCTTTCATAATGTACTGGAGGTAATCAGAATCGTATCTCATATCCTGATTGCTCCTAGCCAGGATCAAGACAAAATGGCTTGCCCCGTCCAAGGCTTTTTCTGCCCCCCAAGCATAAGGCCTGATTTTTTCTTTAATCTTTTTATTGTTGAGCAAGATAAATTTCCAGGGTT
>DUOV01000164.1 GCA_012838615.1 Clostridia bacterium | reverse complement strand
CTCCATCAGTTTATCCATTCCTTCCGCTATAAGTTTCTCTGTCCTCGTGTCAACCGATGAAGTGGCTTCGTCTAAGATGAGTATTGTCGGGTCAGCTACTGCTGCTCTGGCAATAGACAATAGTTGCTGCTCAAAAGTAATAAACCCCCGCAAAGGTACTTCTTCGTATTTCCCATCTTCCCCACGTACTCTCTAATAACATCTGCCGCTTATTTCGTCTTAAACCAGAGTTACGTCTCCTTCATCAACTTCTATTTCCTCATCTAACACTTTAAAAATTCTTTCTGCCCCAGGTTTACAATATCTACATCCACTATAACGGACTTAGGTAAGGAATAATAATATCAGCCAATACTTCAAGGATCATAAGTATAGGGCTTAGTATAGATATAACTTCATTAGCAATTAAAAAAACTTGGCTTATGCCAAGTCCTTTGGAAAGGCGGAAGCCTTAGTTGCTATTACTTTCTCTTTCATCATTGTACATGGCCTTTAGCCTTGCTATTTCATTCCAGTTGCTGGAGGTGACCATTTCTACCTGTAACATGTCTTTTCTAAGGCCGGTAATTTCACCTTTAATATGTGCTATATCGTTTGACATTTTGTCACGCTCGGCTGCATTAACTTCTGAAGCATGTACTAATGCCTTCAAGATTTGGGTGTGCTCGTCCAATTGGTCTTTAATACCGGCAATCTGCCCTTCCATACTAGAAAATTTGCTTTCAAAGTTAGAAAGTTGACCTTCAACATTGGAAAATTTACTTTCAAAATTGGTAAGTCGCTCTTCAATATTTGAAAACTTACTTTCAAAGTTAAAAAGCTTGTCTAAAACGATTTTTTGAAATTCCTCGTTAGTCATTTGCAGCCCACCCCCTTAGATTCTTATATGTAATTATATCACAGCTAAAGCTATAATTTAGATCCTTTTAGCGTAACTTATAGTATTTTGGGGACAGGCCTGCTCGCAGGTATTACATTGATGGCATAACGAGCTATCGATAACAGCCTTCTTATTTTCCCCAACAACAATAGCCTCAGCAGGACAAGCCATCTCGCACAGCTTACAACCAATACAGGCACCGGCGTCAACTTTTTTTACAATCCCGGCAAATTTCCCACATGCTCTTTGTAATGCTCCAAATGGGCAAATCAGATTGTGAAATACAGCCGGTTTATATCTGAGAGTAACTAGAATGGAGATAACCAGCCAGATGAGGAGAATGGGGATGTTAATTGCCAATAGTCTTTTAAAAAAGAGCATTATTGCCAAGCTGAGAGCTAAAGCCAGCCAGGTAAAATTTCGTTCTTTTAGCCATTTAGGAGCTGTTCCTGTCTGAAGCTTAAGCTTCTTGGCAAGCCATTCAGTCGGTATCATCAGGGTATTCATGGGGCAGGCATAGCCACAGTAAATCCTCCCAAAAATGCAAGCAACTACGAGGCTTACTGCAAACAAGGCAAACCACAGCATTAGCTTTCCTTTTGCTAACAAAAAAATAAATAGCCCTAGAAACAATAGGCGTATTACCGTAATAATATGCTGCATAAGCTTATT
>DUOV01000163.1 GCA_012838615.1 Clostridia bacterium | reverse complement strand
TTTAAAAGCATATCTAAGAGATATCAGTTAATGCATAATTCTTAATGAACCGCCGTATACCGAACGGTACGTACGGTGGTGTGAGAGGACGCTGAATAAAATAATTATTCAGCTCCTACTCGATTGAGGGTTATACATTCCATGACTTGCCATGTAATTATAAATATCTTCACCGTGCTGTTGCTCTTCTTTTTGAATATGATTAAGAGTTTGACGGATATTGCTATCCCTAAATTCAAAAATTGCGGTATCGTAGGTATTTGAAACATATTTTTCGGTCATTAGCAGATCATTGCAAAGGTAAGCATCTTGCTGATTACCCATGATGCCACTTTGGTAAATTTGCTGTTGACTTACTTGCTGGCCTTGTTGACTACTTTGCCCACTTTGTTGGTTCATGGCTGGCGTTTGTCCATTTAAAATTTGTCCTAAAGTTTGGAAATGTTGTTGCTCATGCTGGGCATGTTGGTTAAAAAGCTGCTTTAAAGCAGGGTCTTGGGCTTTAGCAGCGTATTCTTGATATTTTTTAATGCAAACTTCTTCATGTTTTTGCAAGTCTTGTAGTAAAGTTTTTTCTTTCTGAGTTAAATTTCCTGACATTTTAAATACCTCCTTTAATTATATATTTTGCAAAATGATCATTTCTATACTCATTTTTATTTAAACAACTTTGACTGTACGTAGTAGTGTATAATTAGATAAAGACGAGCTGGTGAATGGAGGGGAAACACAATGGCTGCGAAATGTGAGTTTGTGCATCTACATACACATACAGAATACAGTTTATTAGATGGTGCAGCCCGCGTTAATCTTTTGGTTAAACGTGCCAAAGAATTGGGAATGAAAGCCTTGGCAATTACTGATCATGGGACAATGTATGGAGTTATAGATTTTTATAAGGCGTGTCTTTCCCAGGGTATACGACCTATTTTAGGCTGCGAAGTTTATGTGGCTCCCCATAGCCGATTTGATAAAAGAGCTCAGTTAGACGATAACCAGTATCACTTGGTGCTACTGGCTGAAAATGAGGTGGGTTATAAAAACATATTAAGACTAGTATCCCTTGGCTTTACTGAGGGGTTTTATTATAAACCTAGAGTAGACCGAGAACTCTTAGGCAAATACAGCCAAGGAGTAATAGCTCTAAGTGCTTGTCTGGCAGGAGAAATTCCTCAGTTAATCTTAAACAGAAATTTTAGTGAAGCAGAAGCAACTGCTCTTTTTTACAAGGATATTTTTGGCCCGGATAATTTTTTTCTCGAAATTCAAGATCATGGTATTGCTGAACAAAAAGAAGTAAATCATCATCTTATTACTATGGGTAAACGATTAGGCATACCATTGGTAGCAACCAATGATCTGCATTACATAAGCCAATCAGAGTCAGAGATTCACGATGTTCTGTTATGTATCCAAACGGGTAAAACATTAGCTGATACTGAAAGGATGCGTTTCCCAAGCAATGAATTTTATTTAAAAAATGCTGAAGAAATGTGGCAGTTATTCGAGTATATTCCTGAGGCGTTAAGCAACACAGTTAAAATTGCCGAACGATGTGAGGTCAAGCTGGAGTTTGGTAAACTTTACTTACCAAACTACGAAGTACCTGAAGGCCATACCGTAGACACTTACTTAGAAGAATTATGTAAGCAAGGGATTCATGAGCGTTACCAACCAATAACTGATAAAGTGGTGGAACGTCTTAATTATGAACTTGAGATTATTAAACAGATGGGGTATTCGGGTTACTTCTTAATAGTATGGGACATGATTCATTTTGCTCGCAATAAAGGGATTTACGTGGGACCTGGCAGGGGATCCGCTGCAGGAAGCATTGTGGCTTATGCTTTGGGAATTACCAACATTGACCCTTTAAAATATGATCTTCTGTTTGAAAGATTTTTAAATCCTGAACGTGTTACTATGCCTGATATTGATACGGACTTTTGCTATGAGCGCAGAGGTGAGGTCATTGAATATTTAACAGAAAAATATGGTTCCGACCATGTAGCCCAAATTATTACATTTGGAACAATGGCTGCTAAAGCTGCTATCCGTGACGTGGGTCGGGTTATGAACATTCCTTTAGGAGAAGTTGATAAAATTGCTAAACTAGTTCCAAACGAGTTGGGTATTACTTTGGAGCGGGCATTAGAAGTCAGTAAGGAGTTACAGGAAGTAGCTCAGGAACCTAGGTATAAACAATTGCTTGAAGCAGCACAGGCCATAGAGGGGATGCCTAGGCATGCGTCCACCCATGCAGCTGGTGTGGTTATTGCAAAGGATGAGTTAGTAAACTATTTACCTGTTCAAAAAGCGGGAGAAAACGGCGTAGTTACCCAGTTTCCTATGCAGATTGTAGAAGAAATTGGGCTTCTGAAAATGGATGTGTTAGGTCTTAGGACTTTAACAGTTATCGGAAAAGCTTTAGAGCTTATTAAGAAAAATCGAGGAATAGAATTGAAGCCGGAAAGATTACCTCTAGACGATCAGGACACTTATGATCTCTTAAGCTCAGGTGAATCCATAGGTGTATTTCAACTAGAAAGCTCTGGTATGCGAAACATTTTAAGAAATTTACGACCGGAACGTTTTGAGGATATTATAGCTCTGGTTGCTCTTTACCGTCCTGGGCCCCTTGGTAGCGGTATGGTTGAGGATTTTATTGCCCGTAAACATGGAGAAGTTCCGGTAACTTATCTTCATCCTAAGCTAGAACCAATTTTACGAGATACCTATGGTATCATTCTTTATCAAGAGCAAGTTATGCGTATAGCAAGCGAACTTGCTGGTTTTTCGTTGGGACAGGCTGATTTACTTCGCAGAGCTATGGGTAAGAAAAAACCTGAAATTATTGCAGCTCAGAGAGAAAACTTTTTAAAGGGCGCTCTAGAAAATGGTATAAATAATACTATTTCAGCAGAGATATTTGATCTTATGGCTTATTTTGCTGGTTATGGTTTTAATAAATCTCATAGTGCAGCCTATGCCTTTCTCGCTTACCAAACTGCTTATTTAAAGGCACATTATCCTGTAGAGTTTATGGCGGCCCTTTTATCAAGTGTTATGGGTTCAGCTGATAAAGTTACAGTTTATATCGAAGAGTGTCGCGGACTTGGTATTGAGGTTCTTCCTCCTGACGTCAATGAAAGCTTAATTGATTTTACCGTGCAAGAAGGGAAAATCCGCTTTGGATTGGCTGCTGTCAAAAATGTAGGCACAGGAGCTATAAATTCTATTCTAGAAGCTAGAAGTGAAGGTCCTTTTGACTCTTTAGAAGATTTTTGTCAGCGAGTCGATTTACGGCAGGTCAATAGAAGGGTTTTGGAAAGTTTAATTCGTTGTGGTGCTTTTTCCTCTGTTGGTACGTACCGTTCCAGGTTGTTGTATATGCTGGATACAGCTATGGAGAGCGGTCAGCGGGTTCAGGAAGACAGAAGAAAAGGTCAGCTATCTTTGTTTGATTTTGAGGCAATCGATTCTCAGGCTATTGTGGAGCCAAATATACCTGAATTTTCTCAGGAAGATTTATTAGCTATGGAAAAGGAGTCTTTAGGTTTTTATATAAGTGGACATCCTTTGGATAAATACAGATTACTTTTATCCGGCCTTGTTACTCCTATTGCAGGATTAAGCGAGCTTCAAGATGGCTCTCTAATAAAAGTAGGAGGGATTATTACTAATTTAAAAAGAACGACTACTAAAAAAGGAGACATCATGGCTTATTTTAGTATGGAGGATACTAGTGGCTCAATTGAAGTCCTGGTATTTCCTAAAAGATATCAAGATTTTGCTTCCTTGCTAGAGGAGGATAAACCTGTTTACGTTTCGGGCAAGTTAAGTGTAAATGACGAGGAAAGAAAGGTTTTTGCAGAAAGTATTAGGCTGTTACCTCAAGGTGAGATAATATATAAAGCTTTAGAGGTATTGGTCAGGGAAAATTCAGAACAGTTGTTGAAAAGTATTAGGAATCTGTTAGTAGCAAAACATGGTAAAATACCTGTTCGCTTATGTTTCCCCCTAACACGAAAAAAACTTGAATTAAAGGATAAATACTGGGTCACTCCAGATTTAGAGTTAAAAGAAGCATTAGAAAAATTGTGTGGGAAAGGTTCGGTTAGGCTAATAGTATAACCTTTTAAGTCATACACTAGTGGTAGGGGGTGTTTGAAATGGACTTGATGGAAGAACAATTGGCACTAAGAGGTGTCCAATTAGAGGATATTGCTAGTATTGTATTTGATTTGCAAAGTCAGTATTACCCTGATTTAAACCTAGCAACTTGCCTAGAAGCAGTACGCAAGGTATTAAAAAAAAGGGATGTTCAGTATACAATTTTAACAGGTATTGCTTTAGATACATTAGCTGAACAATGCTTACTTCCTGAGCCATTACAAACTATTATTTATACTGATGAATCTTTATATGGTCTTGATGAGGTTTTGGCCTATGGCATAACTAATATTTATGGAAGTATTGGAATTACTAGTTTTGGTTATTTAGATAAGATTAAACCGGGCATTATAAAAGATTTAGATAATAACACAATTAATAAAGTTAATACATTTTTAGATGATATGGTAGCCGGCATTGCCGCTGCAGCATGTGCAAAAATTGCCCATGCTCAAACAGAAAATTTGGTAAGTGGTAATCATCACGAAAACCAGGATTAAGATGATAAAGAATTGCTGATTTTAAGCAGGAATCTTGTATGGAAAGTTGAATTCTAGCTTTGTAAACAATAAGGAAAGGTGATTATATTTGCGAATAGCTATTTATCCGGGAACTTTTGATCCTGTAACGAACGGTCATTTAGATATTTTACATAGGGCTGCAACCCTTTTTGATCAAGTAATTGTTGGTGTAGCTGTAGAAACTAATAAAAAAACTCTTTTTTCGCTTGAGGAACGCAAACATTTTCTCGAAAGTTCCATTAAAGAACCTAACGTAAAGGTAGAAATATTTCCTGGCTTACTTATGCATTTTGCTTTATCTAAAGGAGCATGCGCCATTATTAGGGGATTAAGAGCTGTATCAGATTTTGAGTATGAATTTCAGCTTTCGATGATGAACAAACAACTTAATGAAAAGGTAGAAACAATTTTTCTGATGACAGCTAGCGAATATTCTTTTATAAGTTCAACCATGATTAAAGAAATATCATCTTTAGGAGGATCTATTGCAGGTCTTGTGCCACCAATGGTAGAAGAAGCTCTAAAAAGAAAATTTAGGTCTTAAGTAAAGGGAGAGGTGATTTGAGTGAATACTATAGTTGAACTTGAGAATGCTAGTGATTATATAGTTTTAAAAGCTTTAGAAAACGGGGTTACCCTGATCGGTTTAACAAGAGGAAAAGACACTAAATTTCATCATACAGAAAAATTGGACAAGGGTGAAGTAATGATTGCCCAGTTTACTGAATATACCTCAGCTATTAAAATTCGGGGCAGGGCTCAAGTCTATACTAAACATGGCATAGTTGAATGCGGACAATAATTTACTTTAAGCTTAAGGGAGGACATGTTAACTATGTGGACCGTTGTTTACATTGCCTCTAGTCGTAAGTTGGCAGAGAGTTTAAAAGCTACTTTGACAGATGAAGGCTTACTGGTCACCTTAAGGTCAGCGGGTTCGTCTCAAGTTGGGGACACAGGAGCTCACGAAATATTAGTACCAGAATCTGAAGCTGAAGAAGCTCATGAAATTATAAATAAGGCATTGTCCAGTTAAGGAGGCGCCAATGAAACGAATAGGAATCCTGACTAGTGGCGGGGACGCTGCTGGGATGAATGCGGCTATTAGGGCAGTAGTTAGGACAGCTATTTACCATGGTATTGAAGTGGAAGGGATTTTACGTGGATATGCCGGGTTAATATATGGAGAGATTAGGGAATTAAATGTTAGTTCTGTTGGTGACATCATTCATCGTGGAGGAACAATTTTGTTAACTGCAAGGTCTACAGAATTCATGGAACCGGATGGATTTAATCAAGCTGTTAAAATGTTAAAACGTAGAAATATTGATGGATTAGTTGTTATAGGCGGGGACGGTTCCTTAAGAGGTGCGTCGAAACTTCATGGGCAGGGAATTAGAGTAGTCGGTATTCCAGCTACCATTGATAATGATATACCTTGTACTGATTACGCTATAGGTTTTGATACAGCTGTTAATACTGTAATTGACGCCATTAATAAGCTTAGGGATACTGCCACTTCTCATGAGCGAATTTTTTTAGTAGAAGTAATGGGCAGGGATTCAGGTCAAATAGCTTTAAATGCGGGCATAGCGGGTGGTGCAGAGTCTATTTTAATTCCCGAATTTGAACCAAATTTTGATGAAGTTAGCGAGAGAATTCTGCGCGGAAGGGATCGGGGTAAATTACATAGCATAATCATTGTCGCAGAGGGAGTTGGAGGAGCCATGGAAGTGAGTCGGGAAATAAAGCTTCGCACCGGACTTGATACTCGTGTTACTATTCTCGGTCATATTCAGCGGGGTGGAACACCAACTGCATTTGACCGAATGTTAGCAAGCAGAATGGGGGCTAAAGCTGTAGAACTTTTGCTGGAAGGTAAAAGCAATCAAATGGTAGGAATGAAAAATAATACAATAATCGAATGTGATATTGACTGGGCTCTGGCTCAGTCTAAGGAGATAGATGAAGAAGTATATAGATTAGCTAATATTTTAGCAATATAGGGTGAAAGTAATGCGTCGCACAAAAATTGTATGTACCATAGGGCCGGCTAGTGAAAGCGTAGATAGGCTTAAAAAAATGATAGAGGCAGGTATGAATGTAGCACGTTTAAATTTTTCCCATGGTACCCATGAAGAACACGCTAAGAGAATTCAAAATATTCGTCAAGCCGCTAAGGAACTAGATACTCAAATAGGGATTATGCTGGATACTAAAGGCCCTGAGATACGTATTGGGAATTTAGCTAACCCTAAAATATTGTTAGAACAAGGAAAAGAGATTATTTTAACTACCCAGGATGTATTAGGAACGGAGGAGCGGATCAGTATTAACTACCCGGGACTAACTAGAGACGTGAAACCGGGAGATCATATACTCATTGATGACGGGCTTATTTGTCTTCAGGTTATAGCAACAGATACTGAAGAAATACGTTGTTTAGTTTTAAATAACGGAGAGCTTACTGCTCGTAAAGGAGTAAATGTTCCAGGAGTAAAAGTAAATTTACCAGCCTTAACTATTAAGGATATCAAAGATATTCAATTTGGAATATCTAATCAAATTGACTTTTTGGCAGCGTCGTTCATTAGAACAGGTTCAGACGTTTTAGAAATCAGGCGTATTATTGAAGAAGCCAACAGTAACTTACAGATTATCGCTAAGATTGAAAGTCGTTCTGCAGTAGATAATATAGATGAAATTATTCAGGTTGCTGATGGCATTATGGTTGCCAGAGGGGATTTGGGAGTAGAGATACCTGCAGAAGAAGTTCCGCTGGTACAAAAGCAAATCATCGCAAAGTGCAATAAGGCAGGTAAACCTGTCATAACTGCTACTCAAATGCTAGACTCTATGGTCCGAAACCCTCGTCCAACCAGAGCAGAGGCAAATGATGTTGCTAATGCCATCTTAGATGGTACGGATGCAGTAATGCTTTCGGCTGAATCAGCGGCGGGAAAATATCCTGTAGAATCAGTAGCCACTATGGCACGCATTGCCCTAAAAACCGAAGAGGCATTAAAACCAAGAATTGGCGTTGAAGATGCCTTAACTATAACAGATTCCATAGGCCATGCTACTGTTAGTATTGCAGCCGAGCTTGGTGCAACAGCCATCATTACCCATACTACATCAGGTTCAACTTCACGTATGGTCGCAAAATATAGACCCAAAACGCCGATCATAGCAGCTACTTGGGTGGAAGAGGTAATGCGAAGAGTTACCCTAGTTTGGGGTGTTACCCCTATATATATACCTAAGACTAATGGGACAGATGAGATGATTAATCAAGCTGTAGAGCATGCTGTAGCTAATAAGCTAATAAGGTTAGGTGATTTAATCGTTGTGACTGCAGGAGTACCACTTGGAATTCCAGGCACGACTAATTTAATCAAAGTTCATGTGGTTGGGGAAGCAATTGTTAAAGGTCAGGGCATCGGAGATCAATCAATTAGTGGAAAAGTACAGATTTGTCGGAGCGCTGAAGAAGCTCTAGCTAAGATAAATCCTGGCGATATATTGGTAACTAAGGGAACAGACAAAGAGTTTGTACCTGCTATGGAAAAAGCAGCGGCAGTAATTACTGAAGTGGGAGGGCTCACTTCTCATGCTGCCATTGTAGGTTTAAGTTTAGGCATTCCTGTAGTGGTTGGGGCAGTCGATGCTTTACGGCTATTAGAAGAAGGCTTAATTGTAACAGTCGATAGTAGTAGGGGCTTGGTATTTAAAGGTGTTACAAAAGGTTTATAAAGTAAAAAAGGGACAAGGTTTTAAAGTGCCTC
>DUOV01000162.1 GCA_012838615.1 Clostridia bacterium | reverse complement strand
TTTGACCCTAACTATCAATGGTCACCTGCAAATTCCAATTAGTACCAGAATCTCTATGTGGTTGTCAAAGAACTATTTAATCTTTTGTTGACTTTTCATAGCACGTCTTTACTGTATTTTGGTTTAACTTCTATCATGATAACTAAGATTATTAAATTACTTAGTTAAGTAGCTCTTTATTAATTGAGCTCGTTTTACATCACGCTCTTCGGGTTCTAAGGTTTCATTATAAATCTTTTGTAAAATTGAAGGCTGTATATAGACAAGAAGCTGGTTGAGAACTGGAATACTTATATTGGAGGTATAGCCCATACCAACCCCCAGTCTAACTTCAGATAGTAGTTTAATAGCTTCTTCAGAACTAATTATTTTACAATATAATAATATTCCCAGAGCCCTGCCGACACGATCTTCTAACTGGGAGCCCCAACTTTTACTTAATTTATCTCTGGTTTTGTGCTCTTGGTCTATAATTTGGTTACAAACTGCTTTCAAATTAGAAATTATTTCGTCTTCAGTTTGGCCTAATGTTATTTGATTAGACACTTGAAATATATCCCCGATTGCTTCGCTTCCTTCACCGTAAAGCCCCCGAACCGTCAAGCCCACTTTAGAAAGAGCAGATAATAATTTTCCGGCTTGTTTAGTCATAACCAAGGCAGGCAAGTGAAGCATAACAGAAGCCCTTAAACCGGTTCCTACATTGGTAGGACAACTAGTTAAATATCCGTATTTTTCAAGAAAAGCATAATCAAACTCACTTTCAAAGGTATCGTCAACTTTATCAGCAGCAGTCCAGGCTTCGTCTATCTGAAAGGCAGGTAAAATACACTGGATTCGTAAATGATCCTCCTCGTTAACCATGATACTTACAGTATCTTCTGCAGCTAAGGCCACGGCCCCGGCCTTTTCACTTTCGGCAAGCTGGGGACTAATCAAATGCTTTTCGACCAGTATCTGCCTTTCTAAAGATTCCAAGTCTTTTAGATCTAAAAAATCTAATCCATCAAACTGATCCCTTATAGAAAAAATTCTTTTTCTTACTTCTTGGACAAGCTTTTGAGCCTCTGCAGGACCTAAAAGTTGAGGAAAAGGCAGCCTCTTAAAATTTCTGGCGAGTCTAATGCGACTTGAAATAACTACATCACTTACAGGCCCTTCGCTTGCCATCCATCTACTGGGTTTTAAGAGATCAACGCTCACACTTGATCACTCCCCTGCTTGTTTTCCAAGTTCCTCTCCAATTCTCTAATTTCATCCCGAACTTTAGCGGCTTCTTCAAATTCTTCCCTTACAACTAATTCGTTCAGGTGAATTTTTAGTTTTTCCAGTTCCCTTCTAAGCTTAATCAACCCCCCTGTACGCCTTGGATATTTTCCTTTATGAGTTTGACTTCCATGGACACGTTTCAAAAGGGGTCCCAAATGCTCACCAAAGATCTCATAACATTTTTCACAGCCCAATTTCCCACTCTGAGCAAATTGGGAATAAGACTGGCCGCATTGAGGGCATTTAGTTAAATTTTGAAAAGAAGGAGCATCTTTATAAAAACCTGTATCATAATTTAAAAGATTAGCTAAAAACTTATTTAAAGAAAAATTAGGTTCAAAATAACTTCCTAGATGGTGTTGATATTGACTTGCGCATTTTTCGCAAAGATTTAACTGAGATTTTTTGTTATTAACTATCTTAGTTATATGAACACTAGCCGGTCTTACACCACATTCCTCACATAACATAGAAACACCTCCGAATTAGGCTCCAAACTCCTCTTTCAAAAGAGTAAAAAGAATTGCAGATAAAATATTACCTCTTAAAATATTGTGATCTTTTTTTTGGTTGTCTAAGACTTCGTTATTGATAATAGCTTTAATCAACAAACCTTCCCTCTTTGTAAGGAAATCTTCTTCCACAAGTCTTTCAATAAGTCCCTCAGCAGCGTATTGATTTACCTTTTTACCTTTTAATTGCCTAATCAAATGGCTTAGCTCGCTATCATCAGCAACATAAGCTTTAACAATACGAACATACCCACCGCCTCCTCTCCGGCTTTCAACTATATATCCTTGTTCAGTTGTAAAGCGGGTACTAAGGACATAATTTATCTGAGAAGGCACACAAGAAAACTGTAACGCCAATTCATTTCGTTGTAACTCCACTATTCCATCGTGACTGGCTTCTAAAATCTTTTTTATATATCTTTCTATTTCATCTGCAAGTGTACCCAATATTATCACCTCATTTGACCTTAATTAACCTTTTGATTTTTCCTGACCTTTATTTATATATTACATCATTTTGTAGGAAAATTTCAATACTCTTTATCCTTATACTTCCAATCTTATGTCCATTTTAAACTGTTAAAATTACTACGAATCTCCAAATCACATTTAAATTCTGAATTACTTCAGATGTGTTAATATAGATTCCAGGTATGGTAAAAGAGAAATTCCCCAGCGTCTTATATAAATTCGGAAGTATCTAGCAGGGTCTTCTGAATATCACAAGTCGCATGGGGAATGCTTAACAACTAAAAAAGCGTCGCTAACTACTTATACAAGTAATTAGCGACACTTCTTTTTGGCTCCTCGAGTAGGACTCGAACCTACAACCACTCGGTTAACAGCCGAGTGCTCTACCATTGAGCTATCGAGAAATATTTAGATTCTGGCGGTGACCTACTCTCCCAAGAAACTCTTAGTACCATCGGCGCTGGAGGGCTTAACTTCCGTGTTCGGGATGGGAACGGGTGGTTCCCCTACGCTATTACCGCCAGAAAAACTTTATTCGTTTTTAATTCGCTCCTGCGCCGAACTCGGCGTCCCACAGGGACTTCCTCGCTTCGCTCAGTCGCTGACTAACTTAACTTCCGTGTTCGGGATGGGAAC
>DUOV01000161.1 GCA_012838615.1 Clostridia bacterium | reverse complement strand
TGACTTTATCTTGAAAATTGTTCAAAGCTATCACTCCTGGCACAACAATTTTTAACATAGAAACACAACTGCTATAGAAATAAAACCTAACTTTCTGATACACCAGTACTTGCATTTTTTGACATAAATTAATCGACTTACATAAAATTATAGCAAATATTATCAGTTTAAAGCGTTTAATTTCCCATTAGTGTCTTATCCTCTTACCCTACAATTTTATAAAAAAACATGGCCTATAGAGCTTTTCTTACCCTAATAAACCATGTTTCCTGATATTACTTTATTTACACGTTCCGTAAATTTGAAAAACTGACAGGAGTCTATTTGGTTATACACACTTCTAAATTCTACTCCAGCTCTCTTCGGCCTTCAAAGGCTCTTGCTAAAGTCATTTCATCGGCATATTCCAGCTCGCCCCCCACAGGTAAACCGTGGGCTATACGGGTAACTTTTATTCCCATAGGTTTTAAAAGCCGTGCCAAGTAAAGAGCTGTAGCTTCTCCTTCCACATTAGGATTAGTAGCAATTACAACTTCCCTTATCTCCTGACCACTTAACCGTTTCAAGAGTTCTTTGACTTTTAAGTCGTCAGGGCCAATACCCTCCATTGGGGAAATAGCCCCATGGAGAACATGATATTGCCCTTTGTATTCTCTCGTTTTTTCCAGAGCCAGGACATCTTTTGGTTCTTCGACAACACAGATAATACTTTTGTCCCGAAGAGGATCGCTACAAACCTGACAAGGATCTATATCAGTCAGATTACAACAGACAGAACATTGATGAACCTTTGCTTTAGCCTCTAAAATTGCATCAGTCAAAGCTTTAGCCTCGGCCTCCGAAGCATGTAAAAGATAAAAAGCTAGGCGTTGGGCAGTTTTAGGACCAACGCCTGGAAGCTTGCTAAGGGCAGCTATTAAATTAGCAACAGGACCTACATATTGAAACATATTGACACCGCCCGTTAATCATTAGATATTAAAATAAGCCTGGAATTTTCATTCCACCGGTAATCTTGCTCATTTCCCCGGCAACCATATCTTGGGACTTTCTCAGAGCTTCATTTACAGCAGCTGTAATTAAATCTTCCAACATTTCAACATCTTCCGGATCTACTGCTTCCGGGTTGATTTTAATTGCTAAAACTTCCTGCTTACCGTTAACTTTAACAGTAACAACTCCACCACCACTAGAAGCTTCGACTTCTTTTTCAGCCAATTCCTGTTGTAATTTAGCCATGTCGGCCTGCATTTTCTGTACCTGCTTCATCATTTTATTCATGTTACCAAAACCCATTATTATTCCCCCTCGGAATTAATATGTTTTTTCATTCCAGTCTTAATTAGACTCTCATTTAAATTTAAATACTTTATTCTTCAATTTCTATTACTTCCCCACCAAATAAAGCGATGGCTTTTTCTACCACGTCATCTTCCGGTGTTAGTTCAAAACCTTCCTTATCAGGTTCTTCTTCTAAGACGCATTTAACAGCTATTTTTTCTCCCAGTATTTTCTCTATTGCCAGTTCTACTACCTTTTTATTTTCAGGCAGCTCACTTCTTTCCCGGTGAAACTTATGATCCGCTTTGTATTGTAAAATAAGCACACCATCTTGTAGGGAAACCGGCTTTGCCTCCACAAAAAAAGCATAACACATAATTTTAGCTTTACGTACAGCTTCCAAAATCTGCCCCCACTTGGCTTCCACTTCCTCAATACTTTTACTAGCAGGTTTTTCAGTTTCAACAGATTTTAAAGTACTTGCAGCCCTATCTTCCCTTGGTAGCTGCTTTTTATTAGATGAAGTTTTTGGAGTTTCTAAATGTTGACTGCTTAGCTGTGAGCCTTCCTCCGCGTTTTTAGATGTCCTTATGTCTTCAATTATCTTTAATAAAGTGATTTCCAGCAACACTTGACTCTGGCTGCTCCACTTTATTTCATTTTCTGCAGCAGCTAAGATTTTTATGGCTTTTAATAAATCTTCTCTGCTAAAATCCTTGCTTTGGGCTTTCAGCTTGGCTAAAACACTTTGAGGCACAACTACTAACTCTTCAGAACCCTTTCCCAGCTGTAAAAGCATAAGGTTCCTAAAATAACTAAGCAAATCGGCAAGTAGCTGCTTAACCTCTTTTCCTTCAGTCAAAGCCGTTTGCAGCATAGTCAGACACTTAATATCATCTGCTTCGAGTATACTTTGAGCCAAATCGAATAAATATTCCTCGCTAACTATACCTGCTATACTAGACACCAATTCTGTTGTGATGCTTTCCGAACCAGAGACAAGGCACTGGTCTAAAAGGCTCAAGGCATCCCGCATTCCTCCGGAAGCAATTTTAGCTATCAGGTACAAAGCCCCTTCCTGGGCTTCCAGGTTATGATGAGCTAGTATTTCTTTTAAATGTTTCACAATCAATTCTGTAGAAATCCGGTGAAAATCGAAACGCTGACAACGCGATAAAATCGTTAAAGGAATTTTATGGGGCTCGGTTGTCGCCAATATAAAAATAACATGAGCCGGAGGTTCTTCCAAGGTTTTTAATAAAGCATTAAATGCTTCAGGGGTTAACATATGAACTTCATCGATTATATATACCTTGTAACGCCCTTCTACCGGACTCAGTTTGATTTTTTCGCGCAAATCACGAATTTCGTCTATCCCACGATTGGAAGCCGCATCGATCTCTAAGATATCCATGGAATTACCTTGATTGATGCGTTCACAATTTAAACACCTATTACAAGGCTCTCCCTCTTCTAAGTTTAAGCAGTTGACCGCTTTGGCTAAGATCTTGGCCATACTCGTCTTTCCTGTTCCCCGAAGACCGGAAAAAAGATAAGCATGACTTATACGTCCTGAGCTCAAAGCATTTTTTAATGTTTTTACTACATGAGGTTGTCCTACTACATGCTTAAAATCAAGAGGCCTCCATTTGCGGTATAAAGCTGTATAAGCCACTATAATCACACCTTAAACTAATAACAGTTCTTTTTCTATCATATCGTAAGATAATCTTTATTGCCATTATTTTATGATAAGTCAACTACTTTAAAACGGGTGATTGATTGTTTCGCCCGCTTTCCCGCCAACATAATTCCTTAACAATATAAAAAAGACTTCGCTAGGAAGTCTCTACTTATAATCTATTCAAATTAAGCCGTGCACCTGTCTTCGAATTGTACTTCCGAGCGTTACCACAGCAGTTAACTCGGACCAGGTATCCCTGCGGCACACGAAAATATTCACTTACCGCTGCTTCCTTCCGGACCTGACGGGGTTCATGAGTTTCCGTTGCGCAGGACCCAATCTTCTTTGTCACTTACTGTAGCCAGACCTCACAAGCACAACCCTAGGACAGGAATTCAACCTCGCTATAGCGGATTGCGAGTACAAGGCACCGCTACCTCCCCGTCTAGCACGGCAAACTCTGTATCTATTAGTATGAACTATGGGTCAGTCACCAGTCCCAAGTCCTCAGTCCCAGTTTAAAGCTAATACAGGTGACTGGACTGAAAGCTGGGGACTTAAAAATGTGGCGGAGAGAGAGGGATTCGAACCCTCGATACGAGGTTTTGCCCCGTATACTCGCTTTCCAGGCGAGCGCCTTCGACCAACTCAGCCATCTCTCCGCATTGCTCTACTTAAAATTTGAAAATATGAAACTGACAAAAGTTATTATAGCATTATTTTGCTGGTAAATCTATAGCTAAAATATTACCAAGTAAAACGTGACTATGCTATTTTACACTCTATTAAGAAAAATTTCAAGTCATTTAGCCTAAACCTAATAAGTAAATAATTATGATTGGGAAGCCGGCTTACGCCGGCCTTCCTGGTTAGAAATTTAACTTCTACCTAAACTAGCATTCAAGGAATCCCCACTCATTCCATAGCTGCCAGATTGGCTGCCGTAGTCGGGACTCCCAGTAGGAGAGTAACTGCTGTCGGATCTTCCGGCTTTAGGACTGGGCTGGGTGGCAGTTGAAATATATGGCGTTCCTGAGGACATGCCATAACTCATACTCGCGCTGCTTCCACCTAAGCTGGAATAGGAACCTCCACTAACTCCGTAACTACCCGAACCTACGCCGTAGTCAGATCTTCCTGTGGGAGAAGAACTTATCTCAGAAAATCCGGCAGTAGGACTGGGCTGGGTGGCAGTTGAAATATATGGCGTTCCTGAGGACATGCCATAACTCATACTCGCGCTGCCTCCACCTAAGCTAGAATAGGAACCTCCACTAACTCCGTAACTACCCGAACCTACGCCGTAGTCAGATCTTCCTGTGGGAGAAGAACTTATCTCAGAAAATCCAGCAGTAGGGCTTGGCTGGGTGTAGGAACTAATATCAGTAGCATAATTAATTCCTTGACTTCCCACGCTTCCAATTAAAGTCCCTTGCGAACTTGAGCCTGAACTTTGAGAAATTTGGCTTGCTAACGAAGTCAACTGTTGTATTTCCTGAACAGCATTTTGACACATTATTTGGATCTGCTGCAGTTGACGAGCAGCATGTTGTTCCTTCTGACTCAAGTGTTGCAATTGCTGCTGATTTGCCTGTTCGGACGAAGCTAGCTGCTGAACCATGGAAACAATAGAGGATAAGTCTTGTTGAAACTGGCCAATTCTTGCCTGAATTTGCTGAATTTGATGCATACTTTTCTCTCCTTTTAAAAAATTATTAGAGGTTCCAATGATTATTATGTATAAAAATTGGTTAATTATGTGTTGAAAAGAAAGGTATGCTGGTTTAATTTTGGAAGAATTTATATAATAAATGTTAAATCAAAATTTTTGTTTAAAATTTTCAGGAGGACATAATGGTAATAAGAGCTTCGCTAAATATCTTATTAATTATACTAGGGACAATTTCACTTGTATTCGGCCTAATTGGCATATTTTTACCGGTATTACCTACTACCCCTTTTTTATTACTCTCCTCTTTTTGTTATCTCCGAAGCTCCAAACGCTTATATAGGTGGTTAATTAACCATAAGGTTTTTGGAAGTTATATTTATAACTATTTAACTTTCCGAGCAGTAAAGAGGAGCACTAAAATTGCCGCTTTGCTTACCCTTTGGCTCTCTCTTGGCGTTTCTTCCTTTCTTATTAAAAAAGTCCAGCTTATAGTACTAATTTGCCTTATCGGAACAATTGTATCCATTCATTTGATTAGATTAAGGACTTTAGAAAACATCCAAAGAGATGTGCTTAAAAAACCTTGTAGGGCTAAATAAAATGCGGGCGAATGATTTTTTCGCCCGCTTATTTTAATTGATATCTATTTTTCTGCTTTTTACAACTGCTTCTTCTTTTTTAGGTAAGGTTACTGTTAACACTCCGTTTTCGAATTTGGCTGTAGTTTTTTCCGGAACAATATTATCGACAGCGAAGGAACGAGTCATAGACGAACTATATCTTTCTTTACGGATATAATTTTTTTGTTCTTCATTGATCTCTTCATTACGATTTACGCTTATGGTTAGGACATTTTCATCTACTTCTAGATTAATCTCATCTTTGTCGCACCCTGGAAGTTCTGCTTCTATAATATAGTTTTTCTCATCTTCTCTGATATCCACTTTCATTTGTCTTTGATTTCCAAATACAGGAAACATTGACTCGTTGAAGAAGTCTTCAAAAATGCTGTCAAGGTTCCAAGGATCCTTTCTTACAATGTTTCTACCTCTAAAAGGAACTAAACCAAACATACTTAAACCCCCTTTATAATAAATTGTTTGACCAACTTTGTCCTTTTGACCAATTCTGACCTTCTACTTACTATTCTATTCAAAGGTCAGGAAAAGTCAAGGGGGTTTTTTATTAATTAAACATAAATTCGGTTATGGTATTGTAGACTTTAAAAAGTAAATCTGTCATAGTTTTCGACTTCATAAATTGAAGCTCTACTTTGTAGCCACCTGAAAGATTTAGTTTGATTTCCGCATCTAAATCAAAAGTTCCGGCAGTTTCAATTGCATAAGTAACCACAGATTTGTAAGGAATAGAGCAGTATTCAACTTTCTTACCGGTTAGCCCCTGTTTGTCTGCTACTAAAATCCTCTTATCAGTAAATACAGCTGTATCTCTAATAGTTTTTACAGCAAACAAAGCCCGTTCATTAGCGGATAACATTTTTCTTAAGTGATCCGGGATTGGTACTTCGCTATAAAAAGTATATTTGGTAGATAACACATCTGCCATAGTAAACCACCTCCTAAATAATTAAGCTATAACTTCGGCAATACAAGCTAGTTACCCTTTCCTTTATTCCTGGTTATAACTGGGTTAGTTTTAAGATGGTAAGAAATGTCTCTTAAAGAGAATTTGAAAAAGAGGGCTGATTAAACTGTCGTCAAAACAAAAGGTTTTTATAGCTTACCATTGCTAAATTTCTACTTGTTTAAAGACCAATCTGTGGACTAGTAGGAACCCTAGCACATTTTCTAGAGTTGGCAGGGGACTTAATATAATGGCAAACACTAGTGTACATGTAACCTAAGAAACCTGGAGCACAATAAAGAGATTTGGCAGCTAAAACAAATACAACTATGCAAGATGTTATTAAGCAGGCAGTAGAGGATTATCGGAGAAAAAAATTATATTAGAAGAAACAAATCAAGCATTTCTCCACCTTAAAAACAACCCAGGCCTGGCAAGGAAAACAGCAAGAAAGGCAAAAATGCGAATACACCCTTCGAAATAACCAATGAAACCGGCCAGGGGAGGATGTTTATCTGGTACATTTAACCATCCAGAAGCCACGAAACAAACAGTTAGATTTCCCTCCTTCGTACTATGTTATACCACTTACCATCTGTTTTCCTAACAAAGAGCACATAAAAAAGAGCAAGTATAGACCTGCTCATCATAAAAACATTATTATTATTTTGATTGCTCTGCCTTTAAGTCATCGATAAATCGGCTCATTGGTCGAACATAGCCTTTCATCCCAATATGATTAGACGCCCTATGCAACTTTCTACTGTCATCACTTAAATAAAAGATATGTCCGAGATTCCCAAGAGTGGTAATTTTATCATCGCTTAAATCTTCGTCATAAGTTAATAAATGCCAAATTTGCTTAATCTTATATCTACTTAAAATGCCTCGGTCAGCACTAGAAACTTGCTTCCATCTTTCGCGTAGAGTCCTTTTACAGCTAATACCTATTAACCATCCATCCTTACATTTTACCCACTTATCCACTTCAATATCTGCTTGAAAATGCTCTGGAGCATGGGCGGCCTGTATCCCATAGTAGTCAAATAAAAATGAGGCCACATCTTCTAAGCTCCCACCAGCCCTGCTTTTTCTCTTTTGGCTTAATCTGCGCTCAAACTCCTGTGTAAAAGCAGTTAAAACTAAATTTGCTTCAATCTCAGGCATATTAGAAATGTCACGCCTTAACCTTGTAAACTCTCGAACAACTGCAACCCGTTCTGCATTTAAACAGCCCTCAACCCCAACATCATCCCATATGTTAATAACTGTTGCAAGCCCCTTCGTGCCAAGCGTATCCAAATAGGCCCTTGCTATTTCTTCTGCAAACTCCTTATCACTTGAGGGGATGGTTGGTAGGGCATTGTTAATTGGTATAATAATCGATTCTAGAGTTAGAATAAACACTCTTATATCGTCTAATGTTTTAAACCTTTTGCTCAAATCGTGGCAAAGCAACTTTATCCTATCATGTCTTGTTCGTGCTCTTTGGTATCTTTTCATGAGAATATTTTTAATAGCATAATTGCACAGCTTAATCTTTACATCATCAGGATCGTCTTGTTCTAGTATAATGTGTAATTGATAGGAGATTTGGCAAAGCGTAGCGCTATCACCACCAACGGCGCCGTACTTATCGTTATTAATTAACATTCTAGCAAACCAATAGGCGTTTTTCCATGAACTTTCAAGCGTGTATCGCTTAATATCTTCGCCTTCGTCAGCCTGCGTCTGCTCACTAATTGCCTTTTCATTATCATGTTTCATTTTTACTCTCCCTTGAATAAACAAAGTTGAGATTGGTCATAAGAATTAATATCATGCCGTGGTTCTCCTAACAGGCGATTAATTGCCATTTGGCAATATTCGGGGACTTTATCAATTCCTATAAAGTTTCTTCCTAAATTTTTAGCTGCTACGGCAACGGTGCCACTACCCATAAATGGGTCAAGCACTAATTGAGCATTTGTTGAACCAATTACCCTCTCAGCTAATTCAACCGGAAAAGGAGCAGGATGTGGGTTATTCTGTTCTTGCCCTATGGTCCAGATGTCTCCGTGTTTGTTTGCTCCTTTTGCTAATTTAAACTTAGGCTTACAAATCATGTAAATTACTTCATATGTCGGCAAAAAATAGCCGGGGTTAAAATTAATTCCGCCTTTTCTTTGCCATATAATAATTTGTCTTACAGGGAACCCTCCCACAATATCTTGCCTGTCTTGTAATAGCCCATTTTGAACCCGCCACTTGTGGTTGTAAAAAATTGCGCCATCGTCTTTAATGAGTCTGAGCATTTCGGCTAAGCATTCCCTCTGCCAAGCTACATATTCCTCATGCGGCATGCTGTCATCATGCCCTTTATAGCCATTAATAAGCGCTGCGTTTGACCATTTTCCTCCCCTACCATCTTTCATTCCATTTCCAGTAGAATTTCTTAAGTTGTAAGGTGGCGAAGTAAATACGAGGTCAATTGATTTACTCGGTAAAGATTTCATCACTTTGACGGCGTCTCCACATATAAACTTATCAATTAAATGATCAAAAGGCATACCATTCAAATCTTCTTCTCGAATAAATACTGCGTTTTGGATATTTATTTCAATGTTTCTAGCCATTTGATTCATTAACTTCTTAACCCCTTGCAATATTTTTTAAAATATTCAAAGTTTATTATATCATAATTTTATGTAGATCGTCATAAAACCCTAACGGCAATTGAGAATCGTTTGTGTTTGCTCTTGTTATTTTGCTAAAGCAGTTGGCGAATAAAGTAATCATAGGTTCTATTTCATGATGGATCAAGAGAATAAAAATTAGACCATATAGCTACCATCATAAATATAAGTTGGTAACTTCTTTTTACCCCAAAAACAAAATTAAACACAACCTTAAAAAATGAGTAAGCTAAAAATGTACGGGGGATTGACCAGTCACTTTTCATTCATTTTACAAGTGAAATTTATATGAAATTATCTTAAAAAAGCACCCTTTCTTAGGGTGCCAAACTTCTAAAAGTGGCGGAGAGAGTGGGATTCGAACCCACGAGGGCGCTCATCACACCCTACCCGATTTCGAGTCGGGCGCCTTCGACCGGACTCGGCCATCTCTCCTAGTTTATTTAAAATTACACCTAGATAATTAGTATACAATTTTACCTCGGTAATGTAAAGTTCCATTTTTTCGGCACTTTTCAAGACTAGGCCTGGTTAAAGCGCACCAGAAAAGTGGTGCCATCCCTACCAGTCTTAACTTCCATTTCCCCGTTATGATTCTTAACTATCCTATAACAAATTGGCAAACCTAAACCTACGCCATTCTCCTTAGTTGTTAAAAATGGAGTCCCCAGTTTGTCAATAAGGTTAGGATCTATCCCATGCCCATGATCTTTGACAGCCAGTACAACTTTTTCTTGTTCAAGATAAGTACTGATTTTAATTGTTCCTTGTTGAGCCATTGCCTCAATCCCATTTTGGACCAAGTTGATGACAAGCTGGGTAATCAGTTTTTCATCAGCTAAAATTTTCGGTAGACGGCCTAACGATGTTTCAAACCTTACCGCCAGGTTTGGCTTACTAGCTTTAACCAGTAACAAAGCCTTCTTAATTATTTCGTTCAGATCTCTTTTTTCTAATTTTACTTGGCTCACTTTGGCCAAGGACAAATAATCGGTAATAATTGATTCTGCTCTATCTAGTTCACTAATCATCAATTCCAGATAGTCCTTATATTTTTGGCAGTCTTTTTTTTCAAGCATAAGCTGTAAAAAACCCCTAACCGTAGCCAGAGGGTTTCGCAACTCATGATTTATTTCGGCTGTTATTGTACCTAGTAAACTTAAAGACTCAAGCCTGTTTAATTCGGCTTGAATTTTCTTGTTCTCGGTTATATCATGACCTACCACATAACAAATCCTGTTGTTTTTATTAGGCACTATGACCCATTGAATATCTTTGTGGTCCTTACTTTTATGTCGGCAGCGATTTTCTATATTTACAACAGGCTCACCGGACTCAAGTGACTTATAAAAAACATGTTCCATTTCAGATCTGTCTTCAGCATGGATTAAATTAAATAATAAAGTATCTTTAAGCTCACCTTTCCCATAACCAAGAATTTTTTCGAAATAACCGTTTACCTTAATAAGCCTTCCATGAAAATCCATTATGCCAAGCAAATCAACGGAAAGGTTACAAAAATTGTCTAACTCCTCCAGCGCTTTAACTCTTTGGGTAACATCATATAAAGTTAGAACTAAAAAATCTACTTCTTGCCTTTCGTTAATAACAGGTGTAAGAGACCAATCCCAATAAGTAATACCCCGCTCTGGGTTTAAAGCATAAATAAAGGGTCTGGCATAAACCTGATATGGTTTTTTTGTGACAACAACTTCTCTAAAAATTTTTTCAGCATCCGACGGGTATAACTCAAAATGGTTTTTTCCAACAAAATCAGAAGGCTTTCGATTATCTATTTCAGCATAGGCTTTGTTAACGCTAATAAAATTAAAGCTGCTGTCAAGCAAAGCGCAAGGAATAAAAGTATTTTCAAACAAAGCCTCAAATATTTTAGAATACTCCTTATCCCACCTGACTATACATTCACTCTCCTTAGACAAAATCTAACCCCCATTAGAAAAACATATTCACGAAATATTCTTATTAGGTTAGTTTTTGTTTTTCTAACTAGATTCCTGCTATTTTTATTAATTATTTACCAAATTGTTAGGTGTTTTACGAGCATCGTGCCAAGTTAAAACAAAGACTGCACCCAACACCAGAGCACATCCTAAACCAATTTGCAAGGATACCTTTTCTCGAAATATCAATACTCCTGCCACTATACTCACGATAGGTTCAAGGGTAGCCAAAATGGAGGCATTAGATGGTCCGACAAGGTGAATGCCCCGAATAAAGAAGATTAGAGCTAAAGCTGTACAGAAAAAAGCTACTAATGATACATAAAATAGTCCTTCCCCCGTCAAAGCAATTGGCCATTCACCCATTACTAAAATCAGCACCAAAGAAGTTGTCGCCGAAATTAAGCATACATAAAAAGCCAAAACCAGACTATCAATAGCTTTGATAACCGGATGGGCTACTCCCGTTACATAAATAGCAAAGGTACAAGCCGATGCAATACTTAAAAGAACTCCGGTAGGATTTAAATTGATTGGCCCAACTGCCGTCATAAGATATACGCCCAGTAGGGAAAGAAGTAAGGCAACCCATTTAGCCAAATAAAGCTTTTCCTTATAAAAAATAACAGCAATCAACATAACTACTACCGGAAATAAGTAATGTAAAGCTGTTGCAACGCCTACAGCAACATAATTATAAGCTAAATAGAGGGTGGTTAAGCCAACAGTATAACCAATTGTTCCAGCAAAGAGCAAAATTTTGATTTGTTTCGGTTCAAGTTTAATACTTAACTTTTTGGAACGAATAATTATAAACAGAAAGCAAGCTCCTAAAAGAGCCCGTAAAAAGAGAACTTCATAAGGGGATAGCCCTGTAGCATAAGCAAGCTTGACCCAAATTGGCATGATACCGAAAGCTATGGAAGCCAGTACAACATAAACTAGTCCGACTAAATTTAACATCTTATCACCTTTCCTAATTAATATAAAAGCCGTGTTTTTAAAAAACACAGCTTTAGTCATTCCTTTTAAGCTGAAAAAAATCCTGCAGTATTTGTTTACATTCTTCTTCCCTGATACCTGCCAAGACTTCCGCTTGATGATTGAGTAACTTATGCTGAACTAAATTTACTACCGACTCAACTGCCCCCGCCTTCAAATCGGTAGCACCATAAACCAGGGTAGGTATCCGGGCTTGGACAATAGCGCCTGCACACATGGGGCAAGGTTCCAAGGTTACATAAAGAGTGCAATCATCTAAGCGCCAAGATTGTAACTTCTTCGCTGCTTCCCTAATAACAACCATTTCCGCATGAGCTGTAGGATCTTGATATGTTTCTTTTAAATTATGACCCCTGGCTATAATTTCACCTTTATAAGTTATAACAGCACCAATTGGAACTTCTCCTGCTACCAGGGCTTTTTTTGCTTCTTCCAAAGCAAGTCCCATGTAAAAACGGTGGCACACTTACCATCACCTAAACTTAGGCGTTCGTGGTGAGTACCAGCGAACGCCTGTTATTCTTCTATTTTACTATATAATCACTACTTGTATCAATTCCGACAGTATTGGCTGCACCGTCCCAAGTTATGCCGATATTAAACGCTGCAGCAATATCTCTTAACTTAAAGTAATTATTACCATTTATAGTGTAAGCAGTTAGGGAAACCTCTATCCCGTCTTTGTAGATTTTAGAAGTATTTAAGACAGCTCTTTTCGTTTGTCCATCACCTTTTTGAAGCTCTTCCCCCGTTTCAGTATAAGGGTGATTTGACACTAAGTTTATAGCATTTTTAGATCCATCCCAAGTAACTTCGAACTGTTTCTCTGTACCACTTACAACTTTAGCCAGGTCTCTTAACTTAAAATAGTTACTACCCTCAATGTTATAAGCTTCGAAAGAAGTAGCTACTCCATTTACCATGACTTTTGACGCAGTTGGAACAGCTTCAGCGGTTGCGACAGGTGCTGGTGTGGTATCTTCTACTGTCGGTTGCTCTTCTTGTGGCTGCCCCCCTTGTTGTTCTGTAGAACTTTCTGTACCTATTACTTCAATTAGAACTTCACAGTGATCCGCAATATCTTTATATCTAAAGACGGTATAATAGAGGCCGGGCTCTGTTAAGGTTACATTGCAGCCAGGCAAATACAATGGAAGGACGGGAGATAAGTATTTCGCAGCTTGCGATGCGGGTACAGTTTTATTTTCATATATCCCAGAGGAGTTAGGCTCCCGGACTAGAATCTCTCCTTCGACAGGTAAAGATTCACCTACAAATGCATATCTCCCCCCTTGTTTTTCCATTTTATATGTTTTGAACATTATACCGCCTTCTTTTAAGACAGTAATTTTAACCGGAGCCTGAGCTTTATAATAACCATCCAAATCAGGATTAGCTTCATTTACATCTAAAACTTCCAGGACGTTAGTTACGGATAGAACAGGATTAATTACCTGTATTTCTTCTTCTGGCATGCTTACCCGGGGATAACTATTTACCTCAATGGTCTTACCTTCGGCAGCAAAAGCCGATGCTGTAAAAATAGTTAGCATTAAAAACAACGTTAAAATAAAATTTACATTTTTAGACCTTTTTCTCATAAATTCTCCTCCTATCACCTAAAAGGCTAAAGTTACCTTAGGATATTTTATCACGAGGATGCTTAGAGGAGAAGAAATTTCCTAGTACAAAAAGCACCCACTACCAATAAGTAATGGGTGCTTTATGGTGTTCCCGGCGGGATTCGAACCCACGACCTACCGCTTAGGAGGCGGTTGCTCTATCCATCTGAGCTACGGAAACACACTTTAACACTCCTATGATACAAAAATAAGCCTAACAAGTCAAACCCTTATATTTCCTAAAAGCAAGTAAATTTATTGCCTTGTAGGAGCACTAGTAGATAAAAATTAAAAAGCGGAAGAGTGTTTTGTGGAATCTCTTGTACGGTTTTTAAGCACGCTGTTCTGCTGATTTGGAGATGATAGCAGGGAACAAGAAATTAACATACCTTACTAAAACATACAAAGTTAGAACAGTAGCTACTAATTCTTCAAAATTGACTACATACTTTAAGAAAGGAATCGCCATATTTGACTTTACTAAAAAACCGTTAGCTAATTTAATGCCAATTCCGCTGATTACCATGGGAAAGGTAAAAGCCGAATAGCTTGGATAAAATTTAAGCTTTAAGAGTTTAGGTAATAGAGCAATAGCTACAATATAGAAAATAAGGGAAAAAGCCATTAAAAGATAAACCATTCCTATGCTTTTTTCTGGAAAAGAGTTCATATAGCCAGCCAAGCATAGGCTTCCAGGAGCAGCCAAAATTGTAAGACAGGGCAAAGTAGGTTCGGGCATCTCCTTCACCTTGAGAACTCTATACAAGATCAGGCAAATCAAAATTAAATAAGCGACAAATCCAAACCAAAATGCTGTCTGACCTATGTTTTCCATACCATGAGCATTAGCTGTTACACTTCCAACGACAATTCCTACAAAGACGATATACCAAGAGGGAAATACTTTTTTGATGTTAAAGTTTAAGACAAATTGTTTAGTAAACCATAAAATAAGCAAAGCATGTAAGACAATGCCTATAACCCAAATTCCAAAAGCAAAGGAAGAAGAAAAAGGTTTAAGATACGTGGATAAGACCATGATAGCCATAGAAAAGGTAGGAAAAACACTAGCAACAACAGGATTGGTCAATTCTTCTTTCACTTGAGCAGGATAGGCAATTAACTTAGCAATAATTAAGACTAACAAAAGCCCTGAGATAAGTCCAAGAATACTTCTAAATGCCCCGCTATAAGATTGAATTAAATTTCCTAATGCAGCCAAGCCCAGGATTAAGCCTGTCATGGGTAAAGGAACTTTCTTAATCGTGCCCACACATAATACCTCCTACTTCTTTATTATTTTTATAAATATGAAAGCAATCTGATTTTAGCATAAACCTCCTTATCATTCTAATAAGTAGTTTTTATTATCAACTTGTCTACTATAAAATCTTTCAATTAGTAAATTTGCATTGCTATTTATATACTGGTTATGAAACTAAGTATTGTAAAAAAAGCCTGTAAATTATTTTATTTAACAAGGAGGTTTACAGATGACCTTAGCAATCGATCCTAAAATGTACTCCGAAGAAGAAGTCTTAGATCAGGTTCAAGCAGAAGCTGAACAACTTTTCAGAAGCGGTACTTATTTTTGCAGCGAAGCAGTTCTCCAAACAATTAATGAATTACTAGGTAAGCCATACCCACCTGAAGTTGTAAAAATGGCTAGTGGATTCCCAATCGGTATGGGTAAGGCCCAATGTCTCTGCGGCGCTGTCTCCGGTGGCCAGATGGCTTTAGGAATAGTTTATGGCCGGGTAGAAGGAGAACCTATGCCAGACAAGATGTTTGAAGTAGCTAAGGGTCTTCATGATTATGTTAAGAGTGAATACAAATCTACTTGTTGCCGTGTTATTACCAAACAGTGGCAAGGGGATGATTTTAAAAGCCCGGAAAGAAAACAACACTGCATCACCATAACCGGCAAAGTTGCACGGTGGGTAGCTGAAAAGTTAATTAAGGACGGCCAAGTTGAAGTAAATGAAGTTAAAGTAGAAAAAGGTGCATAAAGTTCAATGTATATGCCTCCGATTAAGTCTCACTTAATCGGAATTTTTATTTTTGCTTAGGAATTATATGTCTTTGCCGTTTTGAAAAGTAAAATAATTATTTTTATGCTATTATAAGGTATAAGGTTAGTATTGCCTTTATGGAGGTGAAATCATGAAGATCCTCGAGGCAGGAGAAAACTATTTAGAAACCATTTATATCTTATCAAAAAGAAATAAAACAGTCCGCTCCATAGATATTGCCAATGAAATGAACTATTCCAAGCCTACTATTAGTGTTGCTATGAAACAATTTAGGGAAAACGGCTATATTAAAATGGACGATAATGGATATATAACACTAACCGACAAAGGTCTGGAAATAGCATTGCGTATATATGAGCGACATCAAATAATCGCTGAGTTTCTTATGGCTATCGGGGTTGACGAAGAAACTGCCTTTGATGATTCTTGTAAAATGGAACATCATATCAGCCAAAAAAGCTTTGAATGCTTAAAATCTTTTTACTTAAACAATAAAGAAAAAATAGCAAGCCAGCACAATTAAATTCACGTATTAAAGACAAAACCCTGTAATCTTTTAAATTACAGGGTTTTGTTGTGGCGCGCCCGACAGGATTCGAACCTGTGACCTTTTGATTCGTAGTCAAACACTCTATCCAGCTGAGCTAAGGGCGCACATCAGCATTAACTATAATAACACATCTTTATATAAAAATCAAATGTTTTTTATTACATATTTTTTTCTCCATATTACCAGTTAT
>DUOV01000160.1 GCA_012838615.1 Clostridia bacterium | reverse complement strand
ATGTTTCCACAAAAGTGATTTGCTTCGCTTAAAATATTTTCTTCTTTGAGGATGAAGACTCTTTTGGACTTCTTTTGATATGCCCTATTGGTGGACCTTTAATCTCTTGCCAACGATAATCATGAACTTCCATGGTAAGCTCTTTACATCTAGGGCATTCGTATATGTTACGTTCTAACTCTTATTTTTTCTTTTTTTCTTGTTTTCCTCTTTTGTTACCCCAACATTTATTATAGAACCGGTTTTTTTAATACGGTAGTTTAACATAACCTGTTAAAACAAATGGGGATAATAAGTAAAAGGCTTAGCTTTGGAAAAAGTTGCTCAATCCCTTTTTTAAAAAATTAGTAAATTCCAAAAAGATTGGCAGGAGGTAAGAAAGAAAGAGAGAAGTTAATAAAAAAATACTAAAAATTTTTTGGAGGTGTGCCTTATGCGCAAAAGACTAGTTGCTCTCTTGTTAGCACTTGTGTTGGTGCTATCCATGACTACTGGAGCCTTTGCCTTGGAAAGTGGACCCAGACCAATTGTCATTCAAGGGGCTATGGACATTGAGGTCATGGACATGGTAGCAGCCCTTAAGGATGCTAAGGAAATCACCTATGGGAGTTGGACATTTTGGTCGGGAACCTTGGAGGATTATCCGGTAATTGTTTCCCGAACGGAAGTGGGGATAACGAATGCAGCAGCTGCTACGGCCATTGCTATCGAAAAATTCAATCCATGTCTAATAATTAACCAGGGAACTTCAGGTGGACATGACCCAGCTCTGCACCGCTATGATATTGTTCTGGGCAAACTGTCCGTAAATTATGGCAAATTCAGGAGTGAGCATGGAGACTTAGGACAAGGCATTCAGCCTGAAAAATGGATCCCGGACAACGTAAGTTTGCGGGTGGACGGCGAAAAAGTATATTTTGATGGTTTCAAAGGTGACCAAGAAGTACTTGAAATAGCAGAAAGGCTAGCCCCTAGCTATGAACATGGTAAAGTTGTTGTAGGAGTAATTGGTACAGCTGACGAGTGGAATAGAGAGCTAGATCGAATTCAATGGGTTCATGAAACTTATGATAGCTCAGTAGAAGAGATGGAAACCGCTTCCTCCGCTCAGGTTGCCGAAGCTTACAAAATTCCCTTTTTAGGGATTAGAATCCTTTCTAACAGCGAATGGCACGGAGAAGAGTTCGATCCCAAGTCCGCTTCATACTGTCAAGAATACACCCTAGAAGTTGTCAAGGCTTATATCAACGAAAAATTGCAAACTTCTCCAGCAGAACAGGCCTTACCCGGCATATACTTTAATGATGAAGCAATTTCACTTTCCACCCGACCTATTATAGATAAGGGGGTCATTTATTTACCTGTCAGAGAGCTAATCATCAAGCTGGGTGGAACTATCAGCTGGGATGCTGAAAATAATGTGGCTAAAGCAACTATTAACGACCAGGAGATTCTTCTTTCCAGCCAAGATGCTGACCTGTTTCAAAATGGGGTTATCTATATTGCCGCTGACAAGCTAGGCCAGATTACTGACTATAAGGTGGCTATCCTTGGCTTAAATCAGGTAAGGATTTTCCAATAACTTTATATACTTTTCAACCAGGTTATCAGAACCTGTTTGGCAGACTTTCAGCTTGCGCTGGAAGTCTTTTTTATTAATTACAAGAAATTGTATTTTTACTCGTTTGAATAAAGTGTTCTTAATATTTTTTTTTGTCTAAGCACACTTTCCTGAAATCTGCCATATAATAAAGTACTTTTTCAGGGGGGGATGTGCTATGAAATACTTCCTAACTGCAGCTGGGGTATTACTTCTGGTGTATTTAACCGGCAAGTGTAAATACTGGCTACGTTTAAAATGGTGCGCTCTTAGGTTTAAACAGGAAAAAATTTTTCTTGTCCTACGCATCCGAAACCTGGGTCAACAAATAGAGGGGCTTGTCAGGGAACTGATTACCTGGCGTGGATACCAAGCTCCCTACGTGGAATTGGTTATTGTGGATCTTGATTCTGAGGATGAAAGCAAGGCAATTTTAGAGAGGCTGTATGCAAAGTTTCAAAATTTTTATCTTTTGAGCAGTCAGGCTTACCGGCTGGATGGGCTTAATAGCTTAGGCTTTGCAATTTCCGAGGTAATAGTAATTGACTTAGATTCAGGGAACGATTATCTTGACAATTTACATAAGCTAAAAAGGACTTTGGCAAATATTGTACCTACTAAAGGAAAACTGGGAAATCAAGTTATGTCGTAATATTTTCCAGCTAAATTTAGGGTGTTGCTTTATCAAGTTAATTGTATTACCTTTATAGAAAACGTAGAAAATGAAAGGGGAAACATGTTTTTTTTACAACAAATTTGGGAAAACTTTCTGGATATTTTATATCCTTCACCGGAAGTTTGTTTGTTGTGCAGACAAAATCCTGTAGCCAAGAATCAGATTTGCCGGAAATGTGCGAGGGAACTGGAAATATGGCAGACCGGTAGTGCTAGCCGGAATACTGTTTATGTCGGGAAAAGAGGTAAATTTTTATCTAATTTTTATCTTCTTTATGCTGCTGCTCCCTACAAGGGAGCATTTAAGCAGGCTATTCAGAACTTAAAGTATGGGAAGAAAACCTATTTAGCTTCTGTGTTGGGGGAGATCATGGCTCTTTACCTTCAGACCAAGGCTAAGTTAGTTTTTGACCTGATCATACCTGTGCCCCTGACCTCCCGTAAGGAAGCCCAACGTGGCTTTAACCAAGCCCAGCTTCTTGCTGAAGTCATAAGTTTAAAGCTTAATATTCCTTTGGAAAAGGGCTTGTTAGTAAAGCAAAGGGAGACTAAAACCCAGGTTAGTCTGAAAAAGGACAAGCGTTTGCAAAACTTAAAAGGCGCTTTTACCTTGAGTCATAAAATTAGTGAGCGACCCCGTATTTTGCTGATAGACGACATATTTACCACCGGGGCCACAGCCAAGGAAGCAGTACTAACTTTGCTTAAAGGGGGAGCAGATGAAGTTACGGTGTTGGTTTGGGCCAAAAGTATTGCCAAATATTAGCCTAGATACATTTCGACGATTAGTCGACTTAATATACATAAATTCCCTTCTTTTTTTATCCACAAATTAATTCCACAGCTAAAAACCCTTATAAATCAAGTTATAAACAGACTTATCCACAGTATCAACAGGAAATTTGTGCACAGGGTAAATTCGCCATAAGATTAATTCGACAATTTTTCGACAGCTAAAGCTTTCTGTGAAACCAGGAAATACTATTGCAAAATTATGCACCTGCTTGTATAATTATTTTGATTGACTGACTAACTTGGCGTAAGGCTTTCCCTGGAGTATGGGAGAGCCCAACGCCAAGTAAGTCATTCATTGGCAATTCTAAAGCTTAGAGGGGTTCTTTCTTTCTGAACTAAGAACTTGCTCTAATACATGCTGGGAGGTTTCAAAATGAAAAAAGGTTTAACCGTAGTAATTCTGCTGATAGCTTTAACTTTAGGTTTGGCGGGCTGTGGACAAGAGTCTTCGGAAAAATTAATCGTCGGTACAGAGCCTACCTTTCCACCCTTTGAATATCAGGACGAAGAGACTAAGGAAATTGTAGGCTTCGATATTGAACTGATTAAAGCAATTGCTGAAGAAGCAGGCTATGAAGTGGAAATCCAGAATTTGGGTTTTGACGGACTTATCGGGGCATTGAAAAGCGGCAATATTGACGTAATCATGTCCGGTATGACTATTACTCCTGAAAGGGAGGAAGAAGTTGACTTCGGAACACCATACTTTGATGCCGGTTTAATGGTGGCAGTACCGACAGATAATACAACTATTAATTCCGTCGATGATCTAGACGGCAAATCTGTTGCAGTTCAAATTGGAACAACTGGAGCAGAAAAGGCTGAAGAATTAAAAGAAGCCGGCCTTGTCAAAGAAGTAAAAACCTTTGATACCATGGATGCAGTTTTCTTAGAGCTTCTAAACGGTACTGTAGATGCTGTTATTAATGACAAACCTGTAAACGAAGTATTTATGGCTAAAAACCCTGGTAAAATTAAAATGGTTGGGGATATTTTAGACGGTGAACAATATGGTTTTGCTGTAGCTTCCGGGGAAACCGAACTTTTAGAGAAATTAAATGAAGGCCTGGAAAAAGTTAAAGCAAGCGGCAAGTATGACGAACTAAAGGCTAAATACTTTGGCGAATAATTGAAACTGGTTCAAAAGAACGCGTAACATAAGTACTTGTGTTGCGCGTTTGTTGATTTTGTTGATTTAGCATAGTGCAAACTTGTACTTTCGCTGTTAAGGTAATCTAAGTTTTTTATATTAGGAGTGAACAGCTGTTGAACGTCTTAGAATATTATGCGAAACACTTAGGTGCGGTTTTTCCATCTCTACTAAGAGGTGCGGTTTTAACCATCCAAGTGACAGCTTTATCGGAAATGTTCGGTATTATCATTGGAATGTTTGCTGGACTTGGTAAACTATCGAAAAATAAAATTATTAAAGGATTTTGTGGAGCTTATGTAGATCTTATCAGAGGAACCCCTTTGCTTGTTCAGGTCTTTTTAATTTATTTTGGCCTCCCAAACCTGGTTTTACAGATAACGGGAAATCGTTTTCCCATTGATCCCTTTGTGGCTGCTGTTTGGGCTTGTAGTATTAACAGCGGTGCTTATGTGGCTGAAATTTTCAGATCAGGTATTCAGTCTATTGAAAAAGGACAGATGGAAGCGGCTCGCTCCCTTGGCATGAATAAAATACAAGCTATGCGGTATATTATCTTACCTCAGGCATTTCGCAGGATCATTCCTCCTTTAGGTAATGAATTTATAGCTTTGATGAAAGACACTTCTATTCTTTCTGCTATTGGTTTGGAAGAACTGGTACGTAAGGGCCAACTTTATACATCTAGCACCTTCGCCTCTTTTCCGGTCTATACTGGTGTGATGCTGATTTATCTCGTGATGACTATGACCGTTTCCCGCTTTGTGACCTATATGGAAAGGAGGTTAAAAGTAATTGATCGTAGTTAAGAATCTGTATAAGGATTTTGGTAATTTAAAAGTTTTAAAAGGTGTTAATACTTTTATTAAGGAACAGGAAGTTGTAGTAGTAATAGGCCCTAGTGGCTCAGGTAAGAGTACTTTTCTGCGTTGTTTAAATCTTCTGGAGGAACCGACCTCAGGTGAAATCATTATTGATGGTGTAAACCTGTTAGACAAGAACACAGATATTAATAAGGTTCGCCAAGGATTGGGAATGGTTTTTCAACGGTTCAACCTGTTTCCCCACATGACTGCTTTAGAGAATATTTCCATTGCACCTATGAAAGTTAAAGGTTTAAGCAGAGAAGAAGCAGAAAAAATTGCCAGGGATCTCTTGGCCAAGGTCGACCTAAGGGACAAAGAAGATTACTTGCCTGATCAACTATCCGGCGGTCAGCAGCAGCGGGTAGCTATAGCCAGGGCTTTAGCTATGCAGCCTAAAATAATGCTTTTTGACGAGCCTACATCGGCGTTAGATCCTGAGATGGTAGGGGAAGTTTTGGCAGTAATGAAAAACCTGGCTAAAGAAGGTATGACCATGGTAGTGGTAACCCATGAGATGGGGTTTGCCAAAGAAGTTGGAGATCGGGTCCTCTTTATGGATGAGGGGGTCATTGTGGAAGAAGGGTCGCCTGAGGAGTTATTCAATAATCCTAAGCATCCCAGGACTAAAAGTTTCTTGAGCAAAATTTTGTAAGTTTGACAACTGAAATGTATGCTGCTATAATGTATTTACTTGTGGTCTTACCTAGCCCACGAGAGTAACGCAAGTGGGAGGAATTTAAAAGTATGCTGGGTAAAGTAAAATGGTTTAACCAAGAAAAAGGATTCGGATTCATCGAAAGAGAAGGCGGGGAT
>DUOV01000159.1 GCA_012838615.1 Clostridia bacterium | reverse complement strand
TTTAATCAAATTCGATTCTTTTTGTCGTTTCTTCGACTCTTCTAGAATCGGGCATGTTCTTTACACTGTTCAGTTCTCAATGACCACGTCGCTTCAGGCGACAAGTGTTATCTTACCATATCCGCTTTAACATGTCAACTGCTTTTTAAGGGCAGTTTCTGGCAAAAAGAAACATTTATTGATTGATACTTTTTATCATTTTTTGCGGTGCCTTAATTACTTTATCATGGCTTACACTTTTATGTCAAGATACGAAAAAATATAAATAAGCGCTTAGCTAGATCTATTTTATAAACTCTTCTGCCAATCCTTACAAACATCGACCCACCCTTGGCTTCCTGAATACTCCTCTAATTCAGCGCAAGTAAGCTCAATAGCAGAATTACTGCTGCCGCAAGCTGGAAAAATAGTAGTAAATCGCTTCAACGAAATATCTAAATATACGGGTATATTATTTAGTAAACCAAAAGGACACACACCACCAACAGCATGACCTGTAAAAGTTAATACTTCTTCCGGATTTGACATTTTGGGTTTATAACCAAAATGCTTTTTAAATTTACTATTATCAATTTTAGCGTCACCAGCAGCAACTACTAAGAGCATATCTCCATTATTTTTAATCGATATGGTTTTTGCTATCCTAGCAGGCTCCACCTGCAAAGCTCTAGCTGCCAAATCTACAGTAGCGCTAGAGGCTTCCAATTCAATAATATCGCTATCTCTTCCCCACTTTTTCAGATGTTCTCGAACTTCATTAATAGCCAAAAGAAAAACTTCCTCTCTTTTATTTTCCCATAAGCTTAGTTAAATTATAAAATTATATTTCCTGCCTCATCAGCATGATAAGAACTTCTTGCAAAAGGTGCTGATATAACATGTTTAAAGCCTAAATCATCAGCAATTTCTTTGTAAGCATCAAATTGGATTGGCTCAATATATTCTATAATCGGATGGTGGTTAGGAGATGGGGCTAAATATTGCCCAATTGTCAATAAATCGCAATCTACAGACCGTAAATCCTTGAATACTTCAATTACTTCTTCTTCCTTTTCACCTAAACCAACCATGATTCCTGACTTGGTATAAATCTTACTATGTTTTTTCACATTTTCTAAGAGTTTTAGAGAGCGCTTATAGCTAGCTTGTGGTCTTACTCCCGGATAAAGCCGTGGTACAGTTTCTACATTATGGTTAATAATATTAGGCTGAGCTTTTATTACAGTCAATAGAGCCTCTAAATCTCCCTTAAAATCTGGGATAAGCACTTCTATAGTTACATCTTTTGATGTTTCCTTAATCTTATTAATGACATCCGCAAAATGCTTGGAACCGCCATCAGCCAAATCATCTCGCGTAACTGAAGTGATAACAACATGTTTAAGACCTAATTCCTGGACTGCTTGAGCCACATGATCGGGTTCATTTTTATCTATTGGACCTGGCCGTTTTGTGGTAACGTTACAAAATCTACAGTTTCTAGTACAATGATTTCCCAAAATCATAAAAGTAGCAGTCTTTCTACCAAAACATTCTACTAAGTTAGGGCATAAGGCCTCTTCACAAACCGTATGCAAAGAAAGCTTTTGTAACATTTGTTTAGTTCGTCTTATTTGATCGAGATTATCAATTTTTATTTTTAACCAGTCAGGTTTTCTTCTATTCAATTTGCTCAACTCCTACTAATTTTTGCAGTTCCTGGTACATAATCGCTTGTGGTTGTTTATCAAAACACATGGAAAAATATTTTATTATCAAGTTATTAATTAACTCTAATTCTACAGATTGTCCCAAAATAGTTTTTAGTGAAGTTATACCTTTCTCAGTTATACCACAGGGGTTTATTAGCCTAAAATGATCTAAGTTTGTATTAACGTTAAAAGCAAAACCATGCATGGTAATCCCGTATTTAACAGCACACCCGATATCAGTAATTTTATTATCTTCTACCCAAACACCCCTGTAGTTCGGCTCACGGTAAGCTTGAACCGAAAATTCGGCTGCGAGCATATCTATGAAAACCTGTTCTAAAAGCCAAATGTATTTTTTAACTTTTAAATTGTTTTCCTTAATGTTCAAAATTGGATAACCTACAATTTGTCCTGGCCCATGATAAGTAACGTTTCCTCCACGGTCTGATTTATAGATTTTGATTCCCTGGTTCGCTAGCGTTTCCGCAGAATAAAGAATGTGAGTATCGTCAGCATTTTTCCCTAAAGTCAAAATAGGCGGGTGTTCTAATAACAGCAAAATATCTTGTATTTTGCTTTGTTTCCTTAAAGTAACTAATGTTTTTTGAAGTTTTAAACTATCTTGGTAATCAGTTAACCCAGGGAGTACAGTTACTATGATAGACTTTGTCATACTGGTTATCCTTCCGTTACTATTTATAGCAGCATAGCTAATTAAATTATATAATAGCAAAAAGACATACCTTAGCCAAGCAAATTTGCTCGTAGTAAAAAACATCCTGAAATAACAAAGGTACGAATGCCCAACACAAAAAAGGTACTACTTTGAAAATGGCATACTTCATAAATTCTAAACAAAATTAAAAGCCTAGGCTCATTAGTGCCTAGGCAAAATTTAGATTCTGGCGGTGACCTACTCTCCCAAGAAACTCTTAGTACCATCGGCGCTGGAGGGCTTAACTTCCGTGTTCGGGATGGG
>DUOV01000158.1 GCA_012838615.1 Clostridia bacterium | reverse complement strand
TATTTTGGTTTGGTCTCAAAGGAAGAAGACATAAAAGACAGGACATTAACATCACCATTAGAAGAAGATATAGTGATTTTGGAGTAGAAAAAGCACACTTTTGGTTATAGTGTCCTCATATGTCCAAAATTGTAGTAAAAGCGAGGAAAAAACGCCTCGTTTTTTTCTAATTTATGCAGGATTTGGATTTAAACTCGTAGAAACTAAAAAACGTTAGAATTGAATTTATTATGAATAATTTTGCACAAGTTATTTTGTTGAGGTTGAGACTTGGTAAAGTTTAGGAGGAGACGCTATGAAGATACCACTTTCGGCATTAGACGAAGATAGCTTAATGGGACAAGCACCCTCCTTGTTTGTCAATAGAGAAACCACTCAGTCTTCTATAAATCGGAAGTATTCCATTAAAAAAAAGGAAGAAACTGATGGCCAAAGCAAACTGCCGGCTGATGAAAATACTATCCTTATTCAGCGCACCATTAGGTCTGGACAAAGCGTTAAATTTGATGGAAATGTCGTTGTCATGGGAGATGTTAACCCGGGAGGGGAGATTATTGCCGGGGGTAACATCATTGTCATGGGTCACCTAAGAGGTGTTGTTCATGCAGGTGCCTTTGGTTGTGAAAGTGCTATAGTTGCAGCCTTTCGCCTGCAACCCACTCAACTTAGGATTGCTAATCATATTACCAGAGCTCCTGATGGAGAAGAGATAGTTCCTGAACAGCCTGAAATTGCTAGAATACATAACGGTGTGGTGATTATTGAGAAGTATCATGCCAACGGAATTCGAGGACAAAAATTTCTCTAGCTAAGTAAAAAGCGTAAATAATTAGGAGTCAGTTGTTTATGTTACTTCAATTATTCATTGGGCATATGGCAAAAGAGGAGGATAAAGTATGGGAGAAGTTATAGTAATTACCTCAGGAAAGGGTGGCGTAGGTAAAACCACCACAACAGCAAATATTGGGACTGGTCTTGCTAGTCTCGGGAAAAAAGTAGTCCTGATAGATACGGATATTGGATTACGTAATTTAGATGTGGTTTTAGGCTTAGAAAACAGGATTGTTTACGATATCGTTGACGTGGTTCAAGGAAATTGCCGGCTAAAGCAAGCCATGATTAAGGACAAGCGCTTCGAAGATTTGTGCCTGATACCAGCGGCTCAAACCAAAGATAAGACTGCTGTGTCTCCTGAGCAGATGAAGAATTTGACAGACCAACTTAAGGAAGAATATGATTTTATAATTATCGATTGTCCTGCAGGTATTGAGCAAGGCTTCAAAAATGCTATTGCTGGCGCTGAAAAAGCGATTGTTGTTACAACTCCGGAGATAGCTGCCGTACGAGATGCAGATCGGATTATTGGTCTTTTAGAAGCCTCAGAACTTCGAGAACCCAAACTTATTATTAACCGACTCCGACCCAGCATGGTTAAAAAAGGAGATATGATGGATATCGATGATATGATTGATATTCTGGCTATTGACCTTTTAGGTGTTGTGCCGGAAGATGAGGCAATTGTTATTTCTACCAATAAAGGTGAACCTGCAGTACTTGATAAATCTTCCAAAGCGGGAGAGGCCTACCGTAACATTGTCCGTAGAATCATGGGAGAACATGTTCCCTTGATGAACTTGGAGGCAAGTAACGGTTTTATGAGTAAATTAAAAAAGCTTTTTGGTGTGAGTTAAAGAGGATTAAACAGGAGGCTGGGATCAATGTTAGAATTTTTACAGAGAGTTCTTGGTTTGGATAAACCTACTGCTAGTAAAAAAGTTGCTAAGGAGCGTCTGCGTTTAGTTTTATTTCATGACCGAGCTGACATGTCTCCCCAGATTATGCAATCATTAAAAGAAGATCTTATTAAGGTAATATCAGAGTATATGGATATAGATAAATCAGGTTTAGAGGTAAGTTTATCCAATGAAAGTGATGGAGTTGCTTTGGTGTGTAATATTCCGGTCTTAAGTTTAAAAAGAACAGTAAGTTAATATCTGGGCTGAAAACTAACTGCTTGAAATCAAGCAGTTTTCCTTTTATTGCCCTTACTCCCCACTAGTTTAGCCTCAGGTAATAAGATATAATATTATAGATTAGGGGGGAGAACATGATCGAAAAAAAGTTGCTGAAAAATTTAGATTGGATGCTTTTACTCACCCTGCTTATTATTTTGATAATTAGCAGTTTCGTTCTAGCTAGCGCATCCCAAAGTGTTGTACAAGATGATCCCTATTATTATGTTAAACGGCATGTTTTAAACATTATTACAGGTTTAATTCTCATGGTCATTGGAGCTAGTATTAACTATGTACAACTGGCAAGAATGGAACGCTCTTTATATGTATTTAATCTGATTGTTTTGGTTTTAGTCCTAATCCCGGGGATTGGAAAAGTAGTTAATAACGCTCGTAGCTGGTTTTCTCTTGGCTTTTTTAGGCTCCAGCCGTCAGAATTTGCTAAAGTGATTCTAATAGTAACTTTTGCCCAGTTTCTAGTTAAGAGGCAAGGAAAACTTAATACTTTAAAAGATTTTATCCCTTGTTTTCTTTATGTTGCTGGACCTTTGCTCTTGATCCTAGCTCAGCCTGATTTAGGGACTTCTTTGGTGTTTATTGCCATTATGTTTGGCATGATGCTAATAGCCGGTGCCAACCCGAAATTATTAGGAGGGTTGTTTTTCGGGGGTGTTGGACTGGTTGTGGTATTATTATGGTTACATTTCAACTTTAATCTGCCGTTACCTCTTAAGGAATACCAGATTATGCGTTTGGTAGTGTTTTTAGATCCTTATGCCGATGGTAAAAACGGTTTAGGATATGGTTACAACATTATTCAATCCCTGGTAGCGGTCGGTTCAGGTGGAGTGAGGGGTAAAGGATTATTTAACGGCACCCAGGCCCAGTTGAACTTTTTACCTTATCATCATACGGACTTTATATTTTCAGTAATAGGAGAAGAATTAGGATTTGTCGGTAGTATAGTTATACTGGCCCTTTTATTTCACCTACTATACAGGATTCTACGTATTGCTTTACAGGCTAAGGATTTATATGGCATTTTACTATGTACAGGAGTAGTTTCCATGTTTACTTTTCATATCTTGGAAAATGTGGGCATGGCTATAGGGATGATGCCAATAACAGGCATTCCCCTACCCTTGTTTAGCTATGGGGGGAGCAATATGTGGGCCAATCTGCTGGCTTTAGGGATTGTTTTAAGTGTTAATTTAAGAAGACAAGTGATTAATTTTTAAGACTGCTGTGGCAGTCTTTTTTTTTCGCCCCGCTTTTATTCTTAAGAGCAGTAGGAAGAGAATTTAGGGGGGTAACTTGTCATATCTTTGCAGTACAAGCATATATTTAAGCATAAGGATTTTATTTAATTTATTCAAAATTATAATCACTCTTAACTAGTTACAGAAGCGGGGGGAGTAAGTTGAAATATAGGTGGGGAGATGTAGAAAGGGAGGATTATGATTACTACAGTAGTTGGGATAACCTTAAAGGGAAGCAATCTTTTGGGCTTGGTGCAGCCTTTGGACATAAAAAAATTCAGCTGCCGGTAATAAAAACCCTTTGGGTCAAACAGACCATAGTGGCAGTTATGCTTGCAGTTTTAATTCTTTCTTTAATGACATGGGACAGCCCGGCTCTGGTGGGAATTCAGCAAGGATTGCGCTATCTTGTTGCTGAAAAACAAAGTGATTTTACACCTGTCTTAGAAACTTTTGTCCGGGAAGGTTTATGGCTGGACCCTTACGAGAGACATGTATTTAATGACATGACCAGAACTGTCACAAAAGATGAAGAAATCATGTCTATTCCTGTTTCAGGACAATTTGCCAGAAAATACGGCTGGATACAATCACCGGTAAGTGGCAAGAAAACCTTTCATAGTGGTATAGATATAGAAACAGAGGTTAGTGCGCCTATACGTGCAGCATTATCCGGAATAGTGATCCACATCGATTATACGGAAAGCTTGGGCCGAGTAATAGTTATTGATCATGGAAATGGTCTCAAAACTGTATATGGTACTTTGGGTGAAATCTTAGTCGAAGAAAACGAATTTGTTCAACAGGGAGAAATAATCGGAAAAGCCGGAACTCTAAGAAACGCTAACCGTGGTCAGCTCCATTTTGAAGTTAGGGAAAACAACAAAACAGTAGATCCGTTAGAAAAAATAACTAATGTTAAAACAAGCATATAGGTGAAAATATGAAGCTTGTAAAGGTAAAAGGGATTCAAATCATTTTAAACGACTACTTTATCCTACTCCTTCTAGCCTACGGCATGTTAGGAGTTTTTCCCCAGGCCTTGCTTGTATTTGCTGTTGTATTAAGCCATGAATTATCTCATTCCTACGTTGCCCAAAAGGCCGGCCTTAAAGTAAAAGAGGTGGAACTTTTTCCCTTTGGTGGAGTTGCTAGGCTTGGAGGTGTATTAGAATACAATCCATCTCTGGAAATAAAAGTTGCTTTTGCAGGACCATTAAGCAACTTTTTTTTACTTTTCCTAGGCTTTCTGGCTCACCGGTACTTAAACTGGAGTGGGTATTTTTGGCAACTGTTTCAAACTATAAATCTTACCATGGGTTTGTTTAATCTCTTGCCTGCCTTCCCCCTAGACGGAGGTAGAATACTAAGAGCTCTTTTATCCCATCGGCTTGGGGTAGCTGAAGCAACGTACAGGACTTCTCTCTGGGGAAAATACTGTGCTCTAGGCTTAGCTTTACTGGGAGTAGTAGGCTTATATTTAGGCTTATGTGATTTAAATATCTTAGTTGTTGCCATCTTTATTTACTATGCAGCTTCTAAACAGGAAGAGGCTAATTTATATGTCTTTTTACTTTACTTACTTAAGAAAAACAAGGAGTTTAACGACCAAGAGGTACTTGGAGTAAAAAAATTAGTAGCTTTCAACAATGCTACAATTAAGTCAGTACTTCCTAAGTTTAGCCCAGGTAAATATCATATTGTTACGGTTTTAACCCGAGAAGGAAGGATTCAAGGAGAGATAACAGAACACCAGATAGTTGATGCTCTGTTTACCAAGGGTAGTTCTTGTGGGTTAGGTAAGTTATTATAAGTGCCCAGTTGCTACTGCTTAATTTTGAATTGCTTATGTCTGCGAAGCTTACTCGTGACTGACCTAATTTAAGATGGCAAAAATCCCCTTAGAGGTAAAAAGCTTAGACTGTAGAAGATACAAAAATAGGGTATACTTAATCGTGAAATTGATTTTAGAAATAGGGGATGGAAATGAGGCAAATAATTGAAGAACAGATATTACCACGGGTGATAAAGCCAATTCGTTACCAAGGTAACGAGTTTAATGCCGTACATAAAAATTGGGAGGAAACTCCTGTTCGGATGGTTTTCGCTTTTCCAGATTTATATGAAGTGGGCATGTCTCATTTAGGACTGCAAATCTTATACGGGCTTGTTAATGATGAGCCTGAGCTTCTTATGGAACGAACTTTTGCGCCCTGGACAGATATGGAGGAATTGTTACGTAAAAAGAAGGTTCCTCTGTTTAGCTTGGAATCTTACAGGCCTGTAAAAGATTTTGATTTCCTTGGCTTTACCTTGCAGTACGAGATGAGCTTCACCAATATTCTAAACATGTTAGATTTAGGAGGGATACCTCTTAAAGCCAAAGATCGGGACGATTCTTACCCCATTATTATCGGAGGCGGTCCCTGTGCTTATAATCCGGAGCCCTTGGCAGATTTTTTTGATCTTATAGTTTTAGGTGACGGAGAAGAAGTTATCTTGGAACTGCTAAAACTCGCTAAGAAATATAAAAGAGAAGGGCGAATCGTTAAAAAGGAATTTTTAGAAGAAGCGTTGAAGCTTCGAGGTATTTATATTCCAAGTTTTTATGAAGCAGAGTATGAGGAAGATGGGGTGTATAAGGGGATCAAACCTTTAAATTCTAAAGCACCTGTTGAAATTATTAAAAACCTGGTAGAAAATTTGGATAAAGCTTACTTCCCAACTAAACCTATTGTTCCTTACGCTGATACAATTCATGATCGGGTCATGTTGGAAGTGCTAAGAGGTTGTACCCGAAGCTGCCGTTTTTGTCAAGCTGGAGTGTTATATAGACCGGTTAGGGAGAGGGCTCCTGAAACTTTAGTTAAGCAGGCTAAGGAATTGGTCAAGGCTACAGGTCATGATGAAATTTCATTGACATCTTTAAGTACGGCAGATTACACTTGCGTGCAACCGTTAATTACTTTACTGATGAATGAATTTCAGGATAAGAATGTGGGAGTATCTTTGCCTTCTCTAAGGGTAGATGCTTTTTCTGTAGATCTAGCAAAAGAAATCCAAAAAGTGCGTAAAACCGGATTGACTTTTGCTCCCGAAGCCGGCACCCAACGGTTAAGAAATGTAATCAACAAAGGGGTTACGGAAGATAATTTAATGGAGGCTGTATCTGGGGCTTTTAAAGCCGGTTGGACTACTATTAAACTTTATTTTATGATAGGCTTGCCAACTGAAACTATGGAAGATGTGGCTGGAATTGCTGACCTGGCTTATAAGGTGGTAAGGACAGGCAAGCAGATCCTAAAAGAATCTATGATTAAAAAACCGGTAAAAGTAACTGTAAGTGTGTCCTCTTTTGTGCCTAAAGCTCATACAGCCTTTCAATGGGTTCCTCAGGACACCATTGAAGTTCTGGAAGAAAAACAGCAATACCTAAGATCTTTAATTAGAGATAAGCATATCACTTACAATTATCATGATGCCCGTTTAAGTTTTCTGGAAGCTGTATTTGCTAAAGGAGATCGCCGCTTAGGAAAAGTTTTGGAAAAAGCCTGGAGCTTAGGTTGTAAATTTGATAGCTGGACAGAACATTTTAAATATGACTTATGGTTAGATGCTTTTGCAGCCTGTGGTTTAGATCCGAAGTATTATGCTTACAGAACCATTGAGTGGCGAGAAAAACTTCCCTGGGAACATTTAAAAACAGGAGTCAGCAAAGAGTATTTATATCACGAGTATGAAAAAGCCCTAGCAGAAGAGCTAACTCATGATTGCAGGTTGGAGCGCTGTACAACTTGCGGCGTGTGTGGCGATTTAAAAGTGAAACAAATATTGCAAAAAAGGAGGGGATAAGATGGGCATATATCGCTTAGAGTTTTCTAAAGGTCCAGAAGTTCGTTACTTATCTCACTTAGAAATGATGCGAACTTTTCAACGGGCTCTGAGGAGGGCAGAACTCCCCCTGGCTTTTTCAGAAGGCTTTAATCCCCATCCTAAAATGTCCTTTGCTTCTGCTTTGGCTGTAGGTGTTACTAGTGAGAATGAGTATATGGATCTTGAACTAAAGGAGAATTTAGAACCTGAGGAAATCATGGAACGACTAAATCAAAGTCTTCCGTCTGGGCTCAAAGTAAAAAGATGTATTATGTTGTCTCAGAAAGGAAAAGCACTTATGGCTATGGTGGGGGAGGCCCATTATCACATTAAGGTCAAGTTACTACATGCTTTATCCCAAACTCATATCCAGGAAGCAATAACCAGTTTATTAAAAAAGAAATCTATAATCATTGAAAAAAAAGGCAAAAAAGGACCTGAAAAAAAGGAGATCAGGCCTGGAATAATTAAATTGGAATGTGTGGGAGTAGATGAGGAATGGGTTAAATTTACTTTGGCAGTACAGGCGGGAAGCGAAAAAAATATCAGGCCGGAGGAAGTAATGAAGGCACTTCAGATATACGAAAAACTGCCCATAGATTTAGAACTAGCAATCATTCACCGTAAAGGCTTATTCAAAAAGGGACAAGAACAATTAATGCCCGGCCCCCATCCAGCCTTTAAGGAGTGAAGTTGTTGCATAAAGAAATTGTAGTACAGGTAAATTCGGAAGAGACAACTGTAGCTGTTTTAGAGGAGCAAAAGCTCATGGAGGTTTATCTGGAGGAAGCAGAAAGTCATCAGCTTACAGGCAATATTTACCAGGGAAAAGTAATAAATGTACTGCCTGGTATGCAAGCAGCTTTTGTTGACATAGGTCTGGAAAAAAATGCCTTTCTTTATGTTGAAGACGCTTATCCTAACAGGAGTAATATATATGGGGAAGACGAAGCCGTAATAAAAACTCCCCAGATAAGGGATATATTAAAAGAGGGCCAAACTATTATGGTACAGGTAATAAAAGAACCCTTAGGCACAAAAGGCGCTCGGGTCACTTCAAATATTACTTTGCCGGGAAGATTCTTGGTCTTAATGCCTACTCTTGATTATATAGCCATATCCAGGCGGATAGAAGATGAGACTGAGCGGACAAGATTAAAAAAAGCGGTTCAGGATATTGTAGAAGAAGGAATGGGGGTAATAATACGTACCGTAGCTGCGGGTGCTAGTATTGAAGAATTAGAGGAAGATTATCATTATCTTATGCTACTTTGGGAGATGATTCAAAAGAAAAGAAAAGCACCTCCTCCTTCTTTAATCCATCAGGATTTAGGACTATTGGAACGGATTTTGCGGGATATTCTGACAGAAGACATAACCAAATTAGTTGTAAATTCTAGAGAAGCCTTTTATAAAATTATGGAATTTTCCAGTTCTGTGGCTCCTTACCTTAAAGGTAAAGTAGCACTAAAAGAGATACCAGACCTACTTAGTGAATACAACATTCCTGCCCAGATTGACCAAGCGCTAAAAAGAAAAGTATGGTTAGACTGTGGAGGATACCTAGTAATCGATGAGGTGGAAGCCCTTACTGTAATCGATGTTAATACAGGCAAATACATTGGCTCCAAAAACCTGCAGGAGACAGTCTTAAAAACTAACTTGGACGCTGTAGTAGAAATAGCCCGGCAATTGAGACTTAGAAATATTGGTGGAATCATAATCATTGACTTTATTGATATGGAGAAAGTCTCTCATCAGCAATTGGTTTTAGATAGACTGGAACAGGAACTTAAAAAAGACAAAGTAAAAACTAATGTATTAGGTATGACCCAATTAGGACTTGTTCAACTTACACGAAAAAAAGTTTCCCGCGATTTAAGCAGCATATTACAGAAAGAGTGTCCTTACTGTCAGGGCACAGGTTTGGTTCTTTCTGAAGAAGCAGTTTGTCTAAAAGCTAAAAAAGAAATTATTAAGGCTGCAAGTCAAGTAGGGCCTACTATTTTAGTTGAAGTTCACCCGGCAGTTGCAGCTTTGCTGCTAAAAAGTCATGGAAAGTTTTTAGAAAAGCTTGAATCGGAAACGGACAAAAAAATTGTTATTCGGGGAGTTTCTCTTTTTCACCTGGAAGATATAAAAGTAACTAAAATTTATCAGGAAGAACAGTTGGAAGACTATTATAATCCTTTGCGGGTAGGAGAAATACTTAAATTAAGGGTGACTGGCCTGTTTCCTGAAAATAATAAGGACGGCACTTCCCGTCTGGAGAGTATTGAAGTGTTCATCAAAGATGGTTCAGCTTACCTCAACCAGGAAGTCTTTACTGAGATTACTCATATTAGCAGGGGAAAGGCTAAAGGGAAAATCATTAATTTTGAGTCATAGCAAACAAGGCAATTTCTTGACTTAGTCGTTGGTCTATGTTAAAATTTCTTACTGTAAGTGTTGTAGGTTCTTTGCCTACGGCACCGAAACCGCTCGGCTAAGGTTTTAAAACATTATTGTTACCTACGCCGGCGAGTCTTGAAGCAGGAGGTGCACTAAAAGTGTACGCTATTATTGAAACCGGTGGTAAACAATACAGGGTTACCGAAGGTGATGTTTTAAAGGTAGAAAAATTAGAAGTACCTGAAGGAGATTCCGTTGTTATTTCCAAAGTTTTAGCTGTTGGAACAGAAACTGGATTAAAAGTAGGTACTCCGGTAGTTGATGGGGCAAAAGTTACTCTCAAAGTAAAGTCCCATGGAAAAGGCGAAAAGATTATTGTTTTTAAGTACAAACCAAAAAAGAACTACCGTAAAAAGCAAGGTCACCGTCAACCCTATACCGAGGTTGTTGTAGAAAAAATAGAAGCTTAAATGGTTACTGTAGAAATTTTCATTGATGAACAACAGATTATAAGGGGATTTACGGTAGAAGGGCATTCAGATTTTGCTCCCCATGGAGAGGATATAGTCTGCTCTGCCATTTCTGCCTTAACTCAGACAGCTGTTCTAGGCTTAACCCAATACTTGCATCTAAGCCCCGAACTTACTATTAAACCGGGAGATATTAAGTGCTTTTTACCGAAACAGCTGACTGGGGAACAAATAAAATTGACTCAGGCAATCTTACAGACTCTCGTGTTAGGTCTTACGGCTATAGAAGAAGTTTATGGGGAATTTCTTGTTATTCATAAAAGGAGGTGGAGTTAATGTTCAAAATGGAACTCCAACTATTTGCACATAAAAAAGGTGTAGGTAGTTCTAGAAACGGTAGAGACAGCCACGCTAAAAGACTTGGTGTAAAAAGACATGATGGTTGTTTTGTTCGGGCAGGTAATATTTTAGTTCGCCAAAGAGGTACTAAGATTCATCCAGGTGTAAATGTAGGTATTGGTAAAGACGACACTTTATTTGCTCTTATAGATGGTATTGTTGCTTTTGAACGTAAGGGTAAAGATAGAAAACAAGTTAGTATATATGCTGAAAGCGCTGTATAAGTCACTAGCCCTCTGCCACAAGCAGAGGGTTTATTTTATCTGCGAAGGGATTTATTGCCCAAGCCCACCACAGCTGTGAGATTAGTCCTGCTCACAAAACATTCGCTGTTTTTTATTGTATACAGTAAAGGATAAACACTTCCGAAGTCGAAAATAGTTAGGGAACATGATTGGTCGGTTGTTTTGATACGGAGGTGTTTGCAATTATTAAAGAACAGAATTTTATCCAATTTCTAAGGGTATATAAACATGATTTCCTTAACCATTTGCAAGTAATACAAGGCTATCTGCAGTTAAAAAAACCGGAACAGGCTCTCAGGTACGTAAAAGAAGCCATAACAGAGGTAGAGGAACACGGTTCCATAATGAGACTAAAACTTCCTACCGTTACTTTCTGGCTTATGTTAAAGGAACTTGAGCTCAAAGAGCAAGGAATAAACACAAATTTTACCAGTAATACTGATTTTTCGGCTTCCAGGGAGCAGGAAGAAACTATTTTGACTTTTTTGCAGAGCATTATTGAGAAAATTGAGAGAAAAATGGGCAGATTACCTTATGATAAGAGAAAATTGGGTTTAAGCTTTACGGGACAGGATATATTAAAGTTGATACTTACCTTGCCCAAAGAAAGCGGAATAAACTGGGGTAACACTTTTAAGGAAGTAACTTATCCGAAAAGTTTAAAATTAACTGTTAATGGTAGTGAACAAGAGGATAATCACGTTTATCAACTGGAGATAAGACTGGTTAAATAAACAATTGGATAAAATCAATTTAGTACCAAATTATATGCTTAAGGTGATTAATAATGTTTTACGATTATGCAAAGGTTTACGTAAAGGGTGGAGACGGAGGAAACGGTGTAGTATCTTTCCGCCGTGAAAAATATGTACCTGCAGGCGGTCCTAACGGAGGCGACGGAGGTCGGGGCGGAGATGTTATTTTGGTAGCTGATCCGGGTCTTAGAACTTTGGTTGATTTTAAATATAAAAGACATTACAAGGCCAAAAGAGGCGAGCATGGTCAGGGCAAAAATATGCATGGCAAGAGTGGGGAAGATTTAATTATCAAGGTTCCTGTAGGAACATTAGTAAAAAATGCTGAAACAGGAGAGATCCTGGCTGATATTGTAAGACCTGAGCAACGCGTAGTAATTGCTAAAGGCGGTAGAGGCGGCCGAGGTAATGCTCGCTTTATGAGTAACCAGAATAAAGCACCTCGCCTGGCTGAAAACGGGGAACCAGGGGAAGAATTATGGATAATTCTAGAGTTAAAACTATTAGCTGATGTAGGGCTTGTTGGCTTACCTAACGCAGGAAAGTCTACTTTAATTTCTAAAATATCAGCTGCCAAGCCTAAGATTGCTGATTATCCTTTTACGACCATAACCCCAAATCTAGGGGTAGCCAAAGTCGGTGATGAGAGTTTTGTTGTTGCCGATATTCCCGGTTTGATTGAGGGGGCTCATACGGGAGCAGGTTTAGGTCATGATTTTCTAAAACATATAGAGAGAACTCGTCTACTCATTCATGTTGTCGATGTGGGTGATGTTTACGGACGGGATCCTTATAAAGACTTTTTAGCTATTAACCGGGAGTTAGAATTATACAACCCAGATTTGGCTAAACGCCCTCAAGTTATTGCTTTAAATAAGATAGATTTGCCCGGGGCAAAAGAAAACATTGACGCTTTTTTAGAAAAAGTTCAGGGCTACGAGGTTTTCCAAATTTCGGCGGTTACCGGTGAGGGGATTGATTCCCTATTATACAGAGTAGTACAGTTAGTGCAAGAGTTAAACGAAATGCCTACAATCGATGAAACGAAGGAAAAGGTAAAAGTTACAAAAGTTGCACCTAAAGAGCGCTTCCATATTGATATAGAAGATGGTATATTTATCTTATCAGGCAAAGAACTCGAAAAACATTTTGTCATGACAAATTTTGAGAACGAGGAATCAGTCAGGCGTTTTCAGAATATCATGAAGAAAATGGGTGTTGATGATGCACTTCGAGAGAAGGGAGCCAAGGCTGGTGATGTGGTTCGAATTAGGGATCTAGAGTTTGATTTTGTTGATTAAACTTGAAAGAATTATGAAACGGAGGTTTATAGCAAGGCATCATGGAACAGTGCTTTCACTGTGGGAATTGTAAGCAAGATGTCCTGACCTATTATTGTACTGCTCGCAATGAGTTTATTGTCAAAGAAGTGACTAATGTTTTAGAAAAGAGTAAGTGCAATACGGGCTGGAAAAAAGGAGATCCCGAGTACGAGATGCGGCGGAGAAAAATTCGCCAAGATAGAGCAGATTTGCGTAAAAGCGTTTCCTAGCAACCCAAGGGGGTTGCTTTTTTGTCGGTAGGGAAATTTATCTTTGCTATTTTTTAAAGTCGCTTAGAATGGTGATTGTTTCCCGCTCATTTATTTTTGTTGTTTTTGTATAGAAGCTTAGAAACGGCGAAAGAAAATTGCCTGAATCTTTTAGGAAGAATCATAACTTTATGCTATAATTAAGGCCAAAACTAATATAATGGATGTGAGAAAATGTTAACCGGTAAGCAAAAAAGCTATTTAAAAGCTTTGGCTAACGAAATAGATCCCGTTGTTCAAATTGGCAAAGGTGGTATTAGCTCTGCAGTATTAAGTCAAGTAGATGAAGCCTTAGAAGCAAGAGAACTCATTAAAGTGCGGGTTCTGCAAAACTCTCTTGAAGAACCTAAAGAAGCTGCAGTAGAAATTGCCAAAGAGGTTTCTGCAGAACTGGTGCAGGTGATAGGCCGCAATATATTGCTTTATCGCTCTTCAAAGAAAAAACCGGTTATTGAGCTTCCGTGATGAAGTTAAGCTAAGAAATTGGGAAAGGGAGGGAGTAACGTGGAGGCCAGTTACTGGAAAGATATCTTAACTAATTCTAAACGGATTGTGGTAAAAGTCGGTACCAGTACTTTAACTCACCAAACAGGTAAATTAAATCTTCTTCAATTAGAAAAGCTGGTACGGGAGTTGGCCGATCTTGCAAATCAAGGTAAGCAAATTATTCTCGTTACTTCCGGGGCAGTAGGGGCAGGAGTGGGTAGACTGGGCTTAAGTTCAAGGCCAAGAAACTTGCCGGAAAAACAGGCGGCGGCAGCAGTAGGACAAGGCGTACTTTTACACATGTACGAAAAGATCTTTTCCGAATATGGACAGGTTGTAGCCCAAATTCTTTTAACCCGGGAAGATCTAGCTGACCGGAAGCGTTACCTTAATGCTCGGAACACTTTCTTTGCCCTTCTTCGATTTGGTGTTTTGCCCATTGTTAATGAAAATGACACAGTTGCAGTTGAAGAAATTCGCCTGGGGGATAATGATACCTTGTCTGCCCTGGTGGCAGGCCTTGTTGATGCTGATTTATTAGTGCTTTTAACCGATATTGATGGCTTATATGATAGCAATCCTAAGCTTAATCCAAAGGCCAAGCTAATTCCGGTAATTGAGGAAGTAACCGCAGAAATCGAAGCTATGGCTGGCGGAGCCGGCTCCCAGTTTGGTACAGGAGGTATGGGCACAAAGCTTATGGCTGCTAAAGTGGCTATGAGTTCAGGGATACCAATGGTCATAGCCAATGGGGAATACGATAAGATTTTACATGATATTCTTACGGCTGATTTTAAAGGCACTTTATTTTTACCTAAAGAGGTTCGCCTACATACTAAAAAGCGTTGGATAGCCTTTGGCTCTGATTTGCAAGGACGAATCTATGTAGATGCCGGTGCTCAAAAGGCAATAGCAGAAAACGGTAAAAGCTTACTACCTGCTGGGATTACCAAGGTTGAAGGGGATTTTGAACCCGGAAATGTTGTCGGCCTTTGGGGTCCAGAAGGCCTGGAGTTTGCTAGAGGAATTGTCAATTATTGTTCGGATGATATAAAAAAGATTTTAGGCAAGAATACCCAGGAAATACAATCTATTCTCGGACATAAGGATTATGATGAAGTAATCCATCGGGATAACTTAGTTGTAAAATAATTTTGCTCCAGGAAAGGAGACTAGTTATGCTTAGAGAAATTATTTATAAACAAGGTCAACTGGCTAAAGATGCTGCAGAAAAATTGGCTGCAGCTACAGAAGAACAAAAGAACAAAGCTTTACTGGCCATGGCTCAGGAGCTTCGCGTTAGTCAACAGGAGATTATTGCTGCTAACCATCTTGATTTAGAAGAAGGAAAGAAAAAAGGTTTAAGTAAAGCACTTTTAGATCGTTTACTAATTACTCCTGATAGGATTAATGATATGGCAAGTGGTCTGGAAGCAATTGCAGCTTTACCCGATCCTATCGGCGAAGTCACATCCATGTGGACAAGAGCAGGAGGTTTACAGATTGGTAAAGTCCGAGTTCCCTTAGGTGTGGTAGGTATAATCTATGAATCTCGCCCCAATGTTACAGTAGATGCGGCAGGCCTTTGTCTGAAAACAGGTAATGCTACCATTTTACGCGGAGGCTCTGAAGCTTTTCGTTCCAATAAAGCCCTTTGTTTAGTTATAAAGCGGGGATTAACAAAAGCGGGAATACCTGAGGGTGCTGTGCAATTAATTGATACAACAGATCGGCAAGCAGTAGATATTCTATTAAAAATGAATCAGTATCTTGATGTGCTTATTCCCAGAGGTGGAGCGGGCCTAATTAAAAATGTAGTGGAAAATGCTACCGTTCCGGTCATTGAAACAGGGGTGGGCAACTGTCATATTTATGTTGATGAAGGCGCCGATTTAGAGATGGCTAAAAATATAGTTTTTAACGCCAAAACTCAAAGACCTGGGGTTTGTAACGCTCTGGAAACCCTTTTAGTGCACGTAGAGGAAGCGGCTGAATTTTTGCCTCTTGTCGCTGAAGCTTTGCTCAAGGCCGGTGTAGAGCTTAGGGGATGTTCGGAAGTAAGAAAAATCCTCAAAGATGCTTTGGAAGCATCTGAACAAGACTGGTCAACTGAGTACTTGGATTATATTTTAGCTATCAAAGTGGTCCAAAATATAGAAGAAGCTGTCAATCATATCAACCGTTATGGAACTGGGCATTCAGAAGCAATTATTACCCGAGATTATAGTAGAGCTCGTTATTTCCAACAGCGAGTAGATGCAGCTGCCGTTTATGTTAACGCTTCTACTCGTTTTACTGATGGTTTTCAGTTTGGTTTCGGCGCTGAAATTGGGATCAGCACGCAAAAACTTCATGCCCGCGGTCCTATGGGACCTTTGGAATTAACAACCTATAAGTATATTATTAACGGTGATGGGCAAATCAGATTATAGATTGATTGCAACTTTAGAGCGAATCTGCTAAAATATGACAAGCACTACTAGGGTTGAGGTAAAGTTATGTCTAATTTTAAGCGTATTGCAATAATGGGAGGTACTTTTGATCCTATTCATTTTGGTCATTTAGTGGCAGCAGAGGCAGCAAGGGATATCTTTAAGCTTGATCGGGTATTTTTTGTTCCTTCTGGGAATCCACCACACAAAAAAAATTACCCAGTTACAGATGCTAAGCATCGTTACCTTATGACTAACCTGGCTGTAGCAGCTAATCCATATTTTGAAGTATCTTCTATTGAAATTGAGCGAGAAGGTTATTCTTATGCCATTGACACGGTAACCGAGTTTTATAATCGCTATAAAAGTCAGGCTGAATTGTTTTTTATAACCGGTGCTGACGCTATTTTGGAAATTTTAACCTGGAAAAATGTAGAACGTCTTACTGAACTATGTCGTTTCATTGCTGCAACAAGACCTGGTACACACCTTGATGAGTTGTTAAAATTCATAAAAAAACTACCGGATAAGATAGGGAAAAAAATTCATATTATGGAGGTACCTGCCCTGGCAATTTCTTCTACTGATATCAGGCAACGAGTCGCCAATCATCGTACAATAAAATATTTGCTGCCTGAGGCAGTAGAACAGTATATTGTTAAAAATGGTTTGTATCAAACCTAGCAATAATTACTAGACTTTGGCTGTATAGATTCACCTCGGAAGCAAATAATATTTATGAAAAATAGTATTAGCAACCATGTGAGGTGAATAATTTGACCCGGACTTTATATGTGGGAAATTTGCCCTGGTCTACAAGTAGTGAGGAATTGGCAGACGCTTTTAGGGCTCATGGCGAAGTTATCAGCTCTCGAATTATTACAGACAAACAAACCGGCCGGTCCCGTGGCTTCGGTTTTGTTGAAGTGGCTGATGAGGACGCAGATAAAATGATTGAAGCGATGAATGGTGCAGAACTGGGCAATAGGCCTCTGACGGTAAATGAGGCTAAAGCTAGGGAATAAGAGGGTTAGTTGCCTCCTAAGCATTTTGCTGGGAGGTGATTTTATGTGTTCACCGTTAGAAATAATAAGAAATAATAAGCTCATAACTCAAAAAGTAGCTAAAACCTTATCTAACAAAAGATTTAAACATACTATCCAGGTATCAATCTTAGCTGGTGAGCTGGCTGTTGCTTACCATTACAATCCTCATAAAGCTGTTCAAGCTGCTTTACTCCATGATTATGCCAGGGAGATAACAGATGATGTACTTCTCTTTTTAGCAAAAAAAAGTGGGTGGCCCATAAATTTGGTAGAGAGGAACCAACCAATGCTACTCCATGGTCCTGTAGGGGCCTATTTGGTAAACCAAGAGCTGGGAATTAAAGATGATGAAATCTTGGAGGCTATTACTTACCATACTACCGGTCACCCAAAGATGTCGCTTTTGGCCAGCATCCTGTATGTGGCTGATATGGTTGAGCCTAGCCGAATTTATCCAGGAGTAGAAGTACTACGGAAGCTTGCTTTCCAAGATTTAAACTTATCACTCTTGGCTTGTTTAGATCATAATATAAGATACTTATTGAAGAGAGGAGTTTTAATTCATCCCTTGTCTATTCAAACTAGAAATGATTTAATTCTAAATAAAAATAAAAAGGGAGAGGTGTGATTATTTGGCAGATAGTAAAGAAAAGGCTTATAAAATTGCCAAAATCCTAAGTGAGAAAAAAGGCTACAATATCTTGCTAATGGAACTTAAAGGTATCACCTTAGTTGCGGATTATTTTGTTATAGCTAGCGGAAGCTCCCGTACTCAGGTACAAGCTTTGGCTCATCATGTATTAGAAAAAATGGCTGAGGAAGGAACCCACGAGTTGAGGGTCGAAGGTAAAAACGAAGCTCATTGGGTCTTACTAGATTATGGAGATGTGGTTGTCCATATTTTTCAAGAAGAAGATCGGGAATTTTATAACTTGGAAAGGCTTTGGGGAGACGCTGAGATTATTAGGTATGGAGAACTTGAAAATTGTTGTTTCTAGTTTGACATATTAATGCAGATAAGTTATAATTTTTTCGAAAAATGGGCTATAGTCCTCTCGTCTCGCAAGGGACGGGAGGTTTTTGTATACTTCTGTTTTAGGAGATGAATCGGTTGGAAGAAAGATATTTATTTAATACGATTGAACAAAAGTGGCAACGAAAGTGGGAAGAGGAAAATATTTATCGGACTGTGGAAGATGAACAAAAACCTAAATATTACGTATTAGAAATGTTTCCTTACCCTTCAGGCAACCTACATATGGGACATGTGCGCAATTATTCCATTGGTGATGTTATAGCCAGGTTTAAGGTGATGCAAGGTTATAATGTGATTCATCCAATGGGTTGGGATGCTTTTGGGCTCCCAGCAGAAAATGCTGCCATTAAACGAGGGATTCACCCCGCCAAATGGACATGGGATAACATTGCCAAAATGAAGGACCAGTTAAAATCTATGGGGATTAGTTATGACTGGGAGCGGGAAGTTGCCACCTGCCATCCTGATTATTACAAATGGACTCAGTGGCTCTTTTTGGAGTTCTATAAAAAAGGCCTAGTGTATAAGAAAAAGGCCGGAGTAAACTGGTGTCCTTCCTGTGCTACTGTTTTGGCTAACGAGCAGGTAGTCGATGGTAAATGTGAGCGTTGCGATAGTGTAGTAGATAAAAAAGATTTGGAACAGTGGTTTTTTAAGATTACAGAATATGCCGACCGATTATTGGAAGACTTAGAAAAACTACCTGGCTGGCCTGATAAAGTAAAAACCATGCAACAAAACTGGATTGGTAAAAGCGTTGGTGCTGAAGTTACCTTTAAGACTGAAGCCGGACATGATTTGACTGTTTTTACTACTCGGCCGGATACTATTTACGGAGTAACATATATGGTCTTAGCTCCAGAACATCCTTTAGTTGAAGAGTTGACAAAAGGTAATGGAGAAGCAGACAAGGTTAAAGAATTTGTACGCAAAGTTCGCATGATGTCCAATGTAGACCGAATGGCTGCAGATATGGAAAAAGAAGGTGTATTTACCGGAAGTTACGCCATTAATCCCTTGAACAATGAGCGCATTCCTATTTTTGTGGCCAACTATGTCTTGATGGAATATGGAACTGGGATTGTTATGGGTGTGCCGGCCCATGACCAGAGAGATTTTGAATTTGCCAGAAAATATAATTTGGACGTTAGAGTAGTAGTCCAACCTGAAGGCGAAGATTTAGACGGTGCCACCATGACTCAGGCTTACCCTGCCGAAGGGAAAATGATTAACTCCGGACCTTTCAACGGTCTGGATAGCAATGAAGGGATAGAAAAAATTATTGCCTATATGGAAGATAAAGGTATTGGAAAAAGGCAAGTCAATTATCGCTTAAGAGACTGGCTAATCTCCAGACAACGTTACTGGGGAGTTCCCATTCCTTTTATCTATTGTGATAAATGCGGGGTAGTTCCAGTCAAGGAAGAAGATTTGCCGATCCTTTTACCAACAGATGTAGAATTTAAACCAGGTGGTGAATCCCCACTTAAAACCAGCAAAACCTTCCTTAATACAACCTGCCCCGAGTGTGGCGGGCCGGCAAAAAGAGAAACTGACACCATGGATACTTTTGTCGATTCATCCTGGTATTTCTTACGCTATTGTGATCCCCAAAATTCCGAGGCTCCTTTTACCAAAGCTAAGGTAGACTACTGGATGAATGTAGATCAATACATTGGTGGAGTAGAACATGCTATCTTGCACTTAATGTATGCTCGTTTCTTTACCAAAGTTTTAAAAGATATGGGTATGGTATCCTGTGACGAACCATTCCAAAACCTTTTGACCCAGGGTATGGTCTTAAAAGACGGCAGTAAAATGTCTAAGTCCAAAGGTAATGTAGTCAGTCCGGAGGAAATTATCGGCAAGTACGGCGCAGATACTGCCCGGATGTTTATCCTTTTCGCCGCACCTCCCGAGCGAGATCTAGAGTGGAGCGACCAAGGGGTAGAAGGTTGCTATCGATTTTTAAATCGTGTTTGGCGTTTGGTAGAAGGTTTCTATGCTAAAGTTAAGGATTTAGAATCTAATAACCAGGCTTTAAGTAAAGAAGATAAGGAACTTCGCCGCATAATCCATAGCACTATCAAAAAAGTTACGGAAGATATAGAACAACGTTTTAATTTTAATACGGCAATTAGCGCTATTATGGAATTGGTTAATGGCTTATATCATTACAAGGATAATGTTTCCGAAAATGAGCAGAACCTGGCCCTGGTTAAGTTTGGTTTAAAGAACTTGGTTTTACTTTTGGCTCCTTTTGCGCCTCATATTAGTGAAGAATTATGGGCTAATCTGGGCGGAAACCAAAGTGTTCACTTACAAAACTGGCCGGAGTATGATCCTGCTTCTTTGGAAATGGATGAAATTACTTTAGTTGTCCAAGTAAATGGAAAATTAAGAGATAAGATTAGTGTACCTAAGGGTATCAGCAGGGAAGATTTAGAGGCTAAAGTATTAGCTGAGCCCAAGATCAGCAAACACCTAGCCGGGAAAGAAGTAGTCAAGGTTATAATAGTACCTGAAAAATTAGTCAATCTGGTAGTAAAGTAAAACTACTAAAAGTATTTTGATGCATCCCAAGAGGCTAAAGGGATGCATTTTTATTTTGTTTTTTGTACTACCAGTCTAAGGAATTAATATCTTTGCAGTTTTGCAAAGTCGGCGGGGGAACGGGCGAATGATTGTTTCGCTCTGGACGAACTCCTACGCGTTGACCTTGAGCAAAGCTTGCGACGGCTGTGGAAATTAGTCCCGCTCTACAAAACATTCGCCCGCTCTTTATGTTGTAGGAAGTAACTTTACTATTTTGCAAAGTGTCAAGGAATACAGTACTGAAATGCGCGCTGAAGCAAAGTTCATATTTTGGCTGATAAAATAAATATCAGCCAAAATATGGAACTGCGAACAAGTGACTTAGTTGACGTTAGACTGCAGCTTGAAGAAGCTGGAGTCTAACGCTAAGTTAGTTAATTGAAGGGAACTAAAAATGCACCCACTTTCTTACGTATTTGGAGGAAAAAGGAGGAAAATGTCGTAATAAAAATACAAGCTAAATTTAGGTGAGGTTCTTTTAATATGTGGGATCAACTGTCAAAAGAAATTAAAGCTTTAGTTGTTCTATTTGTTATTGCTCTGGTATTTGGCAGCGGGGTACTGACTTCCCAGTTGCTTTCCAGAAAAGAAGAAGAAAATGTGCTGCTGGAGCTGCCTGCTGCTACTGAAACACCGGTTTCTGATCATGCTGCATCGAAAGAGGTGGCAACGGAAGAAAAAAAGGAAATAGTAGTTCATGTCAGCGGCGCTGTAGCTAACCCGGGCATATATACCTTGCCCTTAGGCTCAAGGGTAAATGATGCAGTTCAGTTAGCCGTACCTTTAAGAGAAGCAAATTTAGATGCCCTAAATTTGGCAGCTCTCATTTCAGACGGACAGAAAATTAGTGTGCCCCGGGAAGGGGAAGAAGTCAGCCTTCAGGAAGATTTGAGCGGGAACATTACTTCTTCTGTAAGCAAGATTAACCTTAATACTGCTACTTTGGCTGAGCTAGATACTTTACCGGGTATAGGACCCTCAACTGCCCAAAAAATTATTGATTACCGTACCCAAAACGGAGGCTTTAAATCCGTAGATGAATTAGATGCCGTATCTGGCATTGGCCCCAAAAAATTAGAACAGCTTAGAGATTTGGTAACTGTTTACTAAAACGGAGAGGATCTATGTACCGTATTTTAGTGTTAGCAACCATAGCTCAGATTCTAGGGATTCTTACTATAACAACTGATATACTGTTATTTACCCTCCTTTTTGTTGGAGGGCTAACTTTTTATTGCCTTTTCTTTTTGTCTACCAGCCCCTACCGACCGGCAGTTACCCTTATATTCCTTTTTTTTTGCTATGCCTTTGGAGTTGGACGTACTTTTCAGGTGGAAAATTTATTTCAGCAGCCGCCTCCCGGACTTGGCCAGAATGTCACTTTATCCCTTCAAATATGCGCTGAACCCCAAAAGTATCCCAATCGCTATTTATACATCACTAAAATCAAAGATAGCTTGTATAAGGGGAAAATATTAGTTAGCGTTGTAAGTCAAGGGGAGCCTTCTTATGAGTATGGGGATATAGTACAGGTCAAAGGTAAATTAGAATTACCCAAACGAGCTAAAAATCCAGGCGAATTTAATTATCGTGAGTATTTACGCCGTCAAGGGGTAACCGGACAGATTAATATTTTGCCAAAAAATATTACCTTAGTAGGTAAGGGCAGATTAAATCCCTTACTGTCTGGCGCTATTTGGGCCAAAGAGCGGGTCCAAAGAAATGTTAATCAGCTCTTACCGGAAACAGAAGCTAACCTATTTAATTCCATTTTCTTTGGCGATAAGGGTTTACTAAGCGCCCAGCAGAAAGAGGTTTTTTCTCAGCTGGGGATTATGCACATTTTTGCTGTATCAGGCTCAAACGTGGCGTTGGTATTAATTGTTTTGACGGGTTTAGCCATCCTTTTAAAGCTTAAACCATTTAGGCGCAATATTTTATTGTTGTTAGGCTTGGTTTTTTATTCTTATTTAACAGCTCTTACTCCTTCTGTAATGCGGGCAACCCTTATGGCTGCAGGGGTCATTTTAGCCGAGTGGTATAGGCGTCAACGGGATTTTTATACAGGATTAGCAGCTTCAGCTTTTATTCTTCTTATCTGGAACCCCTATAATTTGTTTGATAGCGGTTTTCAACTTTCGTACCTGGTTACCTGGGGTATAGTATATCTCCAACCATATTTTCAAAGATTTTTTCACTATTTGCCTGGCTGGGGAACTTATCTAACTGTGGGTATAACTTCTCAGTTAGCAGCACTACCTTTAACAGCTTACTATTTTAATATGATTTCGCTAGTCGCTTTAGTTGTAAACTTATTGGTAGTACCGGTTATGGGGATCATTGTAAATTTAGGGATGTTTGTGTTTATCTTAACTTTTCTCTGGACACCTTTAGCTGCTCCTTTTATTTATACTGGCGGGC
>DUOV01000157.1 GCA_012838615.1 Clostridia bacterium | reverse complement strand
TAATGAAAACTGAAGCCGAAGCTTTGGCTGCCGATGGCTTTAACGTTATATTCGGTCATGGTGGCCAGTATGCTTCCCCATTTGACGAGATTTCCGATGATTATCCTGACACCTTATTTATTACCGCAGGCGGTAATATTATTAAGGATAATCAAATGCCGATGGGCTTTACTCTGGAGCAATTAACCTATATTCAAGGTGTAATCGGCGCCAGCATAACCAAGACTAATAAACTTGGTGCTGTAATCGGTGGGGATTTCCCGGCTTACGCCAAGACTTCCAGAGCATTTGAACTAGGCGCCAAATCAGTAAACCCTGACATTGAAGTGATGGTGGGTATCACCCAGGATTCCAGTGATATGAACGAAGGCTATGAGCTGACCATGGCTCAAATCCGGGCCGGTGCAGATGTACTTTTTGCCAACGCTAACCAGGCTTCCCAGGGATGTATTAACGCTGCTAAAGAAACCGACACCTATATTTTTGGAGCAGTAAGTGATATTCAAAATGAAGCTCCTGACCAAGTTATTTCCTCAGCTTATCAGGACTTCGGGCCTGCTATGTTAAGCGTAGTGGAAAATTATCTTGCAGGCAATTTAGAACCGGGTATCATTGATATCGGTGTGCCCGAAGGTGGTATTGGTTGGGCTTGGAACGAAAAAGTAAAAGCTGAGTTACCTGAAGAGGTAGTAGGACTTTACGAAGAAACTTTAGAAAAAATTCTCTCCGGAGAAATCCATGTTCCTAACGAACAAGAAGGTTGGTAAATTTTAAGCTTAATAAGCATTATTAAAGCAAGGCGCTTAGCCTTGCTTTTTTAAATAGGGCGAATGATTGTTCCGCCTTCTTTTTCTGTTTAGCTGTTCTTAGAAATATACTAGCCTCCAATTGCTAAAAAGGATAAAATAGTGATAATCTTGAAAAGGATAAAAAAGGATCATAGGTTGAAAGGAAATGGCTTTATGGAGATTAAAACAGTTTCAATTATTGGACTAGGCGCTTTGGGTATTTTATTTGGTAATCATTTAGCCCAAAAGATGCCGAAAGAAAATTTGAGAATAATTGCAGATCCCGACAGAATAGAAAAATACAAAAAAAGCGGAGTTTACTGTAACGGTAAAATTTGCAATTTCAATTATGTGACTCCTGACGAAAAGGGTACAGCTGCTGATTTATTGCTTTTCACAGTCAAATATAGTGGTTTAAAGGATGCCATCCAGGCAGTTCAAAATCAAGTAGGGGAAAATACGATTATCCTATCGGCTTTAAATGGGATTATAAGTGAAGAAATAATTGGCGATGCTTTTGGTATGGATAAAGTCTTATATTGTGTTGCTCAAGGAATGGACGCAGTCAAAATTGACAATAAATTGACTTATCATAACATGGGCATGCTCTGTTTCGGAGATGGAGAACCTGGTATGGTGTCAGATAAAGTAAAGCGAGTAGCAGCATTTTTTGATACGGTAGATTTTCCCTATGAAATTGATACAGATATGAAGAAACGGTTATGGGGGAAATTTATGCTTAATGTAGGTGTAAACCAAACAGTAGCTGTCTATGAAGGAACTTATGGAGACATTCAGCAGGAAGGAAAGGCAAGGGAAACTATGATTGCAGCTATGAGGGAAGTCATTACCCTTTCAGCTAAAGTAGGTATAAATTTAGGGGAAGCTGATTTAGAGTATTGGTTAAAGGTGCTAAGCACTTTAAATCCCGAAGGAAAACCTTCCATGGCTCAGGATGTGGAGGCAAAACGTTTTAGCGAAGTGGAGTTGTTTGCAGGTACAGTATTGAGCTTAGGCAAAAAATATGGGGTAGCCACACCTGTCAATCAATTTCTCTATAATAAAATAAAGGCTATGGAAAGTAATTATTAGACGTTTATTATAACGAGGAGGTTGGAATATGGAATTTAGGAAATTTGGCAACAAATATGTGGTCAGGATGGACAGACCGGAAGAAGTGGTCAGTACACTTAAGCAGTTTTGCCAGGCTCAAGGGATTACCTTAGGCTGGATCATGGGGATTGGAGCAGTTAATAAAGTTAAAGTGGGCTTGTTTGAAACTGCTAACAGAGAATATCATTCTAGTATTTTAGAAGGAGATTTTGAAATTACCAGCCTTTTAGGAAACATAAGTACTATGAATGGCGAAGTATACCTTCATCTACATATAAATCTGGCTGATAAAAAACATCAGACCTATGGCGGCCACTTAAATGAAGCCTATATTAGTGCTACCGGTGAGTTTTTAATAGAAGTAATTGACGGAAATGTTGAGCGGGAGTTTAGCGAGGAAGTAGGGTTAAATTTGTATAAATTTAGGTAGTATTGTAAGCGATCCATCTGGATCGCTCTTTTTTCTGTAAGAATTTATTAACTTTGCCATTTGGCAAAATCAAGGAATACAGTACTGAAACCCGTGCACTTCTTGTATACTACATTTTTACATGGCTGAATCTAACTAAATAATGTATAATTATACATGGAAATGCATTTTTACTCATGGAAGGTGTAATGTTAATGACCAACAGAAAAGACAGACGGCTGGAATTTAACAAAGGATTTAAAAAAGGCCTGCCTATTGCCTTGGGATATGTGCCTGTGGCCTTTACCTTTGGGCTATTGGCAGTACAGGGTGGCTTATCTCCTTGGCTTGCCATTTTTATGTCAATGTCCAATTTGACTTCGGCAGGTCAATTTGCTGGGGTGAATTTAATCATTGTACAAGCCGACCTAATAGAGATGGCACTAACTACTTTTGTGATCAATATTCGTTATTTACTAATGTCTTTATCTTTATCACAAAAAATAAGGCCAAATATGCCTTTAGCTTTACGCAGTATGATGGCTTTTGGGATTACCGACGAAACTTTTACTGTAGCATCTTTGGAAGAAGGGGAGATTAGCTTTCCTTTTATGATGGGCTTGATTTGTGGTCCCTATTTTGGATGGGCTTTAGGAACTGCTTTAGGAGCCTATACCAGTTCCCTTTTGCCGCCGGCTTTACAAAATTCCATGGGGATTGCCCTTTATGCCATGTTTATAGCAATTGTAATCCCGGCAGCCAGAACTTCTAAAGCAGCTTTAGTGGTAGCAGGAACAGGGATAGGAATAAATAGCTTTTTAAGCTGGACGCCTATACTGAATAATATCTCCCCAGGCTGGCGGATTACTGTTGCTACAGTACTAGCCGCAAGTGTAGGTGCTTTATTTTTTCCAAAGGATGAAGAACAATGTCAGGGCATTTAATAGCGGTATTATTAATGGCTGTCGTAACCTATATCCCTAGAATGCTACCTATGGTATTAGTAAAAAGTAAGATCAAGTCTAATTTTATTAAATCCTTTTTGTATTATGTTCCTTATGCCGTACTGGGCGCTATGATCTTTCCGGGGATACTTTATTCCACCGGTAGCATAGCATCGGCTGTGGTAGGCTTAACAGTAGCAGTAGTTCTAGCCTTTTTTAACAAGAAACTTCTAACTGTTGCTCTCGGAGCCATTTTAAGCGTCTATCTCTGGGAAACATTATAAGCTTTTTTCTCCGTTATAAAGTAGTGTTCTGTGGTAAAGAATATCATGGAACACTATTTTTTTGGGAGGAAGTGGAATATGGCTGCCATATTACGTGTGGATTCGGAAATCGGCGATCTTCAAGCAGTATTATTACACAGACCGGGACCGGAATTAAACAATCTTATTCCTCGCTATCTTGATGATCTGCTTTTTGATGAGATACCCTGGCTTGATAAGGCAAGAGAGGAACATGAGGAGTTTGCTAAAGCTCTGCAAGCGGCCGGGGCAAAAGTGTACTATGTGGAAGATCTGGTGCTGGATATTATGGAGAATGAGGCGCTTACCAAAAACCTAATTTCCGAGCATCTAAAGTTCACCAGGCTTTTTGATCCTGAAATCCGTAAATGGGTGGAGCACTATCTTCTAAGCTTGAGCAAGGAGGAAATTATCGGGAAACTAATGGCTGGCCTCCATAAAAAAGAAATTCAAAAGTTTAAATCCCACCAGACCCTAAGTGATTTGACTACAGATAGCTACCCCTTCTATCTAGATCCACTACCAAGTATGTACTTCACGCGGGATCACGGCTCTATGGTGGCTGGAGGGCTACAAGTCAGCAGCATGTATAACTTTGCCAGAAGGCGGGAAACCATCTTTTTAAGATTTATCCAGCGCTACCATCCTTTGTTTCAAAATACAGCACTTTGGTTTGAAGAAGAAATACCTACAGGGATCGAGGGAGGAGATGTGCTCATTATCAACCCTTCTACCCTGGTCATTGGACTAAGCGAAAGAACGACTGAAGAGGCCATAGAATTTGTGGCCCAAAAATATTTACTCGAAGAAGTAGTGCAGCAAATTGTTGTCATAGAAATACCTGCCAGGAGGGCCTACATGCATTTGGACACGGTTTTTACTCAAGTAGATTATGATCAATTTGTGATGTACCCGGGTATTAAGGAAGAGGTGTGTGTCTATTGGCTGGAAAGGGGCCTAAATGGGAAAGTTAACGCCAAAAACTGTGACAGTTTAAATGAAGCATTGAGCAAGGCTCTGGGGGTAAAAAGCGTCAATATTATTTACTCAGGTGGGGGCGATCCTATAACTGCTGCCAGGGAACAATGGGGCGACAGCACTAATACTTTGGCAGTTAAGCCGGGTGTGGTGGTCTGCTACGATCGGAACCAAGTTACAAATAAACAGCTGCGGGAAAATGGCATAACTGTCTTGGAAATACCAGGCTCGGAGCTGGTGAGAGGCAGAGGAGGGCCACGTTGTATGAGTATGCCTTTAAACAGAGCCCGAGTATTTTGATCTTTTTTGACAAATTTTGCTGTTATAACAGGAAAAATAAGTTAGGCCTAGAATTATTAAATATTACCATATTTTAGCCCTAAGCAACTTACACACAACAGAATAACTTTATTTGTAAGTTTGTACCATTATTAGTCCATGGAATATGCGTTTATTCCATGGACTTGTCATGTTTGTTCCAATTAAGTTTTATAATTTGTTTCAACTCTTACAGAGATTATTTTCGCTCCCGCTCTACTTTCTTACGTAGTGGTTTCGGAAGCTAACTGGGGAATATGGGAGGTATAAATAGATGGATACATTACTTATGTTACTGACAATTGCGGCAGGTAGTATCATTTTTGTAATAATCAATAAAATTTTTAGTATCGCTTATTTCGGATTTAAGGGGATTTTTATTACCTGGTTTTGCTGTGTTCTGGCAGCTTACTACCTAGGCGGAATTTTACTACAATTTAAATGGATTATTATTGTTGCAGGAATTGTTTTATTTCTAGTTTATCTTGGCAAAAAAGGTGGACAGAGTACAACGGAAGATAAGGAGCAAACATCTTCTAACTAAGCATGATCAGACTTGCAATAAAGAATTCCTAGTGCCGTTACTTAGGGCTTATTTTATATGTTTTTGAATAAGGATGTGGAATTTATGGGGACTAGAGATGAGTACTTGTTTAGCGTGAGGAGAGACCGGTATACCATAAAAAAGAATTGCTGAAGAGAATTGGGGAGAACTGGTACTAAACAGTCCTGGCCAGCGTGAAGCAATAGTTGATAACCCGAAATACGAATTGGCTAGTGAGCATTCCATTGAGGAGTTTTTTGTTGGGCAAGGAAGCCAGAAACTAAAAGAAACAGTAAAACAGCAATTTAATATTGAACTGGGCCAAATTAACAACCAGTACCCGGTAGGAGTTTTTAATGGAAAAGTGTCCCGTGAAACACATGTTTTTACCGGGGGTAAAAGTGCTATAGATTTATATAGCATAGCTCCTGGGGATAGTTTTAATATCTTCGAGCTTAAGGCGGAAAATAATGTGCAAGTTGGAATAATATCAGAACTGTTTTTCTACGCCTCTCTAATCAAGGATTTATCAAAAGGTAAGTTTAAAAGTGATTTTACCGAAATCCAAGGCTTAAAAAGGGTAAATGCCTTTTTCCTTACCCCCAGACTTCATCCTTTAATTACCGCTAAAGTATTGGACTTATTAAACAAGGATACCCAGGTTTCTTATTATAAACTGCTTTATGAAATTAATAGTGTTAATTTTTTAGTTTCCTAGGTGGTATGTTTATGAAGAAATGCACTATCTATGACTGCGAGTGGAACTTATATCTGGAGGGTGTTGTCAAAAACAATACTGTTTACATTTTGGAAAATGAGACTTTGCTTCCGGCCTGGAGGCGTGTTTGTGAGCATGTGGATTATGATATGGTGCAGTATTTTACAGGCTATTATAGTAAGGACCCATTAGAAACTAATAAGGATACTTCTAAATGGGGCTATTTTAGACTATCCACGGGCAAAGTTATTGTTCCGCCTTACTATGACTATGCTTATCCTTTTTACGGTGATAGGGCTAGTGTTATAAAGGAAAACAAATATGGTTTTATAGATCCGGAAGGTCGGCTTGTAGTAGACCTTATTTGGGATGAAACCGGTAGAGCATTTTATCCAGGCTTATGTTGGGTTAAAACAGGGAGCAAATACGGTTATGTGAATAAAAATGGGGAAGTTGTGGTCCCAGTTCAGCTAGAGGAAGTAAGGAATTTTCGATTTGTGGGTAAGGATTACACAGATCAACAATATGCAGCCCTAGTCAAAAAAGATGGGAAATACGGTTTTATCAATCAAAAGGGTCGGTATATTATTGAACCCATTTTGGAAGGCGCTAAAAGTTTTTGTAGCTTAAGGTTAGCCCCGGTTATGGTTAAGGGAGAATGGGGCTTTATTAACCCTCAAGGAGATTTTGTTCAAGCTCCTGAGTTTAATCAGGTGGGCGGTTATTACAGTTTTTCCTTGTCCGAGCATAATAGTAAAGTTGAATCTATTTTTAGAAATCAGGACTTGGAATTTTATACTGTACAAAAAGAAGGTCAATGGGGCTTACTGGACTCTGACTTAAATATCTTCCTGCCTGAGCCAGGGCGTAACTATGTGCTTCTGGGTGATAGGAAAGTATATATTAAAGAAGGTAAAGTTACCGGTATACGTAAAATAAGTGGATAAGGTGGCTTGTATGAATCTGATTGTCTGGCGGGGGACAAAGAAAATCGGAGGGAGTTGCCTTGAAGTTTCCTCCGCTACTACCAGAATAATAATAGATATTGGGGAAGTTTTACCGGAAATTGCTGTAGTGAAACAGAGGCCAAGAGCCCTCCCTGATGCACCTGGTCTTTTTGGTAGAGGTGACAGAAAAATAGATGCTATCTTAGTATCCCATGGACATGGAGATCACCTGGGTTTGATTGATCTGGTGGATACAGAAATACCTGTTTTTATCGGAGAAAAGGCCTTAAAAATCTACAATCTTACGGCCCAATTTACGGGTAGAAAGCCAATAGCCAATCCCATTAAATATTTACAGAGTGGACAAGGATTTAAAATTGGCGATTTTACTATTGTGCCTTATATAGTAGATCACTCAGGTTTTGATGCTTATGCTTTTTTGCTTGAGCAAGGGGGAAAAACTCTAGTTTACACAGGGGATTTCCGCTTTCATGGCAGGAAGCAAAAAGCTACAGAGTACTTTGTAAACAGCTTACCGGATGTTATTGACGTTCTTCTTATCGAAGGAACGATGTTGAGTAGAACCCAAGAAAAATAGAAACAGAAGAAGAAATAGAACGAAAGGCCTATGAGTTTATGAGCTCGCAAAGCAGGCCTGTTTTGGTGCTCCAGTCTGCTACAAATATCGATCGGCTGGTTGGTATGTACAGGGCTGCTAAAAAAAGCGGTCGTATTTTTGTTATGGATATATTTACAGCTCATATTGTCAGTCAGCTAAATCCTACCATTCCTAAGCCAGGAAGGTTTGGGGACATAAGAGTATTTTATCCCTACAATCTGACAAACAGGATGTTTAGAGAGCCTGAGGGTCAAAGACTGATGAAACAGTTTAGCAGGCATAAAATTTTAAAAGAAGAATTAGGAACTAGAAAAGATTACTGCATGTTAATCAGAGATTCTATGTTAAGTGATCTGCGCTACATTAAAAACTTGCAAGGTGCCGGACTTATCTATTCCTTATGGAGTGGCTACAAGCAACAGGACAGAATGAGTAAAGTCCTAACCTTTGCGGAAAAACTTAAGATGGAAATCGTTGACTTACATACAAGTGGCCACGCCTACCTGGAGTCTATTGCAAAAGTCATTAATATTACCAAGCCCAAAATGATCGTACCGATCCATACAGAAAGGCCCCACTTCTTTGCTGAGCAATTTGAGCAGGTTTATCTTGCAGAAGATGGAGAAGAAATTAGGATTAGTTAACCCCAAAGCAGCAAAAGCGGTAAAAGCCAGGCGCTTTCACCGCTTTTCCTTTCTTTCATAAAGATGCCGGATAATCACTTCTATATCCTGATCCTTAATAGTTAGGTCCTTGATTTCATAGTGCTGGGACAGCTTAGAAATAAGTTCGGCAGGGGTGAGTTTCCGGGCATCGAACTTCAACCACTTGCGACTATTCTCTTCTTTTAAGACAGTAACTTGCTCCAATTCTAAAGGGGCGTCTCCTTCCAGGTCTACTACCATTATTCTTTTGTCGCCATACATTTCTTTGATTTTGGCCAATTCCCCATCATACATTAGCTTACCGTTATCTATTAAAATCATGCGCTTGCAGAGCTTTTCAATATCGGCCATATCATGAGTTGTTAAAATAACGGTAACTTTTCGTTCTATGTTAATCTCTCTAATAAATTTCCTGATTTTACTTTTAGCTACTACGTCCAGGCCAATGGTAGGCTCATCTAAGAAGAGGATAATAGGGTCATGGAGCAGGGAGGCGGCAATATCAGCTCGCATCCGCTGGCCTAGAGAAAGCTGGCGAACAGGTATATGCAAAAACTCATGTAAGCCCAGTATTTCATTATAGGTATCCATGTTCTGCTTATAACGCTTAGTGGGTATTTGATAAACTTGCTTCAAAAGCTCAAAAGAATCTTGGGTGGGTAAATCCCACCAAAGCTGGGTACGCTGGCCAAAAACCACACCTATTTGGCGGGCGTTTTTTTGCCGTTCTTTATAAGGGATAAGCCCGTTAACCAGCACCTTTCCCGAAGTGGGAACCAGAATTCCTGTCAACATCTTAATGGTGGTAGATTTACCGGCCCCGTTGGGGCCTATATAACCTACCATTTCCCCGGCTGAGATGGTAAAAGAAACGCTTCGGACGGCAGTTTTAGTCGTATATTCTTTTTTGAAAATGCTTTTTAAAGCGCCCAGCATACCGGCCTGGCGTTTAGGGATTTTATATACTTTGGCTAAATCTTTAACCTCAATTAGACTCATGTTTCTTTCTCCTTATGATCCGGTGCTTTTGTAATGGCTTAAACCTTGGAGCCATAATCTGACACAGATGGCGAAAAAAACTATTCCTGCAGGTAAGCTTAAAAGACCTAGGGCGGAAGGGTAGCTGGAATCAGCTTTTCCCAAGAGCAATAAAGCCGGCAGGTAGTTAATAAAAGCATAAGGCAAAATGAAAGTTATGGTCCATTGGAACCCTTTAGGGTAGATTGACAAAGGATAATTTAGCAAATTGGCAGCCGGAAACATGATCACCCAGTAAAAGCTTTCTGAACGGGTTGTCCAAAAGGCTAGGGCAGAGATAAAAATCAAAATTCCCCCTTGGATTAAAACTCCTCCCAATAGAGCAGCCAGGAAGATAAGCCATTGGACCAGACTCCAGCTTAAGTTAAGTTGGCTATAGGCTAAAACAAAAGCCATAATGCTGAACAAAAGATGGCCAAAAGCCCCTACATCAAATTTGCTGGCCATAAAGTGCATAAAAGGATGAATAGGGCGGATCAAAAAACGGTCAAAAGTTCCGTTTAAGATGTACTGGTCCAGGCTTCTAAAATGGAAGAAAAAGATAATGCATAACCCCCAGGACAGGACGGAT
>DUOV01000156.1 GCA_012838615.1 Clostridia bacterium | reverse complement strand
TTAGTTGCAAAAGCTATTGAGGAATTTACTTGGTAAAAGAGGGTATTAATATTTCTAGGCTTTTACTAGAAGTTTTAAAGTTTAAGTAATTATTAGTTGAAGGCATAGGGAGTAAAACTCTGACTATGCCTTTATTTACATAAGTATCTAAAGCTAAGCTTTGTATCAAGAAATCGGTTAATTTCACGGTTTCTGCGAAAAGGCTCAATGATGTCTAGGAACAGCAGGTGTACAGCTTCCCAACAAAAAACCCAGCCGCCAATTAGCAAACTTTCGAGCAAAACATTAGAGATAAAAGTGTTTTCCTTACCACTCAAGAGTGTATATGCTGACAACAGCGTAAGGGATATAAATAGCAAGACACCTGAAACCTTAACAATCCTTTTTATTTTTCGACTCACTAAACGTTTCGTAGAATTATAGTAATTTAGATAGCTTATACGAATCTGTTCTTCTTTCTCTTTATCTATTTCAGCTGTGTTCAAACAGAAGACGATTTCCAACTTTTTTCGTAAAGGAATATCTTCCGAGCATAAGTCAAGAAATTCCGCCAGTTCAGGATGTATGTCACGTTTCTTAAAAGCAGAATTATCCCATTCATGAAAAAACTCCTGATAATCTTCAAGGGCAATATCAATAATTATGCGGCCTGTCTCATTGTTTTTCCGGTATAGTGTTTCGTATTTATTGACTTTTTTCATTAAACCACCTTCAGTAAGTATTAAATCTCTGACAATTAATGAAATATTACCTTGATTCGTTATACTATATTGAAGTATTGATGAGTATTATCTATTTTAATCTTAAAGGGGAGAAGAGCAACCTCTATGATACCCCTATAATACCAGCAATATACTGGTCTGCTAATGTGCAAAGAGAATGGTAGGCTCCATTGCTTATATTGTGCATGCTATTATAGCTAAACTAATAACTCCTACTGATGATCAAATTATTCTCATCGGTAGGAGTTATTAGTATTCAAGGGGTTATGGTGAATACCATCATCTTTAAGTATTATCCTACGTTCCTGAAAGACTAAAGTGCATATAGTCTGCTCCGTTAGACCAGTTCATATCGGGACTCCAATGCCAACCGTACTTGTTAAAGGCTCTAACCACATCCCCGCCTGGGATAATAGAATAGGGATTTTCTCCTGGTTTCCAAAGCTTTCCTGCCTTTATAGTACCGTTTCTGCCAATAAAATAGTTTTCTTCAGGGTTAATATCAATAGCTAAACCTAAGTTATGTTGAGAAGTTTCTCCCCGCCAGGAAAATCCGACACAACTTTTAATGGGAAATTGTTCTTTACCGTTATAGATCTCCTCAAATATCTTCTTAACGTCATCTGCCACAGCCTGGTGAACTTTCAAAGTAATTGTGGCTGTTTTTTTGGTGCCGTTAACTATTCGCCAAACCTGAACCTCAATATCTTCCATATAGGCTAATGCTTCAGCTTCACTCGAAAAACGGATTTTTGACCTGTCTACCGTAGAACCTCTACGTTGGCTATCACTAGCTAGGACGGTAAACTCCTGTTTAAGAGTAAAAACAGATGGGGTTCCTTTTTTATCTAATGGGATTACTTCTAAAGCGGCTCGGACAGGCTGCCTGTCTTTGCCAAATATATCTTCCGGCTTAACAGAAACATTAGGAGAGCTTGTCCTCAAATCAAGGCTATTATCTTTTGTCCGTGCAGCATAAGCCAAGGTACCGTTACTATATATTCTAACTTCATATTCTGTGGCAGAGGGTACTTTACTCCAGGTCAGGTTAACATCTTCTTTAGTGTAATATGGGGATATATACATGCCTGAAGGGGCTGGTAAGATGCATTCCTTAATTCCGAGCTCCCGGAAAAGTACTGAATCACAATAAGCCAGTAGATTTAGGGTTAGAATAACTCCTTGCTCACGGGTAAGATTACCTTTGGGGTCTAAAACGCCATTGCCCGTTCCGGCAATAATGCCCCGGGAATAAGCATCTGCCATATACCTTTTAGCCCAGTCAGAGATTTTAGCACTATCATTTGCGTATTTCTGTAGAATTTGCCCTGCCTGTTGTTCGTCCATTAAGTCATAATTTGGCTCCAAAAGAGTATGTAACTTGCCTAGCATCACCACAGCCATCTCCCTGGTCAATGGTAAATCGGGACTAAAAATACCTTTGGCTGTACCACTAGTTAAGCCCAGTATAAATGCTTGTTCTACAACCTTATCCTGGGTATCGGTAAAGGGATGAGACTTCGGGACTTTAGGTAAGGGATAGCCGAAGAGGGAGCAACTGTTGATGAGTAGCTCACAAAAATCCCTTCGGGTGATACTTGCGGTAAACTGTTGGTGGTCAAAATCTTTCGGTGTTAGGCCAGATGATCTAGCGATTTCAAGTTTGGTTAAAGCCCAAGGGCTAGGTTGATAATCTGCATAGGCTAATGTTTCTGAAGAAAAAAGAATGAGAAAAATTATTAAGGTAGCAAAACTGAAACGCAATATTTCATTTTTTAGTCTAGATAGCAAAAGTATCCCCCTCCCATAATCCGTTCCAGTCAAAACTTTTTAATAATATTTCGTAAACTCAAGAAGATTTTCTGACCGTAATTTATAAATTTCGACATACCTTTTATTACTCCTGCAAGCCAAAATTTCCCAAGATTTCATGCAGCAAAACACGAAATTTGTCTTTTGTGATTTTAGTTATCAGTTAAGGGAGAAAATCTTTTGAGTTAGACCAGGAGACTAGAAGGGAGGGAGACGGCCATCTTTTAAAAGATCTCAACCTCAAATTGGCAGTACTCATCACCATGACTACAGCTTTTTGTTTGGGTTGATTTTGCTTTCCGGCCTAGGATTTTTTCCACGGCTCCTGCGATAAAGCCAGATTCAAAGTTGCAAAAAAGCTCACCTGTAACAGGAAGACCAGAGCAGGTCATACATTCTAATACTTTAATAATAATCAACTTCTCAGACCGGTAAACGATGCTTGGTATACCGATTTTTAATTCCTTGACCAGCTCAAGAAACTCTTCGATTGTTTTAACTTCTACAGTTTTGCCGATACTTTTACCAACCATATAAAGGGCAGGCCCAGTACTTTCTCCAAAAATTTCCTGCATGCCGTGTAATCGCAATAAACGAAAGGTGGAAAGGGGTATTTGGGAACCCAGTTCCTTACGTTGGTTTACCGCCAGCAGAGATATTTTGGAATAGTTCATAACTTTGCCTCCTTGATTTGAAGGTATTATATTTTATTATATAGGAAACATTTAACAGAAAAACATAATGCTGCTTATTGCTACAAAATTTTTATGCCCGATGTTAGATGAGTGAAAGAGTAAACGAAGAATATACTAACAGTAATTAGATAAGAGCGTTTAAAGTAAAAGGAATGGTATTGGAGGTGTTTATGATAAAGACGATCGACTTTTCTAAGACAGTTTATGAATTGTGTAAAGAGGATCCGCAAGTAATAGAAATTATGAAGGAGCTGGGTTTTGAGCAGATTACCAATCCGGCCTCTCTTAATACAGTAGGCCGGTTTATGACCCTACCCAAAGGCGCAGCTATGAGAGGGATTGACTTGGAAAGAATAAAAGACGAGTTTATCAAAAGAGGATATGAGCTCAAGGCGGACTAAAAATGAGGAAGCTGCCTGCTTCCTCATTTCCATGCGTATTCATGTTTACTCAGGTAAGATCGGTATAAACTTCTGGGTTAAAACATCTACTAAGCCTTGGTCAGTCATTTTAACTTCAGGGATTACGGCTAAGGCAAAAGTAGCTACCCGAAGTAAAGGATATTGGCCTTCAAGACCTAAACCTTTAATTGTTTCTTTAAGGTGGGAAGTTTCTGGAGCGAGTTCTTCCACACTTTTAGTAGACATTAAACCGGCGATAGGTAGTTCTACCTTGGCTAGTACTTTACCATCTGCTACGCAGACAATGCCACCACCGGATTTGACTAATTCCTGAGCGGCCATGGCCATGTCTTCTGGATCGCGACCTACTATCGTCAGGTTATGACAGTCATGGGATACCGTGCTGGCTATAGCTCCTTTGCTTATACCTAAATCTTGTACCAAGCCTATCGAGACATTGCCGTTTTTGCCGTGGCGTTCCAATATACCGATATAGGCCAGCTCTGGATTTTGGCTTATATCAATCTTGCCATCCTTTACCGGCAGTTCCACTTTAGCCAGTTTAGTTAAAAGTGGATTTTCCTTATCATAAGCAATAACATTAACTAAGACTTTTTCAGGTTTTCCTGCTTTGATCTGAAATGTATCAGCATTAGGTTCCGTCCTAAGCGTAATAGTATTCCTGCTTTCCACCGGATGCTCAGGAGCGGCTAGCTCTATGGCCATTTTCCCTTCTTTGGCCACCAGTTTCCCACCGATAAAGACTTCGTTGACCTTAAAATCCGTTAAATCTTCTACTAAAACCACATCAGCTACATGGCCGGCTGCCAAAGCTCCACGATCGTACAGCTTTGTTAATTGGGCAGCGTTATAGGTGCACATTTTGATGGCTTCTAAAACAGGAATTCCTTCTTGAACAGCTCTACGAATCACATGATCTAAATGGCCTTCTCGCAAAAGATCATCCGGCTCCCGGTCATCGGTACATAAGGTTGCATTGGGGGGATAGTTACATGCTTTGAGAGCAGGGGCAAGAGCTTTAATATTTTGGGCTATGGAACTTTCCCTACATTCCAGCACCATACCGGCTCGAAGTTTATAGATGGCTTCATCTGTATCTATAGATTCATGATCTGAATTAACACCTGAACATTGATAGGCGGATAAACCTCGTCCCGTTAAGAAGGGGACGTGGCCTTGCAAAAATCCGCCTTTTTTCCTTGCTACTTCTAAGATTTCATTCATACGCTGACTTTGGTAAATAACACCTGGGAAATCCATTACTTCTGCCAGGCCAATGACCCGCTCCCACTCTAACATTGTAGCAATTTCCGATGCGTTAAAAGCTGCTCCTGAAGTCTCCACACCTAGAGCCGAAGGTACGCAGGAGGGTGCTAAAACGTAGAAACGCAAAGGCAGGTGGGCACTAGCTTCCAAAATGTACTTAACCCCTTCCAATCCTAAAACGTTAGCTAGTTCATGGGGATCGTTAACCACGGTGGTAGTACCGTGAGGCAGTACAGCTTTAGCAAAGTTGGTAGGGTTCATCATAGTACTTTCGATGTGGATGTGGGTATCAATCATACCTGGGATAGCGTACTTACCCTTGGCATCATATTCTTCTTCCCCGCTCAAACCTTCCTCACCCGGTTGGGTAACATGGGCGATATAGCCTTCGCTAATGCCAATATCAGCCGGGTAAATTTCTTTGGTGAAGACATTAACCAGCTGAACATTCTTAATAACTAAGTCACATGGTATTTGCCCGTTAGCTGCTTGGATCAAGCGACCCCGATTCATTAAATTTTCCCCCTTTTTTTGATATTGGATCAATGTAAATCAAAAGTCCGAGTTAAATATATGCTCTAATCTTCGCCACTAAAATAAAAATTCCTACTGTATTTTTGAAATAAAACCGGGTTGAAACAGATAAATAAAATATGTTTATTGCAACTATAAATAATATAAAATTATTTAATTTGACTAAAACCAAACATAACCAGTAAATTAAAGGAGTGAAAGGAAGGTATTACATGTCTAACATATCGAAAGTTCCAGTCATCAAGGTGGAAAACATAAATAAGAGCTTTGGAAGTATTCATGTTTTAAGGGGTGTAAACTTAGAGGTGTATCCCGGGGAAGCCGTGGCCCTTGTAGGGGATAACGGCTCTGGGAAAAGCACACTAATAAAAATACTTTCCGGCACCTATGGACCTGATAAAGGCTCTATCTATATTCATAATAAACAGATTGAGCATCTTACCCCGAAAAAAGCTTTAGCCGAAGGTATTGCAACTGTATACCAAGACCTTTCCCTGGATAACTACCGCGATGTGATAGGGAATATTTTTTTGGGACAGGAGATTACCAAGTGGGGATTCTTCCTGGATTACCCAGCAATGGAGGCAATAGCTATCGACCTTTTAAAGAAGTTAAAGATCAATATTCCGGATCCTCGTGTTCCGGTAGGCTATCTTTCAGGTGGACAGCGGCAAGGGGTTGCCATTGCCCGGGCCGTCTTTCAAGGAAAGGAAATCATGATCTTTGATGAGCCTACTGCTGCTATGGGGGTAAAGGAAACAGCAACTACCTTAAAATTGATTCACAGCCTTACCGAACAGGGGATTGCTGTGATCATAGTAAGCCATAACCTGTTTCAGGTATTTGATATCGCTCATCGGGTCTGTATTATGAAACACGGCAGAATTGTCAAAGAAATTCCAACGGGAGACAGTTCACCTCAAGAAGTGCACCAATCTCTGATTGGACAAACTGGCTTGGAGGACAGAATGGAGCAAATATATGGGATTTAACAAAAACTCTGTTGAAAAATACTTTTCTCAGTTGCTACTTTTAGGCATACTTTTGGTCCTGGTGTGTTTCTTATCCTGGAAGTCGCCTTTCTTTTTAACCTGGAAAAACTGGCGCAACATCTTAGATACTATTTCTGTACAACTTCTTTTAGCTTTAGGCATGAACTTTGTCATAGCCACCGGAGGTATAGATTTATCTCAGGGCTCAAATGTATGTTTAACTGGGATTATTATGGCCATATGCCTGAAAGCTAACTTCAGCGTTTGGTCGGCTATTGTGATTGGAATTTTAGTGGCAGCTTTTTTAGGTATCTTTAATGGCTTAATAATTGAAAAAATTAAGATTACTCCTTTTATCGTTACTCTGGGTACATCATCTTTATATAGGGGTTTAGCAATTATTATTACTGGAGGCATGCCCATTTACTCTTTTCCGACAGCTTTTACCTTTTGGGGCAAGGGGGAGTCCACGCAGCTCAATCCTCCTATTATAATTGCCTGTATCGTATTGATTTTGGCAGTTTTTCTGATGCATAAGACTAAATGGGGCCAGTACTCTATGGCTATTGGGGGAAATGAAGAAGCTTTAAGACGGGTAGGAGTAAATGTGGGGTTTTACAAGGTTTCCTATTACCTTGCTTCAGCTTTAATGGCTGGATTAGCAGGTCTAATCATAACCGCCCGGCTCAATGCAGCTGAGCCGACTGCAGGTATGGGAATGGAGCTGGATGCTGTTACAGCTGTAGTTATGGGTGGAAGTCTGATGCGAGGAGGAAAGGCTAACATAAGCGGTACTTTTATCGCCTGTCTTCTTTTAGGAGTCATAAAAAATGGCCTGGTAATCTTAAGCATCTCTTCATATTATCAACAATTTATTATCGGATTCTTGCTGCTTAGCGCAGTTGTTCTGGCCGAAGTTAGGCAGCGAGGCCAAATAAGATTTTAGAGAAAGGGAGAGGAAGTTAAAATGAAAAAAAGAATTATAGCATTACTACTGGTTTTAGCCTTAGTAACGGTATCTGGGGTTGGCTGCGGGCAAACCCAAAGTGAAACTCCGGGAGAAGCTCCGGAAGTTGAATCTGCTAATACTGAAGGGTCTGTAGAACAAAAAGAAGAGCTTCAGGTTAATCCGAAGGTTAAGGAAGCTGAAAAGGTTCTAATGTCTCAGTTAGAGCCACTACCTGAATTGAAAAAAGACGTTAAAATTGGGGCTTTGGTTATTTCTTTAACTAACCCATTCTGGGTAGGCATGAAAGAGGCTTACGAGGCAGCCGCAGCAGAACTGGGTATTACCGTTGAAGTTTTTGCCGGCTCTACGGAAGGAGATAAGCAAGCCCAACTGGATGCTTTAGATGCCATGGTGGTAAAAGACTATGATGCTATTATTTTATCGCCAATTGAGCCTTTTAACCTTCAACCGGGAATCTTAAGGGCTAATGAAAATGGCATACCAATTATCAATTTAGGTCCTGGTGTTGATGTGGCTTCCCTGGAAGAAAGGGGCGGATATTTAGACGGTAGAATTGCTGTTGATTTTGTGGAGCAAGGTAGAAAAGTAGCCGAAGATATGCTCAAGTATATGAAAGGCAGTAAAAAAGTTGCTATTATTCAAGGTATTATAGGTGCTGGTCAAAGTGAGGGTCGTACCCAAGGCGCCAAAGAAGTTTTTGAAGCAACAGAAGGAGTTGAATTAGTAAGCATTCAACCGGCTGATTGGGATCGTAATAAGGCTTACAGTGTTGCCCAGGATTTAATCCAAGCTCATCCAGATTTAAATGGTATTTTTGCCTGTAATGATGTTATGGCTCTAGCTGCCGCTGAAGCTCTGGAAGCAGAAGGCAAATTGGATGAAGTGGTAATTTACGGGGTAGACTTTACAGAAGAAGCCCGGGAAGCAATTAAAGCAGGGCGGATGAGTGGCAGTATCGCCTATCCTTGTTCTGTTTATGCCAAAGCTGCGCTCATATTAGCTGCAAAGGTTGCTGAAGGGCAGAAAGTGCAACCTGTATACGCACCTTTGGAAGTGGTAAATGTGGATAACGTACATGAATTTGAAGGATGGAAATAAAATGAAGGAAGCCATTCCCTTCCTAATAGAAACTGCTCTCTTAACTCATGGGGTTACAGCTATTAGCAATGAAGAATTGCTAAAGTGTTTGCCGCCTGAGTTTCCTTTGCTGGTCTGGGTAGATAAAGGAAAGATAATTTTAGGAGGAAACGCTGACTTTTTGTCCTTTAGGGATAGAGCGGCTGAGCTAATACGGATTGATGAGTCTAAACTGGAAGAGGCTTGCGCAAAAAAGCTTAGCGGTGCCTTAACTGCTTCCGGTACAATGGCTGTAGCTGCTAAATGGGGCGTTCCTTTGGCTGTTACTGCTGGCATGGGCGGCATAGACAATCCTGAAGGTGGGCAAATATGCAGTGATTTAACAGCTTTAGTTTCACTACCTGTGACCCTTATTGCGACCTCACCCAAGGATATGCTTGATATAGCTGCTACCATAAAGTGGCTTACATCCCGTGGCGTTAAAGTGCTGGGAAGTGTTCGGGATGTGTGTGATGGTTATGTTTTTGTAGGTGAAAAGGTTAAACTTTGCGGTAAGTTAACTAGTTCGATTTCTATTTCTGAAAAAATGTTAATCTTAAACGGTATTTCCCCGGATAAACGTATTCAAGATCGGGAAATACTAGCCCAAGCCGTAGCAAAGGGAGCAGAGGCCAAAGCCAGAGGCCAGTTCTTTCACCCGGCAGTTAACGCTGCCTTAGATGAAGCAACTGGCGGAGAGTCCGGGAGAATACAATTGGAATCTCTCGTGGCAAATATGTACCTGGCTGCCAGTCTTAGTAAGTAAAGAAAACGGCGAACACAGATTAAGCCCTGAATGTACGAGCATTCAGGGCTTAGCCATGTATCAAATATTTTTTGATACATGGATTTTGGGAAAAGATTTCCCTAAAAAATGAGGAGGATTGCTGTTATTATACTAGTAAGTTTAATTCACTCTGAGCATCAAAAAGTTGTAGCTTATCAACGTCAAAATGCACATCCAAATTTTGTCCGGCTTTAACAGGAAAATCAGCATTAAGTCTACCTACCAAGCTGTTTTCTCCCAAGGTCATGTGGACGTATGTTTCCCAACCCATCATTTCTGTAACTTCTACCGTAGTTTTAATGGTGGAAGCTCCGTTTTCGGCAGGAATAATATTTTCAGGACGTATACCCAGGATAATGTCTTTAGGCCCAAGATTCTTTGCTTTCAGGTTACGGGATAACTCCTCCGGCAATTCAATCGTATTTCCATAAAAGGTTACCAAGTATTTGCTATCATTTACAACTAGTTTGGCAGGGATAAAATTCATAGGTGGACTCCCTATGAAGCCTGCAACAAACAAGTTTTTAGGATGGTCAAAAATTTCTTTAGGTGAGGCTATTTGCTGCACCAAGCCATCTTTCATCACTACTATCCGATCCCCCATAGTCATAGCTTCTGTCTGGTCGTGAGTTACATAGATGAAAGTAGTGTTAAGACGTTGATGTAATTTTAGAATCTCTGTACGCATCTGAGTTCTGAGTTTAGCATCTAAGTTAGATAGGGGTTCGTCCATCAGAAACACTTGAGGGTTTCTAACGATGGCCCTGCCTAAGGCTACCCGCTGTCGCTGTCCACCTGAGAGGGCTTTAGGTTTCCGATTCAGGAGACTTTCAATGTTAAGTATATTAGCGGCTTCCCGGACCTTGGCATCAATTTCTCTCTTGGGAATTTTTCTTAATTTAAGTCCAAAGGCCATATTTTCATAGACAGTCATATGGGGGTAAAGAGCATAATTTTGGAAAACCATGGCAATGTCCC
>DUOV01000155.1 GCA_012838615.1 Clostridia bacterium | reverse complement strand
CACTACCCATTACATGAATGGTATCAAGGACTTCATAAGGTGATAGACGGGGATAGCGTTCACTATCTTTGGAATTTGCTGTTTGGGTTTTTCCGCTGCCGTAGCCACCTTGTTCATAACAGCCAATGTCTCCGTTTACTATGTGTACTCCATTTATTTTTTGTAAAACTTTCCGTACGGCCCAGTAAGTACCTAAATGGGAGCAGCCTGGACATAGTGTTGAGGAACGAGGTGTTATTAAAGAACTAATTTCCTCTTCTAATGCCTGACGCTTTTTATCTTCTTTTAAATCAATTTGCATGAAATCTGCAATGCCTTTTAGGGTGTAATCAGGGTTTAATTCACCCCAAGGTTGAAAGATCTTGTTTGTATTTTTTCCAACAACCTCCACATTCAATCGATGAAGCTGGGCAATAGTTCTAACCATATTTTCAACAACCGGATCCCCTTCCTCGACAATTGCTACCTTTTCAAGGCCATTTAAAAAAGAAAGTAGCTTCTTTTCTGGTAAGGGAAATGGAATACCGATCTTAAAGAAACTTACTTTATCAGCGATGTTTAGCTCCTTCATAGCCTCTTTGGCGTAAGAAGCCCCTAATCCAACACCAATAATACCAACTCTTGCTCCCTCAACTAATTGCATCTCGTTAAAACGGGATTCTTCGGAATAATTCTTCATCTTAGGCATTTGCTCATGCAGCCACTCGTGCTTTGACCTGGCGCCTGGTGGACCGTAGACGTTCCATCTATAAGGTAGTTTATGGTGTTTATTAAAACCTAAGCTGTTCTTATCTTCTCTTATATCTCCTAAAACGACGTCACCACTAGCATGGGATATTCTGCTTACTGATCTTATCATTACCGGGAGCTCTATTTGTTCGGAAATGTCAAAGGCTTCTAGCGTCATGTCTTTCGCTTCCTGCTGATCACTCGGTTCCAGGCATAATATTTCTGCATAAGCAGCAAGTGCTCGGGTATCTTGTTCTGTGGAAGAATAATGGGCATCAGGGTCATCTGCAACTACAATTACGAAACCCCCTTTACATCCCCCGTAGGGAATAGTCATAAACGTATCCATTGCTACGTTTAAACCAGCATTCTTCATTGCAGTAAGAGAACGTGCTCCTACTAAAGATGCACCAGCTGCTACCTCAAAAGCAACTTTTTCGTTTGTACTCCATTGAATCGAATAGCCGAATTCACTTGCCTGATCGACTAAACTTTCGGTTACTTCCGAGGAAGGTGTCCCCGGGTATGAAGCAACCACTTGAACACCAGCCTCTATCGCTCCACGAGCAATAGCCTCATTTCCCATTAATAGCACTTTTCTAACTTCCTTGTTAACAGGCACTTTATACCCCCCTTTGTGTTACTAACTACATATAAAAACTTTTAAGCTTTTTAACCAGACAAAGGCTTCAACAAATAATTTGTCTTTAAAGCAAGCAGCTCTATTGTACCATATAAAGATATAAGTGCCAGGGTCTCTAACCTATAAGTCAAATCTGGAAGCTTATTGTATTTAAAAGTATCAAAAGCAACTTAAAAACGTAGAATACGCCTTTAAAAATCAAGATTTTCGCTTTATTTTTTTATAAAGTCCAACTAAAAAAACCGAAATTCGTTATTATTATATTTTATCTGATCGGCACTTCTACCACATGATTAACTCTTTCAGGGTAGGTCAAGCGTTCTATCTCTAGTTCTAAGTTAGAACCTTTGGCCGAGAAAACCAACGTTCTAGTATGATAAATCCTACCTTCAGGTGTTTTTTTATAATCGTCACTAATGGTTTTATTTAAATTGATCACTTGACCATCCACATTTAACTTTACTCTGCTAAGAATAACCCCTTCATGGCTTGTAATTGTGACTTGAGTATTCTCCCCTACTTCCTCCACCTTAGTAATTCGGATATTTTGCCCGTTGATCTTGATATTTTTTGCAGCCATACCTTTTTCTAAAATAACATTTTCCCGCACATCATGATCTGCTGAAAAAGATTCAATTATTATTTGCAAACTTTTTAAGTTTTGTGGTAAAGCATCAAAATTTTTATGAAAAGTAATCCCATTTAAATTCGTACTAATCCCCCCACCTAACTCAGCAACTTCCTCTCCATTTGCTAACAAGCTTATTTCCAAAGTTAACGGTCTAATCCGCTCTCCTAACAGGTAATCTTTAGCTAAGGCAACAGGACCTTGAATTGAGCCTTCTAGAACTGTTTGGGTTGGACTAGCCAGCAGGTTAGTAATTTTAATTTGCTCCTGATGGGCAGTAAAGACTTCATTTATAGCAATGCGTAGGGTCTGGCCTACTGCCTCTCTCCGATCTAACTCAAAAACAATTTCACCCTCTTCAACTTGCCCACCTTGAGCTAAACTAAATCTAAATCCAAGCTTTTTTTCGTAGAAATGTGGGGGTTCAAAGCTATACTGCCATTTTTCTTCATTTTTCTCTTCATTAATAAAACCTTGGCCACTTACTGCCATATAGTGCCTGTAAAACCCTTTAAAATGAAGACTACTTAACCCGATATCTGTATCGTCAACATTGCCCCGGGTATCTTTTACTGTTAAAAAGGCTAGCAGTTGAGTATCATCAAGCATGACACCGTCTAAAGTAACTTGTACTCCATTTTTAAAAGTATAGGATTTGCCAATGAGTTGACCCTTACCTAAATTATTCAATTGTTGTAGTGTGCCATTCATCACCTGGTCATAGCCAGCTAATTTTTTACCGTAATAAGCCAATGTTTCAAAGTTAAAGCTAATTACCAAAAATAAAACCAGGCAGGCAATTAATACTTTAACAGATAATCTTACTTTTTCTTTTCTTTTCTTAGTTGTACGAATAAGTGCAGTCCGCAGTCTATTTTCCAGTTCAGGTGGCGCTTGTAGTTGGTCCAAAATAGCCTTACCTTCATTCAGCATCTGCTCAGTTTTATTCATCCATCTCACCCCCTACTAAAGCTTGAAGCTTCCTAAGTCCGAGAGAAATCCGTGACTTAACTGTTCCAAGTGGTATTTTAAGGATCTGGGCAATTGTATCGTATTCTAAATCAGCCAGATACCTAAGTCTAAGGACTTCTTGATGTTTAGGGTTAAGTTTTTGCAAGTATTCCTCTACCTCTAGACCATGTTGTTTGTTTTTTATTAAACCGTCATCAGCAATTTCTGGTAATACATCTAGGTAAACTACTTTTCTCCTGTTTTTGATAATCCTTTTACAACAATTAACAAGTATTACTTTACTCCAACTGTAAAAAGATTGGCTTTTCTTTAGTCCTCCAAGCTTTTCGTATATTATTACAATCATGTCTTCAAGGGCATCCAGGGCATCCTCCTGATTTTTCAGATAGACATAAGCTAGCCTGTAGTACTCATCTCGTTTGGCCATAATCAACTGCAGTAAAGCTTCCTGATCTCCCTCTTTTGCCTTATCTACATAATCTAAAAGCTCCAAGTCACCACCTCTTTTCATTTATAAGAGTATCATAGAAGGCAAAAAGTTCACCCTTTTATACAATTAATTTAGTAATATGTTAAGAACTTAGACGTTAGGCTATGTTCAGGCTAACAAGAAAAAAAGCTGGTCGTTTACCAGCTTTTTTTCTTGTCTTATTGTCGCCAAGTACTTTAACCAAGAACTAGATTCCTCGATTAAATAATTATCAAAATATAGTTTGTGTATTAATTTTACTACTTAAAGCTCCTAGAGCCCTTAACATTAAATCTTTTCGTAGCTGTACTTCTTCTTCAATACTTAGTTCGGGGTTTCCTGTAGGATAGGGTATGGCAACAGCAGGTAAAATACGATTGGCACCGACTGTTTGGGAAATAGGTACTATCGTACAAACATGCACAGCTGGTAACCCTACCCTTTCAATAGCTTTAACCATCGTTGCACCGCAACGTGTATCAGTACCTCAGGTGGAGGTAAGTATTACCCCATGTGCCCCATTTGCTAAAAGGTCTTTGCCGATCTCTTCTCCAAATTTGTTTGCACTAGAAACAGCTGTGGTATTCCCTACAGTTGAATAAAAATGATTAAACAGCTTTCCAAATTTACCTTCCTTCTCAAGAATGCGCATAGCATCTAAGGGTAGGACTCTATCAGGATCCTGCAATGCGTAAACCGGATCGTACCCTCCATGTACTGTCTCAAATTCTCCTTCTAGCAAATCATCTATTCCTTCAATATTATATTTGCCAAACTTGGAAGCATTGGCAGATTCAATGTGATCAGGATTGCCTTTAGGAACAATACCT
>DUOV01000154.1 GCA_012838615.1 Clostridia bacterium | reverse complement strand
ATAGTCAGAGTTTTACTCCCTATGCCTTCAACTAATAATTACTTAAACTTTAAAACTTCTAGTAAAAGCCTAGAAATATTAATACCCTCTTTTACCAAGTAAATTCCTCAATAGCTTTTGCAACTAAAATATCTTTATTTTCTAAATAAATTTCTTTACATAGTCTTTTAAGTTCAGGGTCCATAGCGTATTTCTCCTTTAAAATTTCTGAATAGTAATTTAAAAAAACTATAACATCGCCAGATGTTCTGTCTTTATAATGGGCTATCATAAATTCAATAGTTTCTAAAATATCATCATAGCTTGCCGAAAAGTAGTTCTTATGTGTCCCTCCGTTAAGTGTCAAAAAAATAGGTATTATTAGGTATCCCGGGTATTCCGTTTTTACTTTTTTATGATAACGATCAAGTTGATTAGAATGTTCTACCGAATATACTTTGTTCTCAATTAAAATAACAATCTTGTGGTGGTCAGAAACTAGCAAAATATCTATGTGATACTTTTCTCGAAAGACTTTCATGTCCATCAATGATTTTTGCTGCAATTCATAAACTATATCCATATTGTCTAAAACATCATCATTATCTGGCTTTAGCAACACCTTTAATAAAAATCGCTTTAGCATTTTATCATCAAAGTTGTGACTCTCAGCAGGACTAAATATCCATGCCAAAACGTTTGAGTGTCGAATTTCGTGATCTTGTACTTTTAAAACCTTCAAAGGGTTAAATCTATTAATTCTAGCTTTTAGAAGTTCTAACTTGTCATTGTTCACTACAAAATTAATCAATAAATGTTTGTCCATGTGTCCCTCATACTCCCTCTATTCTTTTCTTATAGTGCTTAATTTTTGATTCGGACATGATTATTAAATTAGTGAAGCAGTAGATACGTGCCTACGCTTGGCATAACTTAAAATGGTGAGGAACATTCTTTTACCACCCAACCAATCATAAATAACCAGCTGCTACATATCCCTTTTTTCTGCATATTTCGGTAAAATCCTTTCTGAAAATGTCCCGCTGTAGTACTCTAGTAATACTATCTTTAAAACAAAAAGCGATAAGATTTGCGTTCCTCTTACCGCCTAAAATACTGATTATTAATATTATCTAGCTATCAAACAACACCTGACTCTAGTATAGAAACAGTCTGTTTCTCACAATCAACTTCAGCCAATGCGCCGTAGGGTAGGCACATCATTGGCTCATTATGTCCAAAAGTCATGTTATAAACGACTGGTAAATCTGATAAGCCAAGCTCATCAACAAGCACTTTTTTAATTGCTTGTTTATATTCATCATAATATTTTTCCTGATAAGGCTTACCCCAGAGAATCGCTTTGGCATTTTGCAAGATACCTTGTGCTCCATAATTTCTCAGCCAATATTCAACATAAGTTGGCTCTGGCATGTCCTCAGATGTTTCAAAAAATAAAATTGCATCTTTAAAAACTTCCTCTTCAGGCCATAGAGAAGTTCCTTTCATCATCTCCATAACCTCCATACAACCCCCAATTAGACGTCCTTGCACTTTGCCGGAACCTTGGAGGAATTGAAATCCTTGATTTTTGTACATCTTTTTGGCAATCTCTTTATTGCTTTCCAGCCATTCAATCCGTTCGCCGGTCCACATATCTGCTGCGGTAACCGCCCCAATTATAGAATTATCAAATAAGACCCGTTTGATCCAGTCTTTCGTGTAGCTGAATATCCCAATATTCTCAGCAAATTCGGCTAGAATAGAAGCTCCATAAAAACTGGATACTCCTGCCCTTATGCACATAAAATGAGTAATAGTGGTATCTGAATAGCCGAGAAAGATCTTAGGATTATTTCTTATTACATTAAAATCAATATAGGGTAGTAAGCGAATACTTTCGTAGCCACCAATGCAGGTAAATATGCCCTTTATCGATTTATCGGAAAAAGCGTTCATTAAATCTTCGGCTCTTTTCTCCGGATGCTTATATAAGTAATCCGATCCCTTTAATGTATGTGGCATCTCCACAACTTCCAATCCGAATTCTTCTTGTAAACGTTTCTTGCCAAGATCATAGCGCCACCGCAAATTGGAATCGCCTGCTCCACCCCAGGAAAGGCTTACAGTCGCTACTTTATCCCCCTTTTTAAGCCGTGGCGGTTTTATTAAGCTTATCATAACCTCACCTCTCTCCCCTTAGTTTGCAGGTTAACATGACTATTAATCCCTCTTGTTTTAAAAACACATCGTAATATTTCTACATATTCGAGGATACTTCCTTTTTATCCCAGCAAAACATCTTACAATAAAGGTAGCAAAAAAGTGCTCCAAAACAATACATGAAATTGGAGCACCCTAACTTAAGTCAATGGTCATAAATTTTTTCGAGTTAAATACTTGATTCATTTACTCTGGAAGTGCCATCTGTAAACATAATTTGTTGTACCTTATATTCGAATATTAGGTCCTCATATCTCGTATTATAAATTTTGACATGATCGTCCATAAAATTATTAATCTCTAAGGTCATATCTTCATTAACACAAGTTTCTCCCGCTTTAATGGTATAGCCTGTTAAGTCACATTGAGATCTTAAAATAGAAACACCGAACATATCTTTAAAGTGAAGTACACCTTTAATTCCCTTAATATCTTTATTCGTATTGTTAGTAATGCTGATGTGCAACCGGACAAGGTCGTTAAACTGCCACTTATCCGTATTTGCAGGAATATTGATTTTATCTATGACGGTGATTACAACATCTTCTTCCCCTAAAATTCCCTGCCCTGTCTCTTCCTCCAATTGTACTTTCAAGGCTTCGTTTTCTGCATTGACTTTAGCGTAGTTTGTTTGCAAGGTATTCACTTGTTCCTGGAGCTCTGCGATTTGTTTTTCTAACTTAGCTATCTTTTCTTGGTCGCTGGAACAACCACTAATTAGCAAAGATATTAATAGGACAAATAAAGTTAAACAATAAACTCTTTTTACCATAGAACTTACTCCTTTGCGCTACAACTAATTATCTCTGTTCCCTATTACGACAGTTTTCATAACCGTCTCTTTACTTCACACAAAGCAATTCTTAAACATAAGAGGCATAGTCAGAGCTTTTTACTCCCTATGCCTTAAACTCATAATTACTTAATCAAATTATCTAAGTCAACCACGATTTCCTCACTTGTTGATGAAATTACAACATAATCAGAAAAATATTTTTCACCTGTCCAAGCAAAAGACTTCCTTACTTGTAAGTCAACGAGTTCTAAGATTCCGTCGTGATCAACATCCTTAAACTTCACTTCATGGGTATATAACGCTTCCCCTTCCTCTGCCGCGCCGGTATAATCAAATCCGGTAAGAGTATAAACATTTTTTAATACTTCCTTATGCTGGGGGAAACTCACTAACAGATAGCCATAGGTCCCAAAATAACCCTGATTACCGCCCCCACCTGTCACCCAAACTTCTAAGAGGCCATCATTTTGTAAATCAACTACTTCAAAATCGAGCCAATCAGAGTCACTAAATTTATCCTCAATCTTCCAGCTGCCATCGTAACTTAATAACCAAACCTCACTATATCCCGCAGCATGACATTGACTACCATCAGTAAAGGATACTACTGCTTCTTTAGCATTATAGTCGGAGAAAGCGCCTTCCTGCCATTTAATATCGCTAAGGGAATAATTAAAACCGTCTTCATTTATGCGACTTTCAAATAATCTCCTAATAATACTTTCATTTAAGCGGCTACCCATGTTAGCATTCTTCGCCGCAATTTCTACTTTATTACCATTTTGACCCGCTACCCAATTTACTTCTTGACCTAAAACTTGGCTGATAAATCTTAGGGGCACCATAGTCCTACCATTCAATAGCTTAGCCGGCACATCAATAGTTTGGGTCTTTCCGTCAACAACCACTTTCGTACTACCAATAGTTAGTGAAATATTTTTATTACCTTCAGTTATAACTATCTTCTGTTCATCTTTAAGCCAATCCACCTTAGCTCCTAATGCTTCAGAAACAAATCTGATGGGAACAAATGTCCTTCCTGCCTGCTTATCAAGAAACGGTTTCTGATCAGGAATATTAATTAATTGACCATGCACGTAGATATTAACATTATAATCGTATACTGGCGCGGCCTGAGCAATACCGGTAAATCCTAAAAGTATAGCAATTGTGATTAATAAAAGTGCTTTTTTCATGTTTTTCCTCCGTCAATATGTAATGTCTTACATACCCTAAATATTTAACGTTACTAACCAGCTTCCTAGGGCATGCTTTATGCACGTTAATTATTTTCGACAAAATACTGCATTTTCCTGCATTTTAGGTAAGATATTCCAAGTACTGTCCAGCCTTAAGTAATTGTTATACTAAAGTTAAAGCCTAACCCCAGTCTTTCATGGAGTTAGGCTTTTGAACCTGAAATATTTCTCTAGAGAGCTCTGATAACTTCAACAATTTCTCGTGCTCGAGCTGTATAGGATTCATAGGTTTCATGTCTGACATGTGGAGTCAAGGATACTCTCTCATGAGCAGCTAGTTCCTTGTTAATCATGGGCTCTTGTCCATATACGTCTAGACATGCGCCAAAAATATGCATGTCCGCAAAGGAAGTACCTAAAGCTTCTAGTAAAGCTGCTTCATCGACTAGTCTACCATCTGAAATATTAATAAAGTTACACCCATGTTCCATTGCCATAAATTCTTTTTTGCCAATCAGACAGCCTTTTTCCGGGTCGTAGGGAACATGTAAAGAGATATAGGTGTTTCCTTTTATAATTTCGTCAAAACTCTTATACTCAAACTCATCATAGCCTTCTGCTTTGCCATTTTCGTCCCAATAACTTACTATCATTCCTAAAGCTTTAGCTTTTTGGGCAACGAGTTTTGCTGTATCATCAAACCCGATTAGCCCAAGAGTTCTATTTGCTATCTCAACACCTGTATAGGAATCCCTTTTCCACTCCATATTCCTGATAGTAGAAGTTGCGTCAAAAATCCATCTTGAAATAGAAAGCATGTGTCCGATTACTAATTCTGCAGCAGCATTACGTCCGCACTCTGGTGTGTTTTTAACCACAACTCCTTTGCTTGCAGCATAATCACAATCAATATTTCTTAAATTTGTACCTGCTTTAACAATATATTTGAGGTTAGTAGCTGCGTCAATTATTTCTTTATCAATTACTGTACCTTCACCTACAACAATTACATCAAAGTCTTTAATCTTACTTTTTAATTCCTCAGGTTCATAATGTTTCGAAACAACTTCATGACCTAAAGCGCTCAAATTCTCTGTGATTAGCTTTTCTACAGATTCAAATGTTTCAGTTACTTTCAGTTCGGAACCATCTGTAATTAAGATTTTATACACTATTCCTCTCCCCCTCTATATGTATAAATTGCGCAAAAACTTAAAATATTATGTCGTTATAACATTATACTATATCTTTTTGTGAAACTTTGTCAATGAGAATATTTGAAAAAGAAAGAAAAGGAGTTATTCATCGAATTTTCTGCTCTCAAACCTCAATAAGAGTGTATAAAAGCTTTGATACCGGAAGCAGCGGAATCATCCTGTAATATGACTTTTTT
>DUOV01000153.1 GCA_012838615.1 Clostridia bacterium | reverse complement strand
GCTGACTTCGCAAAACGACAACGATATAAAATTACTTAACAATAAAAACGCACAACACCCGAATTTAGTTTGTTGTGCATCAAAGCTCTTTTAGCCTTCATTAATCTATAAGTTTAATTTTATAGCACTTATGGATCTGAGCAGGGTAGCTTTCGGCAATTTGCCCGTTATAAGTGATTTCGATCCGGTCTCCTACTCTAATCTGTTCTACAGTTATATCTCTATTTTCAGTATCTACTATTGTTGTACCGTTTATAGATACTGATATTTTATCAGCAGAATTAAGTTCATCAGACCCGGCTTGAGGTTCTACAAGGAGTGAAGTATCATTATTTTCAAGGACAGTACCTATAAAGACAACTGTATTATCTTTTCCAAAAAAAGTACAACCTGCCAAGGTCAAAGCAACCAACAAAACGTAGATTAAAATGTAACCAGCTCTTTTTATAGTCAATACCTCCTTTTTAAATCTTTTACTATTTGACTGTCTCAAACCCAAATTTGTTCCCGAGTAAAAACCAATAAGACTAAATATTTCACCGGCTGTAACCTTAGCTTCCGGTGAAATATTTTCCATCATTCGCCCGCTCCCCGCCGACTTGGCAAACCACAAAAAATAAGTTCCTCAGTAATTAATAAGACAAGCTTTTTAGCTTGCCTACTGTAACTTAATAACATTTTAACGGATAAAATTAGTTTTAACAGGAACTTCATTTTGCGGCATGAGAATACCTTTTTCGCGACCTGCTTCAATACATTTAAGCAGCCAGGCCATATTATTGCCAAGAGTACGCATAGTTTGCATACCTTCCAAATCCTGCTTTACTTCTTCAGGTGTATTGCCGTGAACCTGATTCCAGTACTGTGAAGATACTATAGGCATATTACAGATGGTAAAGTATTTGTTAATCTGGTCAAAAGCTGCTGAAGCACCTCCCCGGCGGCAACTTACTACGGCAGCTCCTAATTTACCCGCAAACAGGCGGCCTTTTCCATAAAACACTCTGTCCAAAAAAGAAGTAAGGGCCCCTGAAGCAGCAGCATAATGAACCGGAGAGCCAAAGACATAGCCATCGGTTTCCGAAACTTTACTTAATAATACGTTAACCTCGTCATCTACAAAACACTTACCCGTTTTTAAGCAAGATCCACAAGCAATGCAGCCTGGGATTGGCTTGGTACCTAATTGCATAATTTCAGTATCTATACCATTTTTATTTAAGGCCTTTTCTACCTCCCGAAGAGCAGTATAAGTACATCCTTTGGCATGAGGACTTCCATTTACTAAAATGACTTTCATGTTTCTACTCCTTTCAAAAGTCTATTCAATATAAACTATTAAACTTAACGCATTTGCTGATTAGAAGATTTTCACATAACATTTTTTACTCCTAATATAATAATATAGCATATTAGGATTTATGCTTAAGCAGTCCGCCTATCAGCCCCAAAAGAGCAAAAATCGTGTAGTAACCTGCATTACTGATTTCTCTACCGGTTAATTCGAAAACACCTTGAATGATAAGGGTATTTCCCCCAAATAGGGAAACAAGCCATCCAATTATCAGGCCAAAAATTAAGCCTATAAGCATTATATTTCCCTCCTTAGCCTATATAATAGAACCCATGGTAAGCATGTCTTTTCTGTAAAACAGGCTTGTTTTAGAACAACTTTCATTAATAAGCCAGTAAAAGCAGAACACCCCTGTTTATATTTAATCCTGGCTTTAACAAAATGTTTCACGTGAAACATTTTAAAATCTTCTCTGTTTATGGTTATCACTATGTCTGCTATTTTAGCACTATTTTTTCCGGAAAAGGTGTTATCCGTGAAATATTCCACATTTTATCAATGTAGGCAGTTGTATAAGCTTGCTCAAGATAGTGGTAATAATAGGCGCCTCTGTCCGTAAGGCAATAAGTGTCATTTTGCTTAGTAATAAATCCAAGGTTTTCAGCCAGCCATAACTCCAGCCCATACATCTTGCTGAGAGGTCTTCCGATTAATTCCTGAAACCTCGTGGGTATAATTTGCATGGAGTAAGCACTCCAAAAGAGATGATAAACCGCTCTTTGTCTTAATGTAAAATCTAAAGTTAAGGAAGTAGGAAGCAGGTTGTTTTTTATTCTATTTAGGTAACCATCTATGGAAAAAGTATTTATTTTAAATTCCCTACTCAACAAAGTGGCTGCTGAAACGCCAAAACCTAAAAAACTATCCCTAGTCACAGAAGAATACCTGCCAGTATTTTTTTGAGCAAAAGTCCAGACAGCAGTTCTTTCTTTGCCTATCCTTTTACAGTAATCAGAAATGCTTTGTAGCATCTTCTTTTTTTCCTTTTCCGGCATAGGCTTGTAAGTGTTATTTGCAAAAGTAAAATCTATAAATGGATAGGTAGATATTTGGGTGGCACCAAGTAAAAAGGCTTTTTCAATATCGGAAAGGAGTAGCTCCTCTGTCTGCTTGGGCAAAGCAAAGATTAAATCTACATCTACAACATTAAAATTGGCTTGAGCCACAAGTTTTAGTTTTTCTTCAACACCTGTATTTTCTCTTCCTAAAGAAGATAAACATTTTTGATTAAATGACTGGACTCCTACACTCACCATTGTAATACCTGCTGATTTTAAAGACTTTATTGTAGGCTCGTCAATATCGTCAGGGTGAAGTTCAATGCCAATACCCTGGGTAATTATAAAGTATTTTTCCAGACAATCAATGATCTCTTTTAAGCTATCTTTCATTAGAGCCGGAGTGCCACCACCAAAATACAAACTGGTCACTTCTTTTTTAGTTTTCAATCGTGAGCCAACCATTTCTATTTCTCTAAGTAATGCCAATTTATATTTAGCAGCCAAGTCCTTGTCATAATAAGTTTTACAATAAGGACAAAATGTGCAGATCTTGCGACAAAAAGGAATGTGAACGTAAAGTCCAAGTTCTTGTTCAGCTTCAAAATCAAGAAATTTTCGGTAAGTGTTTTTAAACTCAAAAGGTCGTAAAGAGCGTGTCAAAAAAATGCGTATTAAAGACGTCAGTAACATTTTATTCTCCTAAATATATTTTAGATAAGTTTTTAGCATGTCAACAATTACCCTAAAGTTTCCTTTAAATACCAAAGCATACTCGGCGGCAAAAAAATAACCGCATTTATTACATAAATTCTTTATTTCAACACATCTTCCGCAGATGGATTGTTGGCCATTTTCCATCACTACACATTGGTAACAAGGTGTGGGAAAGGAATTATGGATAATGTAGTCAAAAGCACTTTTTAAATTAAAGATGGGATAGCCTTGGCGTAATAGTTCAGAAATCTCCTCACAGCAAATTTTCTTTTCTTCTTTGGATAAAGATAAACTTTCAGTATTAGGGTAAGGCGTGTGAAAATTAAAAGATACAGCCCGGATGTTTTTCATATGTTTAGCAATAGTACATACTTCTTTTAAATCTCCTTTATTTATCTTGTTAATCGCCATGTAGAGGCAGATATTATCCGAAACAGCAGTTTCTATGTTATTCATAATCGTATCAAAAGTATCACCGCGAATAAGATTATGATTTTCTTTACCTCCGTCTAAGCTTAGCAAAATCAGATCAGCTTCGGGCAGTTCCAGAGGAAAAGTTCCGTTGGTAACCACATTAACAATTAAAAATCCCATTTCCTTAGCCTCTCTTACTAAGTCACGTACATTCTTTTCTCCGTCCTGCCACAGAAATGTTTCGCCTCCGCAAAAAAATAAAATCCTAATCCCTTGCTTATAGAGGATTTTCATCTCATGCTTAATTTGATGGTAAGGATAAATTACAGAAGTGATGTTATTAACAGCGCAATGTTTACAAGAAAGGTTACATTTATCTGTAAGAATAATGGTACCTAAGATTGGTTTCTTTTTTTGGAACAAAATTGTGCTTAGCCCAAAGGCAGAAAAACGCAGGAAAGTCGTTAGTTTCATTAATAATCTCCTTGCTATATAATAAATCGGGCTCCTTCAAAACTACAAAGTCATAAATTCCTTAGCAAATTAGAAAAACTTGACTTGCACCAAATCCCCAGACGAAGGGAGAAGCCTGATTAGAAATTTATAAGCCTATAAATAATGAATACTGAAGCAAAGACAATTGCTATCAATACAAGGATGTCTGATATTTTTTCCTGTAGTATCATCTCAGGTGCTATTTTAAACTTAAATACGGTTAAGATTGTTGTCAAAAATGCCAAGGACAAAATTATGATTCCCTTAATAACGACGTCGTTAATAAGATTCGTCAAAACAAAACATATGACCACAGCAATTTTCAAGATTAAATCTATTAAATTCTTCATCTTGAAGCACCATCCAACATATTTTTTATAGTTACAGATAGGGACGAATAATCCTTTATAAATGTTTCACGTGAAACAAGCCAGAATACTCCTCTATAGCGTTCCGCTAATAAATTATTACACAGCGAATAAGCAGCAGCCCGCAGAAAGTAGTGTCGCAGCGACAAACATTTGGTCATTATAGGAACTAATCTTATTACGTAAGGATTATTGATATTCTACTTTTTTATATCCAACTAGCGATTTTAAGATGTCTCGCTCGCTTTGAAATATGAACATTTGGACTCTCTGCATCCATGAGGGTGACGTGCACTATGAGTACAAATAATTGCCCCACTAGGCGATGGTAAGGATACATTCAGATATTTATTCACTAATAAAATAGCCTCGCTTAGTGCAGTCCTTACAAAGTTCTTGCAACAGCATGGACCTGTTTGGTCAGCGATAGCGTTGACTATTTTACCTACGACCTTCATTGTAGTCGCTGTTTCTTGATTTTTAGGACATGACGCACCCAAAATGACGCTAAAACACGAACCAATAGCAGGGGAAATTCCACATACCCCTGTTAACCCACAATATCCTCCTATGGCTTGTCTTTTAGTGCGATTCATTGCTTCTATAATCTGTCTATTTGTAACCTTTATTGTCCCTTCGTTCCTGAGCGCTGTCATCAAAGCTCCTGATGCTATCCAGGCATTTTCACAACCGAGCATGGGGATGTTATCTTGGCTCATAAGATACTCAGTAATTTCGAAGGGATTCTTTGATTTGCTGGCTAAAACGTATTCTTTGACTGTATCAAAAAGACCTTTTCCATGACACTCATCACATACGTAGTGTCCATTTAGACAGGAAATATTGGCAATTTCCTTTTTGCCACATTGAACACAAGTTAGCTTTCGTCCCGAATTGAAGTATTCTAATTTACCTCCACAGATTTGGCAGTTCTCGGTATTGGATAGATATCGTATTATCATTGTTCCGATTTTGAGTTAGGTCCATCAACCTCATACCTCCTCATCTCATACCCTCCAGCATAAATAATATTATCTATCACTCCAACTTGAGCAACTTACTTAACAAAATTCTTATACTGCGTATAAGTAGAAGAATGCGCATTAAGTTTATTCCTATAATAGTCAAATGTTTGTCGCTGCGGAGGTATTGCTTTCCGCGGGCTGCCGCTCATTCGCTACTCTCTTGCCAAAAAAGCTACAGGGCAAAAACCCTGGGGCAAACTGCAAGTGAACCCTTGCCCTGCTTAACGCTTTTTTGACTGCGTTCGTTTAACGCTCATTCCGCTAAATGACCGCTCCAAGCAGTACCTCCGC
>DUOV01000152.1 GCA_012838615.1 Clostridia bacterium | reverse complement strand
AAGCAAGATAATTCTACTTTTGACCATTTTTTCACCTCCTTTTTTTATTTAGCCTTTGTCATTCAATGGCAAATATACACACCAATTATTTCAATAAAAAAACGACCTTTGCTAAAAAGCAAAGATCGTTTTGCGATAAGTAAGATTTACATCATGCCAGGCATGCCCATGCCACCCATACCAGCGCCAGCAGGCATGGCAGGTTTTTCCTCTTCAGGAATATCGGCAATTAAACATTCTGTAGTTAAAACCATAGCTGCGATACTTGCCGCATTTTGTAAGGCAGAACGGGTAACCTTAGCCGGATCTACAATACCAGCAGCTATCATGTTTTCATATTTACCATTTACAGCATTATAACCTATACCCTCTTCACTAGATTTCACTTTTTCAACTACCACAGAACCTTCATCACCTGCATTGATAGCAATTTGACGAATAGGTTCTTCCAAAGCTTTCTTAACTAAGTTTAAGCCAGTCATTTGGTCGCCGGTAAGCTCAATCTTATCCAACGCTCTCAACACCTGAATTAGAGCAACACCGCCGCCGGAAACAATTCCTTCTTCTACAGCAGCTCTAGTAGCTGCTAAAGCGTCTTCAATCCGCATTTTCTTTTCTTTTAATTCAGTTTCCGTAGCCGCACCAACTTGTATTACTGCTACACCACCGGCAAGTTTTGCCAAACGCTCCTGTAATTTTTCTTTATCGAAGTCAGAAGTAGCTTCATCCCATTGACGTCTTAGTTGAGCAATCCTTTTTTCCAGAGCATCGGCTGAACCCTTGCCTTCTACAATTGTGGTATCATCTTTTGTTATCTTTACTTGACGAGCTTGTCCTAACATATCGATTGTTGCTGATTCAAGTTTCAAGCCTAGTTCTTCAGTAATTACTTGACCACCAGTTAAGATTGCTATGTCTTCTAACATAGCTTTCCGGCGATCACCAAAGGCAGGAGCTTTAACAGCAACACAATTAAATGTACCCCGGAGCTTATTGACTACTAAAGTGGCCAGGGCTTCACCTTCAATATCTTCTGCAATAATAAGCAAGGCCTTACCTGTTTGCACTACTTTTTCTAAAATAGGCAGCAAGTCATTAATTGCTGAAATTTTCTTATCGGTAAGCAAAATATAGGGTTCATTTAGAACTGCTTCCATTTTTTCGCCGTCTGTAACCATGTAAGGTGAAATATAACCCTTGTCAAACTGCATACCTTCAACAACATCCAAGATAGTGCCCATACTCTGGGATTCCTCTACTGTAATAACCCCATCTTTGCCTACCTTTTCCATAGCATCAGCTATTAATTCCCCTATTTCCGGATCATTAGCTGAAATAGAAGCGACTTGGGTAATTGCGTCTTTATTTTCTACCGGTTTAGCAATATTTTTTAATTCTTCTACTGCAGCTTCTACTGCTTTTTCAATACCCTTTTTTAATATCATAGGGTTAGCCCCTGCGGCCACATTTTTTAAGCCTTCCCGAATCATAGCTTGGGCTAAGATAGTAGCTGTAGTAGTTCCATCCCCAGCAACGTCGTTAGTTTTAGTTGCAACTTCTTTTACTAATTGGGCTCCCATGTTTTCTAAAGGATCTTTTATCTCAATCTCCCTGGCAATACTAACACCATCGTTAGTGATTAAAGGTGATCCAAATTTCTTCTCTAATACAACGTTACGACCTTTAGGTCCTAACGTAACCCGTACTGTATCAGCAATAGCATTTACGCCCCGTTCCAAGGCAAGTCGAGCTTCTTCTGTAAAGACAATTTGCTTAGCCAATTTATTTTACCTCCTATGTAATTACTGTATGATTGCTAGTATTTCTCTTTCGTTCATTATCAGGTATTCTTCACCGTCAAGTTTAATCTCTGTTCCACCATATTTAGAATAGATTACTCTGTCGCCAACAGCTACTTCTAAAGGCACCTTTTGACCGTTCTCTAATACTTTACCTGAACCAACTGCAACAACTTCACCTTGTAACGGTTTTTCCTGAGCTGTATCAGGTAAAACGATCCCACTTTTTGTTTTTTCCTCTGAAGCCAGGGCTTTGATTACAACTTTGTCACCCAAGGGTTTAATACCCATATACTTAACCTCCTCACATTTTGATTGCTTATTACTAGCACTCATTAAGCTTAAGTGCTAACACACATTACCTATAATAAATTTAGGCCGGACTAAAAAGCAAACCTTAGAAAATCCTTATTTTGAGTGTTTTTAGCCTGAATTTAAGCTTTCTCTTGCCTATACTCCTTCTAGCTTGTTTATATTTAACTCAGCTAACATCTATCCAGAAAGAGGAAGCCTACGACTAAACTATTTCCAGCCCTGACAGTTTTTATGCAATAAAAACAAAAAACTATTCCCAATTCTCAGGAATAGTCTGTTAAAATTATTCTCTTCTTGCACATTCTTCTGCTTTTCCTAAAAGTATGTCCATACCATGAGCCAAGGCAGGTTTAATAGCCTGCAAGCATTCTTTGACCGCCTTTGGACTTCCCGGCAGATTAATAATCAAAGTCTTATTTCTAATACCGGCAATTCCCCGGGAAAGCATAGCTAACGGAGTGACTTTCAAGCTTTCATAGCGCATAGCTTCACCTATACCTGGTACAAGCCGGTGGATTACAGCCATAGTTGCCTCCGGAGTTACATCGCGGGGAGCAAAGCCTGTACCGCCTGTAGTAAAAATTAGATTAATCTCTAGCTCATCAGCAAATTCAATCATTTTTCTCTCCAGTAGCTCTTGTTCATCCGGTACGACTTCGTAAGCTACAACTTGGCCTAAATCATGGACTAATTCCCTAATGGCAGCAGAACTCAAATCTTCCCGCTCACCTTTAGACCCTTTATCACTAGCTGTAATGATACCGATTTTAAGCATCTTGGAGCACCTCAATAGAATCACCTACAGCCACAGGTCCTCCTTTTTGAATTGCTACAAAAATACCTTCTCTTGGCATCACACAATCCCCCGCTTGATAATAAATTGCACAGCGGGAGTGGCATTCCTTCCCGATTTGGGTAACTTCACCAATGGCTTCCGGACCAATTTTAAGCTTGGTCCCCACAGGTAAGCTAAGCAAGTCTATTCCTTCTGTAGTTAAATTCTCAGCAAAATCTCCGGGGCCTACATCTAACCCTTTATCCTGCATCTTTTTGATGCTTTCCATGGCAAGCAAACTTACTTGGCGGTGCCAATCTCCGGCATGGGCATCCCCAACAATTCCATGGTTAGGTTTTAGCTGGGCAGAACCTACATTTTTTTTACGCACGCCTTTTCTTTCACTAGTACAAACAGCAATTATCCTTCCCATAGCTCTTCCCCTTCTCTTTTATATTCTCCGCTTTTCCCGCCCGATTTGCTAATTAAACGAATTTGATCGATTACCATATTCTTGTCTACCGCTTTGCACATATCGTAAATAGTTAAGGCAGCTACACTAACTGCTGTCAAAGCTTCCATTTCTACACCTGTTTTCCCGGTAGTTTTGGCTGTTGCCTCGATGTTAATAGTCGACTTGTCTTCATCTATCTTGTATTGTATATTGCAACCGGTAATCATTAAGGGGTGACACATGGGAATAAGATCAGAAGTTTTCTTGACTGCCATGATCCCAGCAACTCTGGCTACTGCTAAAACATCACCCTTGGGCATCTGCCCTAAAGTAATGAGCTTTAATGTTTCCCTAGCCATCATTATTTTTCCCCTGGCTACTGCCACCCGTACAGTTTCCGCCTTAGCACTAACATCAACCATCTTAGCCGCACCTTGTTCATCTATATGACTTAGCTTCATCTTCTATCCCCCTATTTGGGACATCCCTCGTTTTTGTTTGCCCCAACCATTAACTTCCATATCGTGTTCCTTTGGCTTATGCCTAATTGCCTTAGCCACAATTTTTCGTAATTCTTCTTGACTTACCCCTTGACGCAAAGGTGTTAATAAATCATATTCTAAACTTTTTTGCAAGCACGGACGAAGTTTCCCATCAGCTGTTAAACGTAAGCGATTACAATTATGACAAAAATGAGCGCTTATAGCTCCAATAAAACCTACAGTACCCTTGAACCCGTCAATTTTATAATATTTAGCCGGGCCACTACCCATCACTCTGGTAACAGCTGTTAGATTATACTTCTTTTGTACCAACTGTTTAATTTCTTCTGCCGGTAGATAAGAAGCAAGTGCTTTGGCATCGCTTTCTCCAATAGGCATCAGTTCAATAAAGCGCACATGAAGTGGTTTGTTTCTGGTCAGTTCAATAAAATCAAGGATTTCCCCATCATTTACTCCTTTTATAACCACTACATTTAATTTAACCGGCTCAAGACCTGCTTTTAGTGCAGCCTCTATACCTTGGTGAACCTTAGCTATGTCACCCAGTCTGGTTATTTGCCGAAATTTAGCCTTATCCAAAGTATCTAAACTGATATTAACTCGATTTAGTCCGGCATTTTTCAAGCTTTCGGCAAACTCACTAAGCAAGATACCGTTAGTTGTTAGTGATATATCTTTAATCTCTGGTATAGTCCTAATCTGCTTAACTAAATCTACTAAACCCAAACGCACCAGAGGTTCTCCACCTGTTAAACGTATTTTATCGATTCCTAATGGAACTACTGCCTTTACAATTTGAAAAATCTCTTCCAGACTTAATATTTCGGCGTGGCTTTTTAAGGGCAGCCCTTCGGCCGGCATACAGTAAGTGCAACGTAGATTACAACGATCTGTAACAGCGATACGCAAATATTCAATTTGACGGCTATAAATATCTTGCATGTAGTCACCCCGCTATAACTAAAAGTTGAGAGTTTAACTATACCACATCACTTTACCACAGTCGGATAAGTCGTAGCCACCCTTACTTTCTACGGCCTTGCGAAAATCTTCAGCTGCTAAAACTGCTCGTAATTTATCACAAAGGGAAGATTCCCAAAACTTTTTAGGAATACATAAATCATAACGTTCGTGGGTTACAGGTATAAAGTCCAGATCAAAAGCTTTGGCCGCAGCTAAAACTCCCATGGCTACATCAGCTGTTCCCGAGTTTACTGCCGCAGCTACAGCTAAATGAGTATATTCTTCCCGCTCATACCCGCTTATTTCTCTAGCATCTATCCCCGCTTTTTTCAGGAGGTAGTCTAAAAGAACTCTGGTTCCTGAACCGGCTTGACGGTTAATAAACTCAACCTTCTCTTGAGTAAGATCTTCAATAGATGTAATTCTTTTGGGATTTCCTTTAGGAACCATAAACCCTTGCTCTCGATAAACTAAATTAACCAACACTACCTCTGCTTTTGGCAGGTAGCGGTTGATATAGCTTACATTATATTCTCCTGTATTTTCATCTAAAAGATGAGTACCTGCCAAATGGGCCTCGCCGCGTTTAAGTGCCATCAGCCCACCCAGACTCCCTACATTTGCTGAGGAAATACTGTATCCCGGAAACATCCTTTTTAAGTGGTCATTTAAAATATCGATGGCCAGATCATGACTGCCAATAGCCACTAGAGTTCGCATGATGGTTTCTAAGGACTTTAGCAGCTCAACTTTGACCTTTTCCCCTGCACCATAACCTTCAGCTAAACGAGGGATCCTTATAATACCATCAGCACGAATTAGGGAAGTAATCACACCGGCTCCTCTGGAAACCGGAGTAGCCATGAGTTTTTCCCCAACTTGACCTAAAGTAACCCGAACAAATTCTTCCATACCTATGGGGGAAGGTGTCTTACGAGAAAGAGTTGCTTCAACTTCAGTTCTTTGGGGCGCCATTAATTGAAGCTTCCCATAAATAAGCGGCTTGACCAGCAACTCAAATACTATAACAGCGGACACGGGGTAACCCGGCACCCCAATTACAGGTTTATTGTTAATGACTCCTAATAAAGCAGGTTTGCCAGGTTTTATAGCCAAACCGTGGGTGTAGACTTCGCCAAGCTCATTAACCAAAGCCGGGGTATAATCTTCTCTACCAGCTGAAGAGCCGGCATTAACTACAACTATATCCCCTTCCTCAGCAGCCTTTAACAGACCGGTCTTTAAGGCCTGATAATCGTCAGGAATATGAGGGTAATAAATAGGTTGTCCCCCCCATTCCTCCACTAGTGCTCCTAACACCTTTGAATTATACTCAATAATATCCCCAGGTTTTACTTTACTGGTGGGCTCAACCAATTCAGTACCGGTAGGCACTAAAACAACTTTAGGGCGAGAATAAACAGCAACCTCGGTTACAGCCCCGGCTAAGCAACCACCAATATCGTAAGGCCTGATTAAATGGTTGCTTGGTAAGATCATTTCCGTAGCTACAATATCTTCACCAATGGGACGTACATGCTGCCAAGGAGCAGCAGCTTGAATTATTTCAATAAGTTCTTCTGACAAATAATGTAAATCCTCAGCCATAATAACTGCGTCGAACCCCTCTGGAATAGGATCACCCGTATCAACTTCCAAAGCATCACTACCCAGACTTAACTGAACAGGTGTAGATTCACTTGCTCCATAGGTTTTTTCCGCCTTTACAGCTATGCCATCCATAGCTGCAGCAGGATAATGAGGCGATGAAATCAAAGCAAAAACAGGCTCAGCAGTAACCCTGCCTAAAGCCTCGGTTACCGGGATTACTTCTGAACTGCCCGGTGCTAAAATGTTTTTTTGTTTTAAATTTGTCAGGAAATTTTCTAAAGCCTGTTCCCAAGGTTCGTTGTTTAAATAAAGTCTTCTTGTAGCCACTTAAAACACCCGCTTCTATACTAAAATATTTTTACATTAACTATTTCCCCAGAAGCTAAACCTTCACGGTCTACCGGAATAATTATTTCCCCTTGAGCTTCTACTAAAGTCCTAATGAGGCCTGACTTTCCTAATACAGGTTCAGCCCACAATTCTCCATCCTTTGTAAACAACTTGACCCTGATGTGGTCCTCTCGACCAGCAGCAGAAGCTAAATTCCGAGCAAGTCTGGCTTGTAGACCAACTTCCATCTTATTCATGTAGGAACCATCATATAATAAGGGATGAACTAGAATATCGTACACTACCATAGCTGAAACAGGATGGCCTGGCAGACCGAATAACAGCTTCCTTCCTGCAGCTGCAACTACAGTAGGCTTACCGGGCTTAACAGGAATACCATGAAGAAGTAAACCTGGTTCACCTAGACTCTTAAACACTTCAACTGTATAATCCCTTACCCCTACCGAACTTCCACCGGAAAGTAGAACCAAATCATTTTCTTGTAAAGCTTTTTGGACAGTTTCTTGTAATAACTGAAAATCATCGGGTACAATACCATACAAAGTAGGTAAAGCACCGCTTTTTTGTACTTTACCATATAAAGTATAAGAATTAATATCCCGGACCTGCCCTAGAGCAGGTGTTTCTTCCGGAGCCACTATTTCGTTGCCGGTAGAAATGATACCGACCTTAAAAGGGCTATAAACTTTAACCTGTAATATCCCTTGGCTTGCTAACATACCTAGATCCTGAGGACGCAAGCGATGACCCTGTTTAAAAAGCAAACTTCCTGCCCTGATGTCTTCCCCTGCTTTGATCACATTTTCCCCTGGAGACACAGGCCTTGTAACTGCGATTTCAGCTTGTCCCATTTCTTCTGTATATTCAACCATAACTACAGCATCAGCTTGTTCCGGTAGCATTCCTCCCGTCGGGATCCCAACTCCCTCACCTTGACCAACGGCTAAAGCTGCCGATTTTCCCATGGCAATTTGTCCTATAACCTGTAAATAAGCCGGCATGGCTTCTGTAGCTCCAAAAGTACTGCTAGAGCGAACCGCATAACCATCCACAGTTGCACGGCTAAAACCAGGGACGTCTGCTCCGGCAATTATATCTTCAGCTAAAACCTTATCAAAGGCGTCTAGTACTGAAATTCGTACTTTTTCCGGCTCTGTTTTCCAATAGGAGCTAATTTTACTTTTAGCTTCTTCTAGGGAAGTAAGCCTAAACAATTCTTCCACTAAATCACCTCATACTTTGCTTCCATGTTAGAAACAGCCTAACTCACAACTAGTAATCTTTATCTTTAGGTTATTGGCTGCCTCTCCTACTTGGCGTACAGGTACATCTAATTCAGCAGCAATACGTCTTGCCAACGAACATGATATTCTTCCGTTTTTAGCTGCTTCTTTAAGTTTTTCTTCTAACTTTTCATTCATTAGAATCACCCTCTAATTCTATCTGAAATCAATAAGAGCACCCAGGAAGGGTGCTTGCTTTATTAACACTAGCACTCCTTTCCAAACACGGGAGGCAGAACAGGTTTCCCCGCCTACCTTCAACCACTAAGGTTTAGGTTAGCTTCCATAGTCATCCCTTAGGAAAACTAACTCGGAGGTAATTGTTTTGCTTAAATTATATCCCTTTAATAGTGGTTTGGCAAAATAATTAACTAAGCAAAAATTAGCCCGAGAACCTCCTTTTTGCCTCTTGCATAAGCTACCTAAAGGAGGTTGAAGTTATGAAATTAGGAATCGCTTTAGGCGGTGGAAGTTTACGAGGAGCTGCCCATGTTGGCATCTTACAGGTTTTAGAGGAAAACGGTATTATTCCCGACCTTGTTGCAGGCACAAGTGCGGGCAGTATTGTAGCCAGTCTATTTGCTTCCGGTCTTAAGGCCAAGCAAATTGCGGATTTTTTCAATTTTTTGCCCGGTCTAAAAGAGCGTGATTTGGCAAAATTTATGTCTGTAGAAAAGGAAGAACTAATTCAAGTAACAAGCTGGCTGCCTAAAATTCCCAAAGGCTTAATCAGTAGTAATTTACTGGAAAAATTACTGGCTATTTTCCTTGGACGTAAAACATTTGACCAGCTAAAAAAACCGTTGGCCGTCATTGCAACTGATATATATAACGGTCAAGGTGTAGTCTATACCTCTACCAACCAACGAATTAATTTGCCGCCTGACGGAAAATTTACTTTAGAAAGAAACAAAGTTGTAATTGAAGCGGTAACGGCCAGTTGTGCTATCCCCGGTGTGTTCACTCCCAAGACCATTGGGCAAAAAACTCTGGTCGACGGTGGAGTAGTAGACAATGTTCCTGCAGATATCGTCAAAGGTATGGGAGCTGACATAGTAATCGCTGTAGATCTAGGATTTAATGTTAACCAAACTACTCCTTTTAGACATATGATCGATATAATTCTTCAGACTTTTGATATTATGGGACAGCGCATCACTAATCTTATTACAACTGATTACGCTGATCTTACCTTACGACCAGTTACCGGAAGTGCTACCCTTTACGATTTTCACAAAATCCCTTACCTGATTGAAACAGGTAGACAAGAAGCTGAGCGAAGACTTCCGGAAATCAAAAAAATTTTAAGAAAATAAACCCATCTTAATTTTTTAAAAGCAAATGGTAAAAATATCAGTTACCAAAAAAGAATTAAGTCTGAAATTGGAGCCAAACTAGGAACAGGGAGGTGAAAAAATGAATCAACACATTCATTGTAGTGTTAATAACTGCCACTACTGGGCTGAAGGTAACAAATGCGATGCTAATGAAATTGTAGTTACATCTGACTCTTTCGGATCTTCTATGCCCGATCGAATTGACGCAACCCAAGCTAGCACCATTAGTGCCACTCCAGCCAGTTCCTGCATGGAAACCTGTTGTAAGACTTTCGTAGAGCGAGGCTCCAAAAATATTAATGTTGACGGTGTAACCAGACTATAAAACCTGTGAAAGAGCGGGCGAGTGAGCAATATTCGCCCGCTTTTAAGCTGACTTTACAAAACCGAAAGAGAGAACTTACCACCTTGTTCTCTCTTTCCTATCATTTAATATGTATTTTTTCAAAGTCTTTAATCCCCTTACGTAAAGATTTTATGAAGACGTAATATTGAGGCAATTTCAGTTCTCTGCCCTTAAAAGTGCGAACATCTTGAAAGAAAATATTTCTCAAAGCAGAAGATAGTTCAAGCTGTACGCCCATACCCTTTGTTCCGCGGTTACAAATATTGTTCACATGACTTCCTTTATACTTAATGCTCCTTCTGACTGTAAATCCATTTTCATGAAGAGCTTTGGCCACAAAATATTTAAAATGTTTGTCTAACCCACCGATGTATATGACTTGCTGTTCACCTTTAAAGCCATGAATAGTTAGAACTGATTGGGCCGATCTTACCCTTGCCAAGGCTCTAGGTTCATCAAAATTGTGACTGGTTAAATGTAAATTTCTCAATTTCTCTTCTCTTAAGCCGACAAAACTATAATAACCATAGTCCTCCTTAGCTACATCGCGGGCAATTTCAGTAGTCCCAAATTCTATATTACCTCCATGGGGAGCCATGATTAAAATGGAACTTTGACATTGATTTTCCTCTATGTAGTAATCAACACCCATTTTCTCCTGTTTTGCCAATTCGGCAAAACTTCGATACTTATCCAATAGCTCACCTCACAAGCTAAGATAGGCAACTTGCTTATTTAAATCTTCTATTCTATGCCTACCAATAAAATCCTCCATTTTACCAAACCATTTCTCCATTAATAAATGCTTTGGTAAGTTCATGTTCAGGTGAGCTAAATAGTTGTTCAACCTGCCCAGTTTCAATTAATTTTCCTTCATACAAAAATAACACTTCATCAGCCAAACGTTTAGCTTGAAACAAGTTATGAGTTACCATGATAATAGTAGTCCCTTTTGTTTTTATCTCTTTTAGCAATTCTTCCATCAGTCCCACATTGGCTGGGTCCAGATTAGCCGTAGGTTCGTCAAGCAGAAAAAGCTCCGGTTCCAAGATCATAGCTCGGGCCAAGGCCAATCTTTGAGCTTCTCCACCTGATAAGGTTGTGGCTTGCTGTCTT
>DUOV01000151.1 GCA_012838615.1 Clostridia bacterium | reverse complement strand
GCCGTGTCCAGGAACAATATAGTCCACGTCTAACGAAGATAAAAAGTGGAAGGTGTTAAATAAAGCATCAGGATCACATGTGTGAAACCAAATTTGACATTCAGAAAAGATGGTATCGCCGACAAAGACAACCCGCTCCTCGGGAACATAAACACTAATGTTAGCATCTGAGTGACCAGGGGTATAATATAATTCAAATGTATGATCCCCTAACCTAAAGGTCATTTGATCACTAAAAGTAACATTAGGTGGATTAACAATATAATCTTCTTCCTTAGGCATAAAAGGTAAGCCTTGGGAATCCTGCCGTTTAATAATATCCAAACTATAATCGTAGGTAGTCATATTAAAGGCAGCGGGGATTTTCCAAAAGGTTTCAAGAATATTTTTATGTCCTATGACCGGGCATTCACCGGCAAACCAATGATTGCCAAAGATATGGTCAATGTGGGACTCAGTATTGATAAGGGCTTTAATCGGGCCTTGTTTTAAAGCAAATTCCCGCATTTCTAAGAGAGGAGTAATTAGTTGGGCGGTATCAATAAAAACGGAACCTTCCCGAGTCAAGACAATACTTGGATTACAGCCTCTGATTTTAGTTTCGGTATAAACATTGTTAGTTAATTTCTCCATGACATTACCTCGCTTACAAAAATTTCTCAAGCTCATCAATTAAAATTTGGGGTGTTGCGCAGCGAACGTAGACGTAGGGGCGCTGTTTGGCAAAATGAGCTATAAAGTTGGCCCGTTTAAGGCGCAGTTCCGGTGTGTCAAATAGTGGCATGGGAAAACCGGAAGAAAGCAGGATATGCATGCCAAAGTAATCGCAAAGGCAATGGAAAGTTTGGTACTCTTTTTCGTAATCAGCCATCAGCCCTGATACGGTAGCGTAATTTCCATCCATGTCAGGCATCATAACTAAATCAATATTAGCTTCACCTTTGTAAAGTTCATAATCTGGATCTTTTTCAAAAAACTTGGCTACACCTTCATCCTGACTTGGCTTATCAATTCTTTCCGTTCCTTTGGCTCGTTTCCTTAGGTATACTTTTTGGGAACCCATGATATAATTGCCATCCCAATCCAGGACAGTAGTCTCGGTAGAAAGGATTTTAGCTCCCCGTTTACATGCTTCAATCTGGCTCATGCTTTTGCCCCGGTTTCCTTCACCGCCCAAAAACAAGATGTTTTTCCCCTTGTAATTGACAGCAGAGGAGTGAAATAAGAAACGGTCAGCGGCGAAAAGTTTAGAAGCTATAAAAGATACCAGTATCCTTTGAATTTCACCTTCAAACCACTCCCCTCGGAGGGTTACAACATTATTTTCAAAAGAAATTGATTTGTTTTCTTCGTCTTTATACCAGATAAAATCTGCGTTAGGCAAATTGCTACCTACCTGATTGGTAGCACCAGCTAAGCGGTAATTGAGAAAAGTCATGTCTTCTAAAATTTTTTCTATCTTATCCTTACTGTGTACATCAAGTCGAATGCTAACTACATCGCAATTGATTTGCTCGGTATAAACGGCCATTCTCATATCCTCCAGCTATAAAATTAACGATTTAATTCACTATAAACCTTTTATTTATTTAACTTAGAGTGGT
>DUOV01000150.1 GCA_012838615.1 Clostridia bacterium | reverse complement strand
TCTCTTGCCTCCCTACCAACACCTTGGAGCTAGGGGGCGAATGATTGTACTGAGGACTAGGGACTGGGGACTGGTGACTGACCACAGAGAAATACTTGAAAGCTTGGACTGGCGACTGGCGATTCGCATAGCGAAATATGTACAGGGTCAGGTGGCGAATGATTGTTCCGCTCTGGACGAACTCCTACGCCGTTACCGCAAGCATAGCTTGCGACGGCTGTGGAAATTAGTCCCGCTCCACAAAACATCCGCCCCCCTTACATGCATGCTTTTACTAGCGACTGACCATAGAGAAACGCCCCAAAGCTTGGACTGGTGACTGGCGACTAGGGACTGACCATAGAGAAACACTCCAAAGCTTGGACTGGCGACTGAGGACTGGCGACTGACCTAAAACTCTTAACTTTTAACTCAAAACTAAATCATCTTCAAATAAATAGTAAGGGAGCTACAAATATGAAGCGTTTCTTAGTTCTTGCTGCTTTAGCTTTAGTGATTGGCCTTGCCGCCGGTGCTTACGCCGGACAGGCTGAGCCGGGGAGTGAAGCAGACCCTATTGTTACCAAAGGCTATGTAGATAACTACGTAGACCAGGCTGTAGCAGAGCTGGAAAAAGAAATCAGCCGCTTAGAAAAGAGGGTTGCCCAACTTGAGGCCCTGGTGAGTGAACAAGGCTATCTGGCCAAAAGAGAGCTTAAACTTACCATTGGCAGCACAACAGCTTATTTTAACGGAGAGCCCCAAACAATTGACGCAGCTCCTTATTTAGAAGGCAGTACTACCATGTTGCCTTTTAAAGTTGTAGGAGACGCCTTAGGCGCAACAGTCAAGTGGGAAGGAGAAAGCAAATCAGTTATTTTTCAACAAGGCGACACCACTATAGTTTTACAAATTGGCTCTTCCTTAGCCTTAGTCAACGACCGGACAGTAGAATTAGATGTGGCACCTGTTATCAGTAACAATCGTACTTTTGTGCCCTTGCGTTTTGTTTCTACCAACCTGGGAGCCAAGGTAGATTGGGTTAACGAGACCAAAACAATCATCATTACCAAATAGTGTTATTAAAAGTAAATCAAGTTAATGGGAACAATAACCCTTTACAATTACGTCTAACTTAAAGTATAACTATTACTATGGGACAGCGAAGGCTCTCGCCTCCCTCCCCGAGGGAGGTGGCACGGGAGCGCCCGGTATGGCGCAAGTCCTTTGATTCCATACAGCGAAGTATGTACTAGGGTAAGGGGGCGGATGGTTGTTCCGCTCTGGACGGCATCCTACGCCGACAACGTGAGCCAAGCTCACGACGGCTGGGGATGCGAGTCCCGCTCCACAAAACATCCGCCCCCTCACATGCATGATTTTACTGGCGACTAGGGACTGGTGACTGACCACAGAGAAATACTTGAAAGCTTGGACTGGCGACTGACTCAATTTACTGCAAGAGGGGGGTAGTATGGTGGACACAGAACTATGGTATGACGTCCCCCACACCAAAAAGAAACTGAAGAGGAAAAATGGATTCCCCTGGATTCCTACAATAATAATGATGCTGGTTGTTTTCGCTTTATTTGCCTATGGAGGTTATCGTTTTGCCGAATGGTACATTACCAGAAACCTTTTTTCATACCAGCCGGGTGAAGAAGAGACCCAATTAGGCGATGAGCTGGCCGGCGAAAAGAGAATAAACATTTTACTCCTGGGAGTAGATCAGAGAGGCAAGGAAGCAGCCCGTTCCGATACTATAATGGTAGCCTTTCTTGATCTTAAAAAGCCTGATGTGAAGATTCTTTCTATTCCCAGAGATACCAGGGTAGAAATACCCGGTCACGGCAAACAAAAACTTAACCACTCCCATGCCTATGGCGGTGCTGAACTTACTATGGAAGTAGTAAGTAATCTTCTTGATGTACCTATTGAGAAATACGTTGAAGTAAACTTTAAAGGTTTTGAAGACGTAATCGACGCTCTGGGCGGGGTGGAAATGGAAGTAGAAAAGAAAATGCAGTATAAAGCTGAAGGCATTGATTTAAAACCCGGTTTACAAAGACTGGATGGTAAAGATGCCCTGGGCTATGTCCGCTACCGTAGCGACGGCGACGATACAACCCGTATTGGCCGCCAGCAAAAGTTTATGAAAGAGCTCATTGAAGAAGTGCTTCAGCTTAGCACCATCTGGAAGCTGCCCAAGCTGGTAACCGAAGTCAACCAATGTGTGACAACCAACTTAAGCTATACCGAAATGTTAGGCTTAGCCAACGCTATGCGTAAACTGAATTCTTCAGCCGTTGAAGGACAAATGCTTCCGGGCAGACCTCAATATATCAACAATATCAGCTATTGGTTGCCCGACTTTGACGCTCTTGAAGAATTAATAGATTTATATACCGGGAAGACCCAACCGGAAACCGGCTCAGAAGAAACAGCAGCAGAATAACTTTTTCCAACTCCTTGCCTGCTAAAAATAAAAACATGCTTATAAGAGGGCGAATGTTTGGTTGAGCGGGACTAATTTCCACAGCCGTCGTGAGCTTGTCTCACGGTAACGGCGTAGGAGTTCGTCCGTAGCGAAACAAACATTCGCCCTTTGCCCAAAACTTTTCTAAAAAAACGCAAGTATTTTTGAAAGGATTGCGTATATAATTATGAGAGAAAACATGAGGACAAACATCCTCGGCTGCCCAATAGACAAAATAACAATGGGGCAAGCCGTACAAAAAGTAGCATCTTACATTAATGAAAAAAATATCCAAAACTACCGTCATATAATAACCCTCAATGCCGAAATACTCTATAAGGCTCTGTCTGACCAAAAACTTAAAGCAATCATCAACCAGGCAGATTTGGTAACACCTGACGGGTCAGGCATTGTTTGGGCCTCCAAACAACTTGGCGACCCGGTTCCCGAAAGAGTAACCGGTATCGACCTTATGGAAGCCCTAGTCCGGGAAGCCGGCCTCCAAGGGTGGAAGCTTTACTTCTATGGTGCAGCTCCGGGCATTGCCCAACTTGCAGCAAAAAATCTCCAAAACAAATACAAAAATTTAAATATAGTTGGAACAAAAGACGGGTTTATATCGTCTGATTTAATGCCAGAACTTTTGGCTGATATCAAAGCTAAAAAACCTGACATTTTATTTGTGGCTTTAGGTGCTCCCAAGCAGGAATTTTGGATAAATATGTATAAAGATATAATTCAGGTTCCTGTGTCCATAGGAGTAGGGGGGAGTTTTGACGTACTGGCAGGCAAAGTCAAGCGTGCCCCAAAGCTTTTTCAAAAGCTCCACGCCGAATGGCTCTATAGACTCATCAAAGAACCCTGGCGTTACAAAAGAATGATGGTTTTACCTAAATTTATTTTAAAAATTATGCAAGAAAAAACTAACAAGCGTAGTAGTTAATAATGAGAATAAAAAAGTCCCCAGTCACCAGTCCCTAGTCCCTAGTAAAGAACAAGGACTTAAGACTAGAGACAAAGGACAACAATTAGTTCTTTGACAACTGAATAAAATAATCCTTATTAAGTTGGTTTAACTCTTAACTCTTAACTCTTAACTCTTAACTCTTAACCGGCATCATGCCAAAGTTACTAAGAAGCCATTAGTGACTTTAGCATGGTAGCCGACTAAGCTACCAGTTAAGAAGCCTTCTGGTTAATTGCAAATAAACTTCATTGAAGGGAGTGATTAAAGCTTAAAGGCATAATAGGCAACACAGACACCACAGTTTACACACAAAGAGAAGAAACCGAAAACAAAAGGGGGATTTACAGTCAATGAAGATGAGAAAACTAATTTCTCTGGTCTTAGCGCTGGTTATGGTTCTTGGCTTAGCTGCTCCAGTAATGGCTGCTGAAGAAAGTGTTCAAGAAACAGCCGGTGGGAGACTATTATCTTTAGGTGTTATCGAAGGTTACACCGATGGCACCTTAGGCTTAGACAAAACAATTACACGTGCAGAAATTGCTGTTGTTTTAGCTAGAATTGCTGGAATGGGTGAAGCTGCTGATTTATTAAAAGACACTCCTTCCAAATTTAGCGATGTTAAAACCGGTGAGTGGTACACAGGCTGGATTAACCTGGCTTCCTCACAAGGTTGGGTAGTTGGTGACCCACAAGGCACCTTCCGTCCAAATGACTCTATTTCTTACAGAGAAATCGTAACTGTTCTCTTAAAAGTATTAGGTTACGATGACAATCTACCTGGCGATTGGCCGACCAACTTCTTAGCTAAAGCTGCTTCCTTAGGAATCACCAAGGGGATTGTTTCCGATTCCAAAGCTCCGGCAGTTCGTGGCGACGTATTCGTCATGACCTCCAGAACTCTTGATGAAGAAACTGTTAAATATGATAAGGATACTGGCAAGTTTGAAGAAAGCGGCAAGACCTTACTAGTAGACAAAATGGATCTTAAAAAAGCTGAAGGCGTTGTAACAAGCATTCCTAGAG
>DUOV01000149.1 GCA_012838615.1 Clostridia bacterium | reverse complement strand
TTACGGGAATACTGGTTCCTCTTGGTCGTCTGCCAGTCGGGTGGACAATATGAACCTAAGGCAAAATAAGTTTAAAATAGTATAAACAAAAATAATATTTATAAAATTAAGGACCTTTTCCGAAACTCGGAAAAGGTTTTTCTTTTTTTCAAAGGAATTTAATAAATTTCATATATGAAATATTAGTAAAATTCTATAAATAACTGTTGTAAAAAAACAAAATATTTGCTATTATTAATAACAGAATCAATAATATTTCGCAAATAGCGAATATTATCAAAAATAATAAGCGAAAGGAGGGAAAAAATGGGTGCCTTAGTATTTGGTCTACAAATTGCACTAATTGGAATTGGAATGGTTTTTGTAGCTCTAATTGCTTTAATCCTTATAATTTCTCTTCAAGAAAAAGTTCTTAGTGGATTTACAAAAAAAAAGCCTGAGGTTGAGGCCCCAAAGGTAGAAGCGGCACCAGTTGTTAGAACATCTCAACCTGAAATAAAAAAAGAAGATCAAGATGAGTTAATTGCTGTTATAGCTGCTGCTATTAGCGCCTATAATGGTCAACAGGTGGTTGTTAAGAATATCAGAAGAGTAACTGGAAATTCTGGGCTTCCTTGGGCTAATGCCGGTCGTACAGATAATATGAATCTTAGACAGATGGTATAAAACAAAGCTAAATAAAAACATACATTTTTAGCTCTTATGAGTATGGATATACTAATAAGAGCTATTTTTATTTACTTGTAGAAAAAATGGAAGTTGATAAAATAAGGTTTAGAGAATCTAATGGATTGAAACAAAAGGAGTAATACACAATGAATACTAGCAAGGTTGTAATAATTTCTACTGGTGGCACAATTGCTATGCGTTATGATCCTGTACAAAAGGGTGTCTTCCCTGCAGTTACAGGACAAGAATTAGTGGAGGCTATTCCCCCTCTAGTTGAGGTTTATCCTATTGAGGTCTATGAATTTTCCAATATACCTAGCCCTCATATGACACCTCAACTTATGTTGAAATTGGCTCAAAAGGTAGAACAAATTCTAGCAACAGAGAATGTCAGGGGAATTGTAATAACCCATGGTACTGATACTCTAGAAGAAACTGCGTATTTTTTAAGTTTAATTTTACAAAGTAATAAACCTGTATGTCTAACAGCTGCTATGCGTAGTTCTGCAGAAATAAGTCCTGATGGACCTAAGAATGTCTTAGATGCAGTAAGAACCGCTGCAGCCTCAGAAGCAAGCGGCAAAGGTGTAATGGTAGTTATGAATCAGGAAATACATAGTGCAAGGGATGTAACTAAGACCCACACTGCTAGTATTGATACCTTTAAATCCCCCTTCTGGGGACCTATAGGATATGTTGATGAGGATAGAATTTTATTTCAAAGGGAAGTAAAGAATCTGGATAAGATTATCACTAATAGGATAATTGAGGATGTATATCTAGTTAAATTAGCGGCTGGAAGCGATGACTTTTTAATTCAGGCTTTAGTTGATAAAGAAGTAAAAGGAATTGTAGTGGAAGGGTTAGGTAGAGGTAATATTCCTCCAGCAGTTATACCTGGTATTAAAAGAGCTATTCATAAAAAAATACCAGTAGTTTTAGCAACAAGAGTACCCATGGGAAGGGTACTAGACATTTATGGTTATGAAGGTGGTGCTAAGCCTTTAAAAGAAATGGGGGTCATTTTTGCTGGGGAATTAAGTGGACAAAAAGCTAGGATAAAATTGATGCTTGCTCTATCTAAGACCAATTGTTCAGAGGAATTAGTAAAATATTTTTAGTATTCCCCCATGTGTTCGATTAAGTCTATAGCCCCTAATACAATATGGGCAAGACCAAATCCAACAATTCCAGCGCTTACCATGGGGTTTATATTTTTTCTTTTCATCATAACTCCAGTGGCAGTAACAGCGGTTCCTAAAACTGTGGGTATAAGTCCCTCACGAACTTTCATTTTAATCAGCCTCCTTTTTGTAATGCATACTTAGTTTTTTATAAAACCATAAAAATTATTCTCAGTTCATAATTTTTTAAAAATTTTTTATTCAAACTTGGGATGAACTAGACAAAAAGATATGTTACGATAATAATAAATTAAGAAAAAATATAAGAAGCCTACTGGAGGAGTGTAAAATGAGCGAAAATTATAAATTTGTACAAAACACGAAATGCGAATACTTCCCTTGTCATAAAGTCGAAGATCCGGAAAATTTCAATTGTCTTTTTTGTTACTGCCCCTTATATGCTCTAAAAAGTAAATGTGGTGGAAATTTCAAATATGCCTATGGCATAAAAGACTGTAGTGATTGTCGTATTCCTCATGTTAAGGGCAAAGGGTATGATTATATCAGATCACGAATAGAGGACATTCTTGAACTAGGCAGTGAAAGATAAAATGGGAAAAATCCTAACCATCAAAGAGGACCATTTAGGTTGGCTGATCTTTGATAATCCCCAAAAAAGAAATGCTATTAATTATCAAATGTGGCAAAGGATACCTCAAGCTCTGGAGGATTTAAACAATGATGAAAATATTAGAGTTATCATCATCCGAGGAACTGGGGAAAAAGCTTTTACTGCAGGAGCAGATATTTCTGAATTTAAAACTTTAAGAAATAGTAGCAAAACCTCTGATGAATACAATAAAGTGACTAAGGCTGCCTACCAAGGGATTAAATATTCACCTAAACCAGTGGTTGCTATGATTCATGGATTTTGTATTGGTGGGGGCTTGGGTATTGCATTACAATCGGATTTGCGGATTTCTTCTAATGAGGCATTGTTTGGCATTCCTGCTGTGAAAAGGGGAATAGCCTATGGCTATGATGGTATTAGTGACTTAGTTGATGTAGTAGGTCCGGCTATTGCTAAAGAAATTTTTTTTACTGGGCGAAACTATGAAGCGAGCCTTGCCCTAAAGATGGGTTTAATTCATCATATGGTTAAAAAAGAGGCTTTGGAAGACTATGTTCGGGATTATTGTTTAGAGATAGCCGCTAATGCACCTCTCTCCATAAGGTCGATTAAATTTGCTATAAATGAATACCTTAAAGACTCTCAGGAAAGAGATATGGCCAAAATTGAAGAAGAAATGGCCAGGTGTTTTGATAGCTGGGATTATCAAGAGGGTTCTAGAGCCTTTTT
>DUOV01000148.1 GCA_012838615.1 Clostridia bacterium | reverse complement strand
TGGGTTTCATCTTCCAGGACGGGAATTGAATGGGGACACACCTGTTCAGATTCAAAGAAATTTTTTATTTATTGTTTGAATTACAGGGAAAGCATAGTTGCCCACGATTGCTTGACACAAACGGCTAGTTTCTAAATTATTGAAATAAAAACTAAGTATGGTAACATAAATATAAAGAGATAATATTTTGGGACGAATAATAACCGTCCCTTTTTACGTTTGTATTGTTTAGTAATTTTTCTTCAATGTATTAAATGATTAGTAGGTGAGATTATGAAACTTATGGTATTAGTACTTAAAAAACATGAGTATCTGGAACAGCTTTTATCAGAGTTTTTGGGAGCTGGTTTGGGTGGAGCAACGATAATTGAGTCTGTCGGGATGCTTCGGGTAATTGAACAAAGCAGGATTGAACCACCGCCTATTTTTGGATCTTTAAGACAATTCATTAACCCTGAGTATGAAAGTAGTAGAACAATTTTTATGGTGCTAGAAGACGAGAAAATTGAAACAGCAAGAAATATTATAAATCGTATAGTTGGTGGTCTGGAAAAGCCAAACACGGGCATTCTTTTTACGATACCTATTGACTATGTAGAAGGCGGGGTTAGTGAGAGTAAGTAAAAGTTCTTAAGTTGTAATAAGCTTGTTAAATCTATAATAGATAAATTATGTAATATTTGTAACAGAAGGAATAAGGTGATAACAATGAACGTATTATTAAGTCTTAGTCTGGCAATGTTGGCAGGATTAATTTTGACACGGGTCGCTAAAAAATTTAATTTACCTAATGTTACAGCTTACCTTGTTGCTGGTTTGCTTGTTGGACCTTTTGGTCTCAAATGGGTTGCGGGTAACAATTTGCATGATTTTGCCATTATTACTTCGTTGGCTCTTGGCTTTATCGCTTTTTCTATAGGGGGAGAATTTAAATTAAGTTATATTGAACAAATTGGCTCACGAGCAATAACAATTACTATTTACCAAGCATTAGCGGCTGTTTTAGTAGTTGAAATTTCTTTGTGGTTATTAGGTGTTGAATTACCAATTATTTTAACACTTGGTGCAATCGCAGCCGCAACAGCTCCTGCAGCAACTCTAATGGTAGTAAGACAATATAAGGCTGAAGGGCCGGTTACTAAAACTTTGCTTCCAGTTGTAGCATTAGATGATGCTTTAGGTCTGATTATATTTTCACTTTCTATTGCGCTGGCTAAGACCCTTGCTTCCAATGCTACCCTAACTGTGGAAAGTGTGGTTATACAACCTTTAAAAGAAATTATTTTTTCATTACTTACTGGTTCTGTGCTCGGGTTATTGCTTGCGTTATCAATGCGCTTTTTCCGTTCTCGTGCCAACCGAATCAGCTTAGTCATTACGGCAGTTGTTGCCGGAGTTGCGTTATCCGAAAAGTGGGCTCTGTCTTCTCTTTTAGTATGTATGATGATCGGTGCTATACTTGTTAATTTTAGGGATGATGCCGAAAAGATTCTGAATCTTAGTGACCAATGGACACCGCCTATTTTTATGTTGTTTTTTGTAATATCTGGAGCAGAGCTGGATTTATCCGTATTGCCTACAGTAGGTTTAATTGGTGTTGTGTATATATTAGCCCGTTCTTTAGGTAAGTATTTTGGGACTTATTTTGGTTCAACAGTTGTTAAAGCGAATGATAATATAAAGAAATATTTAGGTTTTACTCTTTTACCCCAAGCAGGGGTTGCTGTTGGTATGGCTCAAATGGCTATGACCCAACTTCCACAATACGGCAAAGGTATTCGGGCAGTAGTTTTGAGCGCAACTTTAATCTATGAGTTAGTTGGGCCAGTAATAACAAAAATTGCTTTAACAAAAGCCGGAGAAATTAAACAACAAAAGGTGTCAGGTTAAAAACCTTAAATATAAGTTACAGCTACAAGGGATAAGTAAAGGTAGGGAGTACCAAAGTATCTTCCTAAATCAAGCAAATTTCGGACTCCCCTGCCTGTATTTACTTCTATATCGTGAAGTCCTTTATCTATAGCAACTCTGATTATTGCATTAATGATCTTTCTTTTTCTATCCAACTTAAGACTCCTCCCCTTATTATTTACTATTTAATATAGCTTTTTTAAAATTAAAAATAGACAAAATGTCCAAGTGTCTTAAAATTTGACAAATCATTTTTAATTGACACTTGTAAAAAATGTCTAAAGAAATTTTTAATATGTCTAATTACAATTATTATTAATAAGAAGATTATAAATATAATAAAAATAATAACTTATTAATATAGGGGAGGTTTAAAGAGATATGAGTCAAATTAATTTATTAGAAAGACTAGAGGCGCTAGGCGGAAGAAAGGTTTAAGAACACCATTGTTAAGCAAAGTAAAGAGTTAGGAATTTATGCATATTTTTTATGGTGGAGGGCCTTTAGTACGAAAAAAGATATAATTAAGTATGGGCACCTGTTGCCGATATGCTTTGGAATGAAAGAAAAACATAAACTAATAGGAGGATACAATTCGTGATAAAGGTTAGTGCAGACAGTACTTGTGATCTTTCACCTAGCATTCTTAATAAGTTTGATATTGCAATAATGCCTTTAAACGTTATTATCGGCGATAAACAGTTTCGAGACGGAGTAGATATAACACCTTTTGAAATATTTAGATATGTAGAAGAAGAAGGGAAAGCTTGTTCTACTGCTGCAATTAATGTTTATGAATATCATAACCATTTTGAAAAACTATTATCTAGCTATGATGCAGTTATTCATATTTGTCTTGGTTCCAAGTTTTCATCCTGTTATCAGAATGCCCGACTGGCTGCTCAATCTTTTAAGAATGTTTTTGTGATCGATTCTCAAAATCTCTCTACTGGGAGTGGACATCTTGTTTTAGATGCGGCTTTGATGGCTAAAGAAAAAATTGATCCCAGAGAGATCTGCCTTAGGTTAAATAATTTAGTTCCTAAAATTGAAGCAAGCTTTATTATTGACCAGCTAGACTACTTGCGAAACGGAGGAAGATGTTCTTCTCTTGCTGCTCACGGCGCAAAACTATTACTAATAAAACCTTGTATTAATGTAGTTGATGGCCAAATGTTGGTAGGAAAAAAATATCGGGGTAGTTTTGAAAAGTGCTTAAGAAACTATGTGAGGGATAAACTACAAAACAGAGACAATATTGACACAAATAGAATATTTATTACTCATACGGTTTCTGATGCCGATATAGTGAGGATGGTAAAAGAGGAAGTACTTAAATACTGTACTTTTAAAGAAATTATAGAAACTAAAGCTGGAAGTACAATTTCCTGCCATTGTGGGCCTAACACTTTAGGAATATTGTTTAAACAAAAATAAACTAGGAGTTTTGGCGAATGAATTGGTTAAAAAAAATTATGTCAGGAAGGTATGGTGGAGATCAGCTATCTTTAGCTTTGCTCATTCTATCTACCTTACTAACTTTAATAGCACAATGGGCCAGATTACCGTTATTAGGGCTACTGAGTTATGTATTTATAGGAATAGCTTTATACCGAATGTTTTCTAGAGATATAGGAAAGCGTAGTATGGAAAACTATAAGTTTTGCATGCTACTAAGTCCTGTATATGATTGGATAAGAAAATTCCAAAGTCGTTCTAAAGACGCAAAAACCCATAAATATTTTAAATGCCCTACTTGCAATATAAAATTAAGGGTTCCTAGAGGAAAAGGAAAAATTCTTATTACCTGTCCAAAATGCAATACGCAATTTACTAAAAGGACCTGATAGAATCTATAATACCAAAACTGACAATAAGCCGCTGGTTAAAGTTTCAGCATCTGACCAGCGGTTATTTCTTGCATACCTAAAGTTTAAGTTGAAGGCCTCCTTTATTTGATATATTAATATATCCCAGTAAAATACTATGTATATATGTTTAATATATATATTCAGTAAAACTACTTAATTTTTACAAAATTGACTATAATATTTTCTAAGGAAATAACAAAATTTGACTTTAATTATAATTCTTATGGAGTTAGATACATGAATCTTATTAAAAAATTCTTTTCTCATCGAGTAGCTTTTATTTTTGTTCCAATGATCCTGCAACTGGCTTTTCTCATTTCTATAATAAAGCGCTTTAATGAATACTTTGTTTTCTTTTATGGTGCAAGTGTCCTTTTAAGTTTAGTCGTCGTATTGTGGATTATAAATAATAGGGATAAACCAGCATATAAAATTGCCTGGATTATACCTATTCTCCTGTTTCCAATTTTCGGGGGACTTTTTTACCTTATTTTTGGTGGCGATAAGCTGGGCAAGAATCTTAAGAAAAAGATGAAATTAGTTGTCGACAAAACTAAAGAAGTATTGGAGCCTAGGGACGATATATTAGAGGAAATAGGTTTGCAAGACCAATGCGCCTTAAATCAGTCAAGGTATATTCAAAATAACGGTTATTACCCTCCCCAGTGTAATACGGAGACCCAATATCTCCCCCTAGGCGAAGTTAAGTTTGCCAAACTTCTAGAGGAATTAAGCAAAGCAAAGCGTTATATTTTTTTGGAATATTTTATTATCGAAGAAGGTCTAATGTGGAACAGCATTTTAGAAATATTAGTAGAGAAAGCTGCTCAGGGAGTTGATGTTCGCCTTATTTATGACGACGCAGGATGTCTCTTTACTTTACCTTACGGATATAATAAAAAACTTGAAAAAATGGGAATAAAATGTTGCATCTTTAATCCTTTGGTACCCTTATTATCTCCTAGGCTTAACAATCGAAATCACCGTAAAATTGCAGTTATCGATGGGTGTGTAGGTTTTACTGGCGGTATTAATCTAGCTGATGAGTATATTAACAAAATCGAAAAATATGGCCACTGGAAAGATACAGCTATCATGCTAAAAGGTGAAGCCGTTTGGAATATGACTGTCATGTTTCTAACCATGTGGTGTTACCTTAGAGGAACAGATGAGGATATTACTAAATTTAAGGCTGATTATTCCTCTAATAAAATTAGTCCAGGTTATGTCCAACCATTTGCCGATAGCCCATTAGATGATGAACCCGTTAGCGAAACAGTTTATTTAAACTTAATAAATAAGGCTAAAAGCTATGTTTATATTACCACACCTTATCTAGTTATCGACAATGAGATGGAAAGAGCATTATCAAGTGCTGCTAAGGCAGGAGTAGATGTTCGTATTATTACGCCACATATACCTGATAAATGGTATGTTCACGAGGTAACTAAATCTTTTTATAAAAACTTAGTTGAGAGCGGAGTTAAAATTTATGAATATATACCAGGATTTATCCATGCCAAGACATTTGTAGTTGATGATGTCTACGGTGTTGTGGGAACCATAAACCTAGATTATAGAAGTTTATTTACCCATTTTGAGTGTGGTGTCTGGATGTATAAGACAAGTAGTGTTAAAGAAATCAAGGAAGACTTTTTAACTACATTGGACGTATGTAAGGAAATTCTTTGGGAGGATTTTAAAAATATAAAATGGTATCAAACATTAACAAGCTCCTTACTACGCATTTTTTCACCTTTGATGTAATTATTTTCTTATGGGGAGTAGTTAACTTATGCGTATATTTATTGCTATAAACTTAGAACAAGAAATTTCTGATGCACTAGAGAAATTAATTCACAAGTTAAAAGACCAATCTGTGCAGGGGAATTTTACAAGAAAGGAAAATTTGCACATAACTTTAATTTTCATCGGCGAAACCTCAAGAATTAAACCGATAAAGGAAGTAATGGATTCTATTAAAGTTCTACCTGGAACATTTAAAATTAAAATAAAGGGGCTGGGCAAGTTTCCTCGTGCCGGTGGTGATATCTACTGGTTAGGTGTAGAAAAAAGTAATGAATTAGATACAATCTACGAGGAATTGACTACCAAACTTCGTGCAATAGGGTTTGATATAGAAAAAAGGCCCTTTAAACCCCATTTGACCCTTGGGCGAAAAGTAGTTTTAAAAAAGGATTTTGATTACCGAACATTTGAAAAGTGTATTTCTCCTCTAAGTATAAAAGTAACTAAAATAAGCTTAATGAAATCAGAACGAATTTCCGGGAAGTTAACTTATACTGAGATTTATTCTAGAAAACTAGGCTAAAATAATATTCAAGATAAAGCCCGCCAAAGGACGGGCTTTACCCATAATGATTTTATACTTTATTAATTACGGCAAATTATACTTTAGCTTTAAATTTTCCACATGCATATAATGTTCTGTATTTTTTAGTTTTGAAGCTGCTTCTTTGTCGAGAACTACAGTAATACCGCCGCTATGCAATTGAATAGCAGAAGCAGTAATCTGACTTGTTACAGGCCCTTCCAAGCTTGCAGCAACTACATCTGCTTTTTTGCTGCCATTAGCAATCATGATGATATTTTTAGCTTCCAAAATAGTTCCAATCCCCATAGTTAGCGCAAAATGAGGCATTTCGGATCTATCGACTCCTGCTTTTTTATAAAAGCTTTCATAGTTATCATCTAAAGTCTGCTTAGTTAGGGCTTGAACCCTTGTTCTGGAAGCTAGTGATGAACCAGGTTCATTAAAAGCCCAATGTCCATCACGGCCTATACCTAACAGCTGGAGGTCAATTCCGCCAGCTTTTTTAATTTGTTCTTCATACCACTTACAATGTGCTTCAGGATCATTCGTAAGTCCATTGAGAAAATAAATATTTTCTTTTTTGATGTTAATATGTTTAAAAAGTTCTTCATACATAAATCTGGCATAACTTTGATCTAAATGATAGGGCTTGTTTAAATCAATTCCAACACCCAAGTATTCATCAAGGTTAAATGTTTTAACTTGAGAGAAATCGAGTCCTTCTTCCTTATGCATTCGAACCAGTTCTTTATAGGTTCCTATAGGGGTACTTCCAGTTGCCAACCCAAGAATACAATCGGGCTTGGATCTAATTAATTTGGCGATCAAGTTAGCTGTAAATGTACTTAGTTCCTGGTAGTTTTCTTTAATAATTATATTCATATAGCATTTTCCTTTTCTTAATAAATTTTTGTTACACTAATTATTATATTTTACTTTTTACTTAATAAGCAGTTTTTTTTACGTTTTTTAAGATTTTTTGATAAGATATTAAATAATGTAGGAAAAAAAGTTTAAGGCTAGGTTACAAGCTTTAAGTTAGTAGAAAGGTGAGTGTTAATGGTAAAGTTTGGTAACGACTGGGATGAGTTGTTAAAATGTGAATTTAAAAAGGATTATTACCAAAGATTAAGGCTTTTCTTGGCTAAGGAATATAAGACAAAAACTGTTTATCCTAATATGTATAAAATCTTTGAAGCCTTGAAATTAACACCCTACAAAGAGGTAAAGGTGGTAATTTTAGGCCAGGACCCATACCATGGGCCAAATCAAGCCCACGGTTTAGCTTTTTCGGTCCAAAAGGGTGTACCAATCCCTCCGTCTTTAATGAATATATACAAGGAGCTTGCTGATGATCTGGACTGTTATATACCAAATCACGGTTGTTTGGATTACTGGGCTAAGCAAGGTGTGCTGTTGCTTAATACAAGTTTGACTGTTGTAGCAGGAATGGCAAATTCCCACCGCAATAAAGGATGGGAAATATTTACTGATCAAATAATTAAAATATTAGACCAGAAGGATTCTCCAGTGGTATTTTTGCTATGGGGAAATAATGCCAGAAGCAAGAGGAAACTGATCACAAATTCTAAGCATCTGATTTTGGAAGCAGCTCATCCAAGTCCTCTCTCAGCCAGCCAAGGATTTTTTGGATGCAAGCATTTTTCCAAAGCAAATCAATTCTTGAAAGCCAATGGTCTGGCAGAAATTGATTGGCAAATACCCAATGTATAATTATGCAAGAATTACAACATTTACTTTATATAGAACAATTTGACTTATCAAAGATCATCTTAAAGATCATCTTTATGTTTTGCGTTATATCTGATAATATACAATGAGATGCATTAATAAATATTGCAAATGGAGGAGAGTAAGAATGGCAATAAACTTTGGCATTCATTTGCATGGACATAAGGAACTGACTGCACAAGAAAATATAAAAGTTGCTAATATTCCAAACAAAGTATATATACCCTTGAGCCAGCATTTAGGTGCCCCTGCTGAATCAATTGTTAATGTTGGCGATAAGGTAAAGCTTGGGCAAAAGATAGGGGAAAGCAAAAACTATGTAAGTGCTCCTGTTCACGCCAGTATTAGCGGTACTGTTGTGGCTATCCAGAGAAAGGCCCATCCTGTATTAGGATTCGGAGAATGTATTATCATCGAAAACGATGGGTTAGATGAAAAGGATACTACCCTTAAAGAAATGTTTCAGGCGGAAGCTGAGAAACTTACGGTTGATGAGTTGAGAAAAATAGTCTTGGAAGCAGGTATTGTGGGTTTAGGAGGGGCCACCTTTCCGACTCATGTTAAGTATAACCCACCTGAAGGGGTCAAGATAGATTATGTACTGTTAAATGGTGGCGAATGTGAACCTTACCTAACTTCAGATCTTAGGGTAATGGTAGAGAAAGCCGATAGGATTGTTAAAGGTTTACAATATATTATGAAAATTGTAGGCTGTGACAAAGGTGTAATTGGGATAGAAGATAATAAGCAAGAAGCTATTGAGATCCTAACTAAAGCCACAGCTGGACTTAGTAATATTAAAATAAAAGTATGTCCGGAAAGGTATCCCCAAGGTTCTGAAAAACATTTAATTTATGCTTGTTTAGGCAGGGTAGTTCCTTCGGGAAAACTACCTTTAGATATTGGAGTCATAGTTAATAACGTTGGAACAGCGGTTGCAGTAGCTGATGCCATAGAATATCGTACTCCGC